>JBGTSP010000364.1:0-3768 GCA_041940205.1 Alphaproteobacteria bacterium
ATCGCACCGATGTCCAGGGGAAGCGCCCTCATGCCGCCTGCCTCCCCTCGCGCGACCGGGACCGCCCGCCGCCGTCGCGGCCGCGCGGGTCGGGCGCCAGCCGGTCGACCAGGTTGGCGAGACGCCGGGCGGCGTCGGGCCGGCCGGCCCGGAGCGCGTTGCCCGCGACCTGCTGAAGCAGGAAGGAGCGCTCGGCGAGATCGGCGAGCCGCTCGGCCAGCGCCTCCGGCATGAAATCGTTGTGCGGCATGAGCCAGGCGCCGCCGGCCGCGACCAGGGCGCCGGCATTGGCGGTCTGGTGATCGTCGGTGGCGAAGGAATCGGGCACCAGGATCGCCGGCCGTCCGGCCACCGCCAGTTCGCTCACCGTGCCGGCGCCGGCCCGGGCGATCACCAGGTGGGCGCGGGCGAGCCGCGCGGGCATGTCCTCGTAGAAGGTCTCGACCTCGGCCCGGACCTCCATTTCCCGGTAGGCCTGGCGGACATTGTCCCGGTCGCTGTCGCGGCATTGCTGGCAGACCACCAGTCGCCGGCGCAGCGCCTCGGGCAGGCGCCTGACGGCTTCCGGCACGACCGAGCCCATCACCAGGGCGCCCTGGCTGCCGCCGAACACCAGCAGATGGAAATCGTCGTCCGGGCCCGGCGCCTCGTAGCCCAGCTCGGCCACCGCCGCGATCTCGCGGCGTACCGGATTGCCGACCAGCACCACCGGCGGGGCGTTCTTGCCCGGCAGGCCGGCCACCTTCTCGAAGGACACGGCGATGGTGTCGACCTTGCGGGCCAGCAGCCGGTTGACCCGACCCAGCACCGCGTTCTGTTCGTGCAGCAGGATCGGCTGGTCGCCGCCGGCGGCCGCCCACATCGTCGGCAGCGAGGGATAGCCGCCGAAACCGGCGACCAGATCGGGTTCCAGCTCGGCGATCAGCCGGCGGGCCTGGAGGACGCCGCGCAGGATGTCGATGCCGGCCAGCAGCTTGCCGACCGGTCCCCGGCCGGTCGGCGTGCCGGCATGCACGGTATGCACCTCGACCCCCGGGAAGCGCCGGTCGTAGGCCTCGCCGCGGTCGTCGGTCGCCAGCGCGACGTTGCGGCCGCGGGCCTGCAGTTCCTCGGCCAGCGCCTGGGCCGGAAAGACATGGCCGCCGGTACCGCCGGCGGCGAGCAGCACGAGACTCATGCCCGTCCCTCCCCGCCCGGCCGGTCCCGGGTCAGCGAGAGGATCATGCCCATGCCGAGCGCCAGCGCCATCAGCGACGAGCCGCCGTAGGAAACGAACGGCAGGGTCATGCCCTTGGTCGGCAACAGGTCGACATTGACCCCCATGTTGACGATCGCCTGGAAGCCGAACTGGGCCAGCAGACCGGTCACCGCCAGCGCGATGAACAGGTTGTTCTCCTGCTGCAAGCGCACGAAGCCGCGCAGCGTCACCACCGCGAACAGGCCGAGCAGCAGCAGGCAGGCCGCGACGCCGAACTCCTCGCCGGCGACGGCGAAGATGAAATCGGTATGAGCGTCGGGCAGGATCTCCTTGACGATGCCGTCACCGGGACCGACCCCGGTGAGGCCGCCGGCGCCGAAAGCGTCCATCGCCCGGTCGATCTGGAAACTGTCGCCACTGGCCTTGTCGAAGAACCGGTCGATCCGGCTGGCGACATGGGGAATGGTGAGATAGGCGCCGACCGCGCCGGCCACGCCGAGCACCGCCAGCACCGCGACCCAGGCCAGCGACAGGCCGGCGACGAAGATCTGCAGGCTCCAGATCGCGGCGACGATCACGCTCATGCCGAGATCGGGCTGCTGCACCAGCACCGCGAGCACCAGCAGCAGCAGACCGGCGCTGATCAGGTTGCCGGGCACGTCGTCCTCGGTCTTCTCGGCCGCCATCATCCAGGCCGCGACCACGGCGAAGCACGGCTTGACGAATTCGGAGGGCTGCAGCGAGATGCCGCCCAGGCTGAGCCAGCGGGTCGCGCCCTTGATTTCCGGACCGACCAGCAGGGCGGCGATCATGCCCAGCAGGCTGAGCACGAAACCGATCGCCGCGATCCGGCGCACGCCGCGCGGCGACATCACCGAGACCGCCAGCATCACCAGCAGCGCGGGGCCCAGGAACAGGAAGTGGCGCTGCACGAAATGGAAGGAATCGAGCCGCAGCCGTTCGGCCACCGGCGGGCTCGCCGCCAGCACCATGACGCCGCCGAGGAAGATCAGCACCGTGACCGACAGCAGGGTCCAGCGGTCGACGGTCCACCACCACTGGCCGAGCATGCTGGTATCGCGGCGGGTGAGGATCAGCATGCCGCCGCCCTCCGCGCCGGGGCATCGTCGCCGGACAGTCCGGCGGCGAGTTCGGCGAAGCGCGCGCCGCGGGCCTCGAAACTGGGAAACTGGTCGAAACTGGCGCAGGCCGGCGACAGCAGCACCACCGGCTCGGCGCCGCCGTCCGCCCGCGCGGCGGCAAAGGCCCGCGCCACCGCGCGTTCCAGCGTTCCGCAGCGCTCGTGCGGCACCTCCGCGCCCAGGGTGGCGGCAAACGCGGCCTCGGCCTCGCCGATCAGGAAGCAGCGGCGAACCCGCGGGAACAGCGGGCGCAGGCTTTCGATGCCGCCTTCCTTGGCCCGCCCGCCGGCGATCCAGTAGATCCCGGAATAGGTCGACAGCGCGTGCGAGGCGGCCTCCGCGTTGGTCGCCTTGCTGTCGTTGACGAAGCGGACGCCGCCGACCGCAGGCAGGGGCTGCATGCGGTGATCGAGCCCCGGGAAGGTGGCGAGCGCGGCGCCGATCGCGGCCTGCTCGAAGCCGAGCGCCTCCAGCACCGCGAGCGCGCAGGCGGCGTTCTGGGCGTTGTGCCGGCCCTGCAGGCTGTCGATTCCGGCAAGCCCGATCAGATCCTCGCCGATCCCGTCGCGATAGCGACGCAACCAGCCTTCGCCGGCCCCATAGCCGTTCGCGGGCGGATGGGCGAGACCGACGCGCAGCACCTTATGGCCGAGCGATTCGAGCTGGTCGGCGGTCCCGGCCGACCACGGATCGTCCACCCCGAGCACGCAGGTCGCCGCGCGGTTCATGGTGAACAGCCGGCGCTTGGCCGCGATGTAGCCGGCCATGCCGCCGTGGCGGTCGAGATGATCGGCGCTCAGGTTGATCAGGACGGCGATGTCGGGGCGCAGCGAGCGGGTCAGGTCGATCTGGTAGGAAGACAGTTCCAGCACGCAGGCGCTCTCCGCCGCAGGCGGCTCGAATTCCAGCACCGGCAGGCCGAGATTGGCGCCGGCCTGGGCCGGCCTTCCCAGCGCGTTGAGGGCGTGCGCGATCAGCGCCGTGGTGGTCGACGTGCCGTTGGTCCCGGTCACCGCGACCAGCGCGCCGGCGGGTCGGGTGCGGGCGAACAGTTCGACATCGCCCAGCACCTCGGCGCCCAGCTTCTGCGCCAGCCGCACCACCGGATGCGGTTGCGGATGGGTCAGCGGCACCCCCGGCGAGAGCACGACCGCGCGCACCCCCTGCCAGCGCTTCGCCTCCGGCGCGACCGCCCGGCCGCCCAGGCTTTCGGCCCGGTCGCGGCGCTCGGGATCGTCGTCCCAGGCCAGCACCTCGGCGCCGCCGGCCACCAGGGCCCGCACGGCGGAGAGGCCGGTGCGGCCGAGTCCGAACACGGCGACGCGCTGGTGGGCGTAGAAGGGAATGACGATCACCGCGCTACCTCAGCTTCAGCGTCGCCAGGCCCAGCAGGGCAAGGATGATGGCGATGATCCAGAAGCGGATGAC
>JBGTSP010000365.1:0-3731 GCA_041940205.1 Alphaproteobacteria bacterium
AGGTCGAGATAGACCGCATCGAGCGGTCCCGCCGCCGCCAGGTCCTCGAGCACGATGGCGCTCATCTCCTCGAAGGCCTCGTCGGTGACATGCGCCGACGGCACGGCGGCGGACCAGGCCAGCGGCACCAGTTCGTGACCGGCCGCCGAGGCCGCCCTGATGAAGCCGCCGGTGCCGATATTGATCGGTGGAAAGACCTCCAGCATCTCCGCGCCGCGGGTCAGGCCGGGAAAGCCTTCCGCGGCGACAAACATCGCCCAGGTCGCCTTGATCGGCGCGAAGGTGTTGGTCTCGTGCAGGAAGCCTGCGATGGCGATACGGGCCATGGCCGTGCCGGCGGCCGGTTGCCCGGCCACCGCTCCGTTCGTTCGAGGGACTTCAGGTGTCGGTGTGGACGTGGGTCTCGGTCCGGTGACGGCGGGGCAGTTTGCTCTTGTCGAAGCGATTGGCGTCCATGATGGTGGAAATCCTCGCGAAACCGGGTCGTTCCTTGTTCCTCGTACCTATCAGCAGACGTTCGCCATGACAGCCCCTTCCCGTACCGCCGGCGCCGGTGAACGCGCGCGCGGCACCCTGCCGGCGCTGGCGGTCCTTGCGCTTGCCCTGCTCCTGCCCTTCGTGCTGGAAGGCTACGAACTCTACCGGCTGTCGGCGCTGCTGGTGCTGGCGCTCGCGGTACTGGGACTGAACCTGCTGGCCGGACTGACGGGCATCCTGTCGATCGGCCACGGCGCCTTCCTGGCGCTGGGCGGCTATGTCAGCGCCGTGGGCATGCAGCAGGCCGGCCTCAGTTTCTACGCCACCCTGCCGCTGGCCGCGGCGGCCTGTTTCCTGCTCGGCGTGGCGATCGGTTTCCCCGCCCTGCGCCTGAGCTCGGTGCATCTGGTGCTGGTGACGTTCTCGCTGGCTCTCGTGGTGCCCCAGGTGCTGAAGTCCTCCC
Organism: Alphaproteobacteria bacterium; assembly: GCA_041940205.1. Lineage (GTDB taxonomy): Bacteria > Pseudomonadota > Alphaproteobacteria > JBGTSP01. Next base: position 941 of record JBGTSP010000365.1, read on the forward strand.
ACCTTGAGCCCTGGACCAACGGCGTCATGGGCCTCTATCTCGACCGTCCGGCGCCGCCGGCCTGGAGCGGGCTGAACGACGATCAGTGGTGGTATTTCCTGATCCTCGCCCTGTTCGTGCTGGGCGCCTGGTGCGCGCGCAACCTGTGGCACAGCCGGACCGGCCGGGCGCTGGCGGCGATCCGCGACGCGGAACTGGCGGCGCCGCCGCAGGGTATTCCGGTGGCCCGCTACAAGTGCCTGATCTTCGGCATATCCGGTCTCTATGGCGGTCTTGCCGGCGCGATGAATGCGATCGTGCAGGATTTCATCGCCCCGGACGGTTTCACCCTGTGGCTGTCGATCGTGCTGCTGATCGCCGCGGTGACCGGCGGCGTGCGCACGGTCTGGGGCGCGCTGCTGGGCGCGGCGCTGGTGCTGGTGCTGCCGGCGATCGCCGGCGGCTTGGCCGAGGCGGTCAACATGCCGCTCTACGGCATCGTGCTTCTGGTCTTCGTACTGGTGCTGCCCGACGGCCTGGCGCCCGCGCTGGAGCGGCTCGCCAGCACCGTCGGAAAGCGCCTCAGGCGCCGTTCTTCCTGACCGGGTTGTTCGACAGGTAGGTCTGGCACCATTGCGCGGTGCTCTGGGTCTCGCTCAACGCTTCCTGCAGCTTCTGCCGGCTCGCCGCTTCCGTCGTCTTGTCAAGCTGGGCTGCGGTCCGGGTCTGCACTTTCGCGCTCTCGGCAAGGAAGGTGACGCAGGCATCGCGGACATGATCCTGCTGCATGTGCGCCAGCACGATCTTCTCCACCGCCGCCGCGACGCTGGCGATGCCGGCGGCATCGGTGGGCGCCAGGCCGCCGGCCGGGGTGGCCTGCAGGGTGGCGGTGGCGCTCGCCTCGGTTTCCGCCGCTGATTTCGCCGCCTCGTGGCTCTTGGCGATCGCCTCGCGATTGCTCTTGGCCCGCCGGCTGGCCTTCTCCTCGCGTTCCAGGTCGCTCTGCGCCTGGGCCGCTTCGGCCTCGCTGCGGCTGGCCGTCTCGTCCAGTCGGGCGACCTCGTCGGCGGGCCGGCCGGCGCTGCGCGCCCGGTTCGCCGCGTCGTGGTCCTCGCGCGCCTTGCGCTGCGCCTTTGCAGCGTCCAGCCGGCTTTCCTTCAGCCGTCGTTCGCTCTGGCTCTCGCGTTCCTCCGCCCGTTTCAGGACGTTTTCGATCTGCAGCAGCGTTTCCGCCGAGGCCTTGGCCTTGGCCGTGCCGCTGATGGCCACGGCCTGGGCCACCGTGGCCTTGGTGAGCTGCTCGATCGCGGCGATCGCCACGGTGGAATTCTGGAAGCGCTGGTGCAGCGACATCACCATGCGGCGATCGAGGCCGCGATTGAAGTACATCTCGCAGATCCGGTAGAGCGTCTGCTTCAGTGTTTCCGTTGTCTGGGTCCGGAGCGACAGCGAGCCGACCCCCTCGGAACTGCTGGCCCCGCCGCTGGCGCTGCCGGTGCCGGTGGCGCCAACGCCCAGGCTGGCTCCGCCCGAGACCGCCGACAGTGCGTCGGCGCCCGGTTCGGCGCAGACGATCTCGCCGAAATCGTCCTGGCCCTTCTTCGTCAGCACGACGCGCTGCTTGGCGTCCAGGTGGATCGCCCTGCCGTCATCGCCGAAATCGGTGCTGCGATCCACGGTCACGTAATTGGCGCTGCAGCCCGCCGTGCCCAGCAGGCAGGCCAGCGCCATGGCGTGTTTCAGTCCGCTCATTGCCCTGTTCCCCCGTTCCTGTCGCCGGACGACGACCGCCGGCCGGCGAGGAGAACGCGAGGATGCGGTGCCTGCCGCAATCGGGCAGTGGCAATTGCCACAGGCTCGTGCAACCCGTCGGCCGCCGCTGGAGCGGTGTCCGGCAGGTCCGGCGCGAGAGAACCGGGCTCAGGCGGCCTGCAGACGGGTCAGGGCGTCCTTCAGGCGGTCGCGGGTGCGCTCGGCCTCGGCCTTGAGCTCGCGCTGGCCCTCGACGACATGCGCCGGCGCCTTGGCGACAAAGCCCTGGTTGCCGAGTTTCGCGGTCATGCGGCCGATATTCTGCTCGACCTTGTCGATCTCGCGGCCCAGACGCTCGATTTCGGCGGCGATGTCGATCACGTCGGCCACCGGCAACACCAGCGTGGCCTCGTCCAGCACCGCCTGCACCGCGCCGCGATCGGGCGCCGCCTCCAGAATGTCCGCTTCCGACAGGCGGGCCAGCCGCACGATGACCTCGCGATGCGCGGCCAGGCGCCGGGCGTTCTCCGGGTCGGCCTGCAGCAGGCCCATCGGCAGCTTGGCGGCGGCCGGGATGTTCAGCTCGGCGCGCACCGAGCGCACCTGACCGATCAGGCGGATCACCCAGTCGATTTCCGCAAGCGCCGCCTCGTCGGCAAGCTCGGCCGGCAGGTCCGGCCAGCGCGACTGCACCAGGGTGGTGGGACGCGCGGAATCGATCTCGCGCCACAATTCCTCGGTGACGAAGGGCATGATCGGATGCAGCAGGTGCAGGATCGTGTCCAGTGTCCAGGCCGCGGTATCGCGGGTTTCCTGTCGGGCCGCCGCGTCGTCGCCCTGCAGCACCGGCTTGATCAGTTCCAGGTACCAGTCGCAGAAGGTGCCCCAGACGAACTGGTAGGCGGCCTGGGCGGCGTCGTTGAAACGATAGTCGTCCAGCGCCTGCGAGATCGCCGCGGCCGCCTGCTGCGTGCGGGCGACGATCCAGCGGTTGACCACCGCGTTCGGGGATGCCGGGTCGAAGCCCGCCACGGGCCGGCATTCGTTCATCTCGCAGAAG
>JBGTSP010000366.1:0-3709 GCA_041940205.1 Alphaproteobacteria bacterium
GTGCGAATCTCGTGGCTCATCGCCGCGAGGAACTCGGACTTCGTCCGGTTGGCGTCCTCGGCGCGGTCGCGCGCCTCCTTGTAGCGTTGCTGGGTCCGCTCCAGCTCGCGGGTCCGCTCGGAAACGAGACGGCGGACCCGGCTCGCCTGGCCCTGGATCGCCACCGCGAACAGCCCGACCAGGCCCGCGACCACGAGCAGCGCCGTGGCGACCGCCAGACCCGCCATGCTGACCTGACGGCCGAAGCCGCCGGGTGCGGGATAGTTGCGCAACTGCCAGGTCCGGCCGGCGATATCGATCAGCCGGTCGGTCTGCAGCGGTGGCCAGAGCCAGTGATCGCGGTCGCCGAGCGCGTTGCCCGCGATCTGTCCGACATGCGGGGCGTCGATGTGCCGGTAGAGGAATTCGCTGAGGTTGGGACGGCTGATGTCCGAAAGCACGAAATCGACGCCGCCCTCGTCGTGCAGGCCGCCCAGCGCCGCCTCGATCAGCGATCCGATCTGCAGCACGGTCACGACATAGCCGGCCAGTTGCGAGCGGCGCTGGGCGACGCTGACGGGCGTCCGCCCGGTCTTGAAGACCGGGGCCACGAGGAGCACGTCGCCGAAGGGTGAATCGCCGCGAACGTCGGGCAGCCGGCCGCTCATCAGGGGGCGTCCGCTGTCGCGCGCGCGCTGCAGGACGTCCAGGCGGTCCGGGTTGGCGGCCAGGTCGAATCCGAGCTGGGACACGCGCGAGGTCCTGCGAACGTCGTACAGCACCGGCATGTGCGTCGAACGCACCGGTGCCTGGCGCCAGCCGCCGACGCCGTTGCGGACCCGAAGGCGGAGCGGGTTGCCGGCTTCGTCACGCTGGCGTGCCTCCCACCGGGCGCGGCGTTCGCGGGGCAGGGGGACAATCCATTGCAGCGAAGCGATGTCCGAGCGGGCATCCAGCAGCGGCCGGGCGAGGCTCTCGAACTCCAGCCGGTCCGGCATGCCGATCAGTTCAAGGTGATGGCGGATCGCCTTGAGCGAATCCACGTGCCGCTCCAGCCGGCCGGCGAGAATGCGCGCATAGCTGTTGGCGCGGTAATCGAAGGCGACGGCCTGGGTCTGGCGTTCCTGCCAGTCGATCGCGAGATAGCCGCCGATTGCCAGCAGCAGGCCCAGCGCCAGCGAGATCGCAATCGTGATCCGCCGGCGGGCCGACGGCCCCAGTTCTGAGCTGCTGAAGGTCAAATGGCGCATGACTCGGTGTTGGACGCAATCGTCGAATTCTCGGCACAATGGCGCACGAGCGTTAGCAACGCGTAAACCGCCCGGATCGCCGCTTCCGGCCGAATTTCAGGTCCCGCGCCGCCGGCGATGCGACAGTTTCGGGAGACGTCATGGCCCCCCTCGTCGACAAGAACACGCTGTATCACGGAGAAACCGTGCCGCCGCTGGTGATGGCGGCCGTCGAACGCGCGCGGGAGGCGGGATTTCCCTACTCCTGCGCGCCCAACCAGGGCCGCCTGCTGGCGGTTCTGGCGGCCGGCCGCAACGGCGGACTGATCGGCGAGACCGGCTGCGGCTACGGCGCCGGCCTGGCCTGGATGGTCACGGCCACCGACGCGACGACCCGCTTCGTCAGCGTCGAGCGCGACGGCGCGCGCGCGGCGGCATCCCGCGCACTGTTCGCCGATCATCCCAACGTGACGGTCCTGCACGGGGACTGGCGGCAGATTCACGACCATGCCCCGTTCGATCTGCTGTTTCTCGATGGCGGCGGCAGCGGCAAGGGCGCGGGCGATGCGCCGGCGGATCCGGGCCGGCTGCTGGTGCCGGGCGGCACCGTGGTGATGGACGACTTCCATCCCCCCGCGGACGGCTGGCCGCTGAGCGCGCCGACGCCGGTGGACGGCGAGGGTCGGGACATCGACGCGGCGCGGCGCTACTGGTTCGAGCATCCCGACCTGCTGACCACGGAGTGCCGGGTGCATCCCATCGCCTCGGCGCTGATCGGCATGCGCCGGGGGCGCTGACTTCCGCGCGACCGACCGCCCGGGCTGTCAGTCCCGACCGGGATCGACGATATCCAGGTCCACGATGTCGGTATTGACGAGCACCTTCCCGGTCTCGGCGAAGTTCACCGTGACCCGGTTGCCGATCGCCGACTGCACCTGGCCCAGGCCCCATTCGGGATGCTCGGGATGACGGACCCAGGTTCCGGGCGCGAGACCGGCGAATGTCATGCGGGCGAGCCTTCCGGTTGTGTTCGAGCCTGCGGTCGTGGGAAAACCGATGCAGCATCCACGAGACGCGGCGGTCCGTCGAGACCGTCCCGAGCGGCAGACTGCGGGAGTTTCTGTATGGACGAACTGGATCTGGCGGCGGCCCTGTGTTCGCGCCTGTGCCACGATCTTGTGGGCCCGGTGAGCGCGATCTCCAACGGCATCGAGCTGATGGAGGACGACGACGATCCGGAGATGGCCCGCGAAGCCCTGTCGCTGCTGAGCCAGAGCGCCCGGGATGCGGCGAACCGGCTGAAGTTCTTTCGCCTCGCCTTCGGCGCCTCGGGCGGTGCGGAGATTCCGATTCCCTATGCCGAGGTGCGCCAGGCGGCCGAGGCCTGTCTGATCGGACCGCGGGTCGGCTTCGAGTGGGCCGGCGAGGCGCTGGGGCAGGCGCCGGCCGACAAGCGCCGCATTCGCCTGCTGGCCAATCTCTGCCTGATCGCATCCTCCGCGCTGGGGCGCGGCGGCGTGGTGCGCTGTGAGCTCGGCGTCGAGCAGATGACCGTGGTGGCGAGCAGCGAGCGCGGCGAGCTGGAGGCCGACGTCGTCTCGGCCCTGCAGGGCGAGCCGGTCGCGGTTTCCCCCCGCGCGGCGCCGGCGATCCTGGTGCGCCGCACGATCGAGGCGATGGGCGCGCGTTTCACGCTGGCCACCGAGCCCGGCACGGCGCTGATGCGGGCCGACTGGCCGGACTGAACGCCCGCGCGGCGGTTTACCGGCTGTTTACGCCGGACTGCCAACCTCCCGGCTCGCATCCCGCGCAGCCGGAGAGTGGCATGGCCCAGATCCTGATCGCCGAACCGTCCGATATCGTCGCCGCCACCGCGCGGCGCATCCTCGATTCGATGGGCCATCGCACCGAACGGGCCGGCGACGCCCGGACGGCGCGGGCAATGGCCCGTTCCGGCAACTACGACCTCCTGCTGGCCGCCGGCGATCTCGGCGATGGCAGCGGACGGGCCCTGGTCCGCGAGCTGCGCGAGGAGGACGGCTTTTCCGGCCGGGTCGTGCTGATGCTGGTCGGGGACGAGGACGAGGCGGCACTGCCGCGCGAGGACGACAACATTCACGGCCTCGTCGAGAAGCCGTTCGACAAGACGGCGCTGGACGTCGCCCTGGGGCTCGTCGCGCCCGCCGCGGGCTGACGGCTCCCGCTCCCACGATCCGGGTTCCCTCCGAACCGAACCGCGCTTTCGGCGCGGGCGGGCCGTCATCGCCGATGTCGCGGTTCGCCCGATGCCGGCCGCGGACATGAAAAAAGGCCACCGGGACTGGCCCGGCGGCCCTTTTTCGTTTCGATCCGCGCCGTTGCAGCGGGGAGCCGACCGATCAGGCGGCGACCTCGTCGGGCTCGGGATCGCGCAGCACGTAGCCGCGGCCCCAGACCGTCTCGATGTGGTGTTCGCCGCCGGTGGCGTTCGCCAGTTTCTTGCGCAGCTTGCAGATGAAGAC
>JBGTSP010000367.1:0-3677 GCA_041940205.1 Alphaproteobacteria bacterium
CGGAAAAACTCCGGATCCTCACGGGTGTCGTCGGTTCGGTCGCCTAGGTCCACCTCGACCACCGAGCTGATGCGTCCCGGGCGGGGTGAGAGCACCACCACTCTGTTGGACAGGAAGGTCGCTTCGGGAATCGAGTGGGTGACAAAAACCACTGTGGTCTCGGTCTCCCGCCAGATACGGAGCAACTCGCCCTGCATGTGCTCGCGGAAGGCGCCATAGGCCTTCTCGCCCATGTAGCTCGAATGCGGGTCGAGCGAGCGCAGCATGCCGGAGACCGCCGCCTCGATCAGGTCGGCCTGCTCCGGGCGTTCGACATAGCTCTCGAGGATCTTCTCGAAGACTTCGCCGAACAGGTTCAGCCGCTTGTAGGTTTCCGAACTCTCCGCCTGCGCCGCCGCCGGCATCGACGCCAGGCCGGCGAGCGCCGCCGCGCCGAGAAGGTTCCTGAAAATCATCCACTGACCTTTCCTGAACGATTGGCCAACCAGGGGCCCGGATCGATGGCGCGTCCCTGGCGGCGAAGCTCAACATAGAGTTCCCGCTTGTCGCCGCTTCCTTTGCCCATCTGTCCGACCGGTTCTCCGGCCAGCACGGACTGCCCGACTTCCGCGTCCAGGCGAGACATACCGGCAAGGAGCGAATGATACCCCTCGCCGTGAGCAATGATCAACACGAGCCCGTAGCGACGAAACGGCCCGGCGAACACGATTTTGCCAGTATGCGGCGCGGTCACCGCAGCGCCGGAAACGCTGCGGATCGAGATGCCCTGCTGCAGGCGGCCCTCGCGGTTGCGCTCGCCGAATCGCGAGACGATGTCGCCCGCGACAGGGTAGGGCAGGCGGCCCTTGCGGTGGGTGATCGGCGGCGCCTTGGCGAGCGCCGTCCGCCGAGCCTCGTTCGCCGCCCGGGCGGCGGCGCGCCGGTCCGCTTCGGCCTGGCGCCGGGCCTCTGCCGCCCGCGCCTCGGCCTGCTGCCGGCGCAGGGCTTCCGCGGCCTCGGCGCGGCGGCGGTCCTCCTCGGCCTCCAGCCGGGCGATGCGGGCCTGTTCCTCGGCCTGCCGGCGCTGCTCGGCCGCCGCGCGGCGGCGTTCCGCCTCGGCCCGCTGCCGGGCTTCCTGCGCCCGGCGCTCGGCCTCGGCGGCGCGCCGCGCCGCCTCCGCCTTGCGCTGCGCCGCCTCTTCCTCCTGGCGCTTGCGGATCTGCGCCAGCAGTTCCTCAAGGTCTCCGGCCTGCGAGGTCAGCGCCGCGACCGCCTGGCGTTCACGCTCGCGGTCGCGGTCGAGCTCGGCCACCTGGCGCTTGCGCCGGTCCAGCAGTTCGTCCAGTTCCGCCTGCTGGGCGACCAGCCTGGCGGTGGTGGCGAGGCGCGCCTGGCGCACCGCCCGGACCTCGCGGTCGGCGTCCTGCAGGGCGGCGATCTCGTCCTTCAGGCGGGCGCTGCGGGCGTTCAGTTCCGGGGTGATGCGGGCGATGAGCTGGCCGGCGCGCCAGGTCTCCAGCAGGTCGTCGGGCGCGTTGGCCAGCCGGTCGCTGGGCGCCCGCGCCAGCCGCACCAGCGCCGCGGCCAGCCGGCGGATCTCGGCCTGGCGGGCGGCGAGCGCCTCGCGCTTGCCGGCGATCTCGGCTTCCAGCGCGGTCAGTCGTGCTTCCTGGCCGGAAAGCGCCTCGCGCGCCTCGCGCAACTGCCGCACCAGGTCGACAAGCGCGCGGCGGGTGCGCTTCAGCGCGGTCGCGGCGTCCGCGCGCTCGGCTTCCAGCGCCCTGACCCGGCGGTTGCGGTTCTCGATCTCGCCGCGGGTCTGTTCGAGCTGCGCCCGGGCGCCGCCGCTCTCGTCCTCGTTCGCCGCCGCCGGCCGGATCGCGGCCAGCAGCGCGAGGAGGAGGAGCGCAGGCAGTCGCCGCGTCAATTCAGCCCGCCATCCTCTGCGTGTCGGCCCCGTCCGACGCCACCGCGCCGTCCGCCGGCGCACTGTCCGTCACCGCGCCGTCCGCCGGCGCGAGCAGGCTGCGGCCGGTCATTTCGGCCGGTACCGGCAGGCCAAGCAGGCCCAGCAGCGTCGGCGCGATATCGGCCAGCCGGCCGTCCCGCAGGCCGGCGCCGGCGGGCCCGTTGAACAGCAGCGCCGGCACCGGATTGATGGTGTGGGCGGTGTGCGGGTCCGTCGTCGCCGGATCGGCCATCATCTCGATATTGCCGTGATCGGCGGTCACCAGCATGGCGCCGCCGGCCGCCTCCAGCGCCTCGGCGAGACGGCCGAGGCAGGCATCGATGGTCTCCACGGCCCGGATCGCCGCCGGCAGGATGCCGGTATGGCCGACCATGTCGGGGTTGGCGTAGTTGACGACGATCAGGTCGTGCGCGCCCGATGCGATCGCCGCCACCAGCCGGTCGGTGACCTCGCCGGCCGCCATCTCCGGCTGCAGGTCGTAGGTCGCGACCCTGGGCGAGGGCACCAGGATGCGCTCCTCGCCCTCGAACACCCGTTCCTCGCCGCCGTTCAGGAAGAAGGTGACGTGGGCGTATTTCTCGGTCTCGGCGATGCGAAGCTGTTTCAGGCCGGCCTGCGAGACCACGTCGCCCAGGGTGTTGGCCAGCGCCTGCGGCTGGAACAGCGCCGGCAGGAAGGAATCCAGCGCGTCGGAATAGCTCACCATGCCGGCCTGCGCGGCGAAGGCGACGCGCCGCGGCCGGGGGAAGCCGTCGAAGGCGGGGTCCAGCAGCGCGGTCAGGATCTCCCGCGCCCGGTCGGCCCGGAAATTGCCCATCAGCAGGCCGTCGCCGTCGCGCATGCCGGCAAATCCGGCAATGGCGACGGGCTCGACGAACTCGTCGGACTGCCCGGCCGCGTAGGCCGCCGCCAGGCCTTCGGCGGCGTCGCCCGCGGCATTTCCCTCGCCCTCGGTCAGCAGGGTGTAGGCCCGGGCCACGCGCTCCCAGCGCTTGTCGCGATCCATGGCGAAATAGCGTCCGCACAGGCTGGCGATGGTGATGTCGCCGCCGCCGGCGATGGCGGCCTCGAAGGCCTCGAGATAGCCTTCGGCGCCGCGCGGCGCGGTGTCCCGGCCGTCGAGGAAGGCATGCACCCGGACCGGCACGCCGGCGGCCGCGACCGTGCGCGCGAGCGCGGCCAGGTGGTCCTGGTGAGCGTGCACGCCGCCCGGCGAGAGCAGCCCCGCCACATGGGCGGCGCCGCCGCTCTGCTTCAGGCTGGCGATGAACTCGGACAGCGCCGGGCGCCCCGCAAAACCGCCCTCGGCGATGGCGTTGTCGATCTTCGGCACGGGCCTGTCGGCATTCATCGCCCAGCGCTTTGTCGGTTACGCCATGCCCGCGCAGGCCAAGTCGGTCCCATATCTGGCCGATCTGCCATTCGTCGGCCCGGCGTTCTTCCAGCATCACTGGATGGTCTATTTCAGCCTGGCCCTGTGTTTCGCCATCATGTGGTTCCTGTTCCGCACGCGCGCCGGCCTGACACTGCGCGCGATCGGCGAATCGCCCGAATCGGCCCACGCGCTCGGCTATTCGGTGCGCTGGATCCGCTTCTGCGCGCTGCTGTTCGGCGGAATGTCCGTGGTCGAGGACGGCCGGACGACCGGCGCGCTGCCGGGCGCGGTGCTGATCAAGCCGACGGGTCGGTAGCTACTCCGCGCGGAACGCGTCGGACGGATCGATCGACG
>JBGTSP010000368.1:0-3676 GCA_041940205.1 Alphaproteobacteria bacterium
GCGCTTGCGATCGCTCAGGAACAGCCAGCCGTCCTCGTCGAGATAGCCGACATCGCCGTTGGTCACCATGGCGCCCCGGCCGATCTCGCGCCGCTTCTCGTCGGCATTGTGGTAGGTGAAGTCGGAATAGGTGCCGAGACCGAAATAGATCTCGCCCTCCTCGTTGCGGCCAAGCTCCTCCCCGTCGGCGCCGATGATCAGGATCTCGACATCGCCCCGCTGCACCGGCTGGCCGACCGAGCCCGGCCGCGCGAGCCAGTCCTCGCTGGCGATCGTGGTGACGATGCCGGCCTCGGTGGAGCCGTAATATTCGTGGATCACGGGGCCCCACCATTCGATCATCTGCCGCTTGATCTCGGGCGGGCAGGGGGCCGCGCCGTGGATCACGTGCCGCAGCGAGGAAAGGTCGTAGCGCGCGCGCACCTCGGCCGGCAGGCGCAGCAGGCGCACGAACATGGTGGGCACCACGTGCATGTGGCTGATCCGCTCGCGCTCGATCAGGGCCAGCAGGGCCTCCGGCTCGAACCGCGGCATCAGCACCATGCGGCCGCCGATCTGCGTGAACAGGCGGGCATAGGCATAGGGCGCGGAATGGTACATCGGCCCGGTCATCACGCAGCTCATGCCGGCGGTGTGGCCGAACGAGCGCGCGCCCACCTGGATGCCGCGCAGTTGCGCGGCGCGATCCGAAGGCTGCCGGCGCACCCCCTTGGGCCGGCCGGTGGTGCCCGAGGTGTAGATCATGCCGCCGCGCGCCGGCCGGGCCTCCTCGGTCCAGGGCGTCTGGCTGTCGCGCCAGGCGGCGAAGTCGGTCACGCCGTCGGGCACCGCCAGGCGCGCCTCGGGCACGCCATAGGCCGCGGCCAGCTCGGGCGGGGTCTCCACCGCCAGCAGGTGGCAGCCCTCCGGCACCTGGCCCTCGAGTTGCGGCAGCAGGTCGGCATGGGCCAGCACCACCTTGGCCGCCGAGTCGCGCAGGATGTAGCCCGCCTCGTCGCCGGCATAGTGCCAGTTGACCGGGACCGCGTAGGCGCCCAGCAGGCCGGCGCCGAGTACCGTCTCGATGAAGGCCAGGTCGTTGCGCAGGAACAGGGCCACCGAATCGCTCTCGCGCACGCCCAGGGCATCGAGGCCGGTGGCGACGCGGGCGCCGTTCGCCTGCACCGCGGCGAAGGGGACGCGGCGGTCGCCGCTGACATATTCGTAGGCGGATTCGGCAATCATCGACCCTGTCCTCCCGAAACAGGCGGGCAGTCTGCCGTCCGCCCGGATGACCGGCAAGTCGTGCCGGGCCCTGCCTGCCAGGGGGATGTTCGCAACGGGGGGTCGCCTCAGCCGGCGCGCCGTCGCGCCCGCAGCGGTTCGGGACCGGGCAGCCGCCGGACCGGTTTCAGGGGGATCGGACCCAGCGTCCGGCGGCGCCGGGCATGCAGCGGCCGGGCCGCGTAGATCTGCTTGTCGGCCTCGGCCAGGATCACGCCCGCGAAGGCCGGCCACCAGGCCAGGCCCAGCTTCTCCCAGGCCCCGGCCGCGCTCAGCAGCATGCGCAGCGAGACCGGCGGAAGATAGAGCGCGCCGGCCCGCTCGGTGGGCTGGAACAGGTGATCCCGCAGCAGCCGGTTGAGCTGGCCCTGGCTGTAGGGCAGGCCGTGCCCGAACGGGGTGCGTTCCGTGCGCGCCCACAAGCCGGTCCGGCCCGGCGTCACCACCAGCAGGCGTCCCGACCCGCTCAGCACCCGCCAGATCTCCCGCAACAGCGCGCCGGCATTCTCCGCGTTCTCCAGACCATGGACCAGCAGCACCCGGTCGACGCTGGCGTCGGCCAGCGGCAGCTCGGTCTCCTCGGTCAGCGCCACCAGGTTGCCGGGGTCGTCCGCCGGCCAGCGGATCACCCCCTGGGCCGCCGGCATGAAGGCGATCACGCGTTCGGCTTCCTCGCGAAACTGGGTCAGATAGGGCGTGGCGTAGCCCAGTCCCAGCAGGCGCTGGCCGTGCATGTCGGGCCAGATCCGCCGGATCTGGACGCGCAGCAACTGCCGGGCCGTGGCTCCCAGCCGGCCGGCGTAGAAATCGCGCAGATCGATGACGTCGGGGCGCATGATCCCTTCTATCCGGTTTTCCCGCCCCGCGACACGGGATCGCGTGATCGTCGCGCCGGCATCGGGCGGTCGTCCAGCGGCTGTTTCAAGCCTGCGTGACCGGCATGGCCCGCATCGGGACGCGGCGACATAATCGGCCCTCCACACCGGCACGTTCGACTGTTGCCGGCTGCAAGAGGATTGCCGCGATGCGCCGCCGTACCGCCCTGCATGCCCTGTCCGCCACCGCGCTTGCGGGATCCGCGCTGCTGTTCGGCCGGTCCGTCGCGTTCGCCCGCGGCCGCCCGCCGACCCCGACGCAATCCGAGGGACCGTTCTATCCGCCCGACTGGCCGGCGGATGCCGGCTGGAACCTGATCGGCGCCGGCAACGGCCGGGTCGCGGCCCGCGGGGAGCCGCTGGCGCTCGACGGTCGGGTCCTGGACCGCGACGGCGGGCCGCTCGCCGGCGCACGGGTCGAGATCTGGCAGTGCGACGCCGGGGGCCGCTACCGTCATCCCCGCGCCGGCGATGGCGATGGCGTGGATCCCGGTTTCCGGGGGTTCGGGGCGACCGCGACCGACGCGGCGGGCCGCTACCGCTTCCTGACCCTGGTGCCGGTCAGCTATCCCGGCCGTACGCCGCACATCCATGCGCGGGTCAAGGTCGCGGGCAGGTCGCCGCTGACCACGCAGCTCTATCTCGAGGACCATCCCCGCAATGCCCGGGACTTCCTGCTCGGCGCGCTCGGGCTCGATGAGCGCGCCCGGCTGATGCTGCGGACCCGGCCCGCGCGTCTGCCCGAAGGCATCGACGGGCAGTCGGCGCAGTTCGACTACGTCCTCTGACCGGCCGGCATGCGGATCCGCGCGAACCGACTTGTTTCCGTTGCCCGTTCTGTTACCGAATTTGCTCATTTGGCAACAGATATGACGATTCCCGGCCCTGGCAACCTGTTGTCGCGGCGGTCGAGGGGCCGGTTCTCGCTCTCCCGCGGGAACGATAGGGGCCGGAATTTGCGGATGCGAAGGCCGTGATCCGCGCTACACTGCGGCCATGAACGATACCGCGACAGCGCCCGGCGGCCATCTCTATCTGGTCGACGGTTCGGGCTACATTTTCCGCGCCTATCACGGCCTGCCGCCGATGACCCGCTCCGACGGAACCCCGACCAACGCGGTCTACGGTTTCACCCAGATGCTGGACAAGCTGCTGGAGGATCTGGAGGGCGAGGACCGGCCCAGCCACCTGGCGGTGATCCTCGATGCCTCGCGGGTGTCCTTCCGGACCGAGATCTATCCCGAATACAAGGCCAACCGGCCCGACGCCCCCGAAGACCTGGTGCCGCAGTTTCCTCTCGTCCGCGAGGCGAGCCGCGCCTTCAACCTCCCGACCATCGAGATGCAGGGCTTCGAGGCCGACGACATCATCGCGACCTATGCCCGGCAGGCCCGTGAACGCGGCTTCGATGTCACCATCGTCTCCTCGGACAAGGACCTGATGCAGCTGGTGCAGGACGGCGGGAACGGCGCCGGCGAGATCTCGCTGCTCGATCCGATGAAGAACCGCCCGATCCGCCGCGCCGAGGTGATCGAGAA
>JBGTSP010000369.1:0-3652 GCA_041940205.1 Alphaproteobacteria bacterium
GCGACCGCAGGCCGGCAACCCGCGCCCGCGGCTGTTCCGCCTGACCGCGGACTGGGCCGTGATCAATCGCCTGGGTTTCAACAATGACGGCCACGCGGCCGCCCGGGCCAATCTCGAGGCGGCCGGCAGCCTGTCCGTACCGCTGATCGTCAATGTCGGGGCCAACCGCGACAGCGAGGACCGGCTCGCCGATTATGTCGCCGGCATTGCCGCCTTCGCCCGGCTTGCCGACCTGTTCACCATCAACGTCTCCAGCCCCAACACGCCGGGCCTGCGCGACCTGCAGGCGGGCGCGGCGCTGGACGCGTTGCTGGCCGCGGTGATGGCGGCGCGCGAGAAACACACCGCGGGCACGCCGGTGCTGCTGAAGCTGGCCCCCGACCTGGACGAGGCGGGTCTCGAGGAGGCCGCCGGGGTGGCGCTGCGGCACCGTGTCGACGGCATCATCATGGGCAACACCACGCTGGCGCGGCCGGAAGAGCTCGAAAGCGCGGAGCGGACCGAGCAGGGCGGGCTGTCGGGCCGGCCGCTGTTCGCGCCGTCAACCGCGAAACTGCGCGCGCTGTACCGCCTGACCCGCGGCGCGCTGCCCCTTGTCGGCGTCGGCGGCGTGGAATCGGGCGAGACCGCCTATGCCAAGATCCGCGCGGGCGCCAGCCTGGTGCAGCTCTATTCGGCGATGGTCTTCCACGGACCGGACCTGCCGCGGCGCATCGGCGATTCCCTCGCCGGCCTGCTGCACCGCGACGGGCTGCGCCATGTCGGCGAGGCCGTCGGGGCGGAGGCCTGAGACCTCCGCCCGCCGGGCCGCGGATCGCCGCTCAGGCGAACCACCAGCGTTCCATCCAGCGCTCGCCGTCGAGATCCCAGTTGGAGGCGAAGTCGCCGTGCGCGACCTTGTCGGTCGTGGCGAACACGTAGGAGGCGAACATCGGGATGATGGCGCCGCCGTCGCGGCTCAGGATCTCCTGCATCTCGAAATACATCTGCCTGCGTTTCGCCTCGTCCAGTTCCGAGCGCGCCTTCAGCAGCAGTTCGTCGAAGCGGGCGTTCGACCAGAAGGTGTCGTTCCAGGCCGCGCCCGACTGGTAGGCGGTGGTGAACATCTGGTCCTCCACCGGCCGGCCGCCCCAGTAGACCGCGCTGAACGGCTTCTTCATCCAGACGTCCGACCAGTAGCCGTCGTTGGGCACCCGCTCGACATTGAGCTCGATCCCGGCCTTGGCCGCCGAACTCTGGAACAGCACGGCCGCATCGACGGCGCCGCCGAAGGCCGCGTCCGCCGCCGACAGGTCAACCTTCAGGGACTGAAGGCCGGCCTTCTTCAAATGGAATTTCGCCTTGTCGGGATCGTAGCTGGTCTGCGCAAGCTCGCTGTTGAAGTAGCGCTGGCCGCGGCCGATCGGATGGTCGTTGCCGACCGTGCCGTAGCCGAACAGGATCTTGTCCACCAGTTCCTGGCGATCGATCGCATGCTTCAGGGCGAGGCGGACATTGACGTCGTCGAACGGCGCCCTGTTGGTCGACATCGCGAAGGTATAGTGCTGGTTGCCCGCGACCGCGTTGATGTTGAGGCCCGGACGCCGCTTCAGCAGGTGCACGGTCTTCAGGTCCAGGCGGTCGATGGCGTCCACCTGGCCGGAAATCAGGGCCGTGGTGCGGGCGTTGAGATCGACCAGGACCAGCATCTCGATGGCGTCGAAATGACCCCGGCCGTCATCCCAGAAATCGGGATTGCGCTCGAAGTTGGCGACGACGCCCGGATCGAACTTGCTCAGGCGGTAGGCGCCGCAGCCGTCGCCCGAACGGAAGTCCATCACGCCATCCTTCGCCGGCCCGATCGCCAGGTGGTAGTCGCTGAGCACGAAGGGGAAGTCGGCGTTGCCGGTCTGCAGCGTGAAGACCACGGTGTCGGCCCCGTCGGCCTCGATCCCGGTGACCGCCTCGACCAGAGGCTTGGCCGCCGAGGTCGATTTCTCGCCGCGGTGATGGTTGATCGCCGCGATCACGTCATCGGCGGAGAAGCTCTTGCCGCTGTGGTAGGTGACGCCCTTGCGCAGCCGGAACCGCCAGGTCGCGCCGTCGTCGGAGGCTTTCCAGCTTTCCGCCAGGCCGGGCTGCAGCGAGCCGTCGCCGCCAACCTCCGTGAGATAGCCGTGCACGCCGTAGAGCAGCGGGATCATGAAGCCGTTGTCGGCGGTGCCGGGATCGAGCGTGTCCGAAGTCTGGCCGTGTCCCTTGCCCATGCGCATGGTGCCGCCCTTGCGGGCCGCCATCGCCGACGGCGCAGCCAGGCCCATGGCGCCGCCCAGCGCGCCGAGCGCCGCGGCGCCCTGCAGCACGCGGCGGCGTCCGATCGGGGCGGCGGCGATTGCCGGTATCGTGTGATTGCGTGTCATCGTTCTCTCCCTGTCTGTCGTTGTGTTCTCGGGTACGCCGGTGCCGGGCGCGGGCTGCGGGCCTAGCGCCATCGGGGTACAAACGGCTGCGGTCGCGGCCAGCGCGCCCGGGTCTCGAAATCCGCGAGGTCCATGTGGCTGCGCGCATATTCGTCGGCCGCGTCGCGCCGGGGCTGGAAGTCCCAGGAAGCCCGGGCTCCCTGCTCCAGGGCGGCGGTCAGCAGGCGGCGACGGCGCTGGCTCTCGAGCACCCGCGTCTCGACCGCGCGGACGTCCCAATGGGCGCTGGCCCGGTCGCGAAAATCGGCCAGGACCGCCCCGGCCGCCGTCGACGTCGCCAGATTGTCGCGCTCGTGCGGATCGCTGTCGAGATCGAAGAGCTGCTCGGGATCGCCCGGCGCGCAGACATATTTGTGCGCGCCCCGGCGCAGCATCAGCATCGGCGCGCGCGCGCCTTCGCCGGCATATTCCGCCGTGATTGTCCGGTCCGGCGCGAGTTCGCCCAGCAGTGACTGCCCGTCGGGCGCGTCGATCAGTTCCGGCGGCGGGGCCGCGTCGCCGGCCAGGTCCAGCAGCGTCGGCAACAGGTCGAGATGGGACACCGGCGTCTCGATCCGCCCGGGCGCGTCGCCGGGCAGGGCGAGCAGCAGCGGCACGCGCAGGCTGGGCTCGAACGGGCTCATCTTGTACCAGAGCCCCCGCTCGCCCAGCATGTCGCCGTGATCGGCGGTGAACAGGATTGCCGTGCGTTCATCCAGGCCGGTCTCGGCCAGCACGGCGAGAAGCCGGCCCAGCCAGGCGTCCACGTAGGAGACGTTGGCGTGATAGGCGCGTCGCGCCCGGCGCACATCCGCTTCGGCGAGGTCGACGGCGTCGCGCGCCATCGCCCGTTCCAGGCGCAGGCTGTGGGGATCGTTGTCTCCCGGATCCGGACGCGCCACCGCCGGCGGCGGGATCTCCCGGTCCTCATACAGGTTCCAGAAGGCCGGCCGTGCGGCGTAGGGGTCGTGCGGATGGGTGAAACTCGCCACGTGGCAGAACGGTCGCGGATCGTCCCGCCGCACGGCATCGTAGAGCCAGCGCATCGCGGCCGCGCCGACCTCGTCGTCGAAGGCAAGCTGGTTGCTGATCGCCGCCGGACCGGCCTGCGTGACCGAGGACATGTTGTGGTACCACAGGTCGTGGCGGGCCTCGGGACGGGTCCAGTCCGGCACCCAGCCGAAATCCGCGGGGTAGATGTCGGTGGTCAGGCG
>JBGTSP010000370.1:0-3639 GCA_041940205.1 Alphaproteobacteria bacterium
TTGAGCTACACCCGCCGGGCCCGCCTTGTCGCACGGCTGCGGGACGCCGCTTGTCGCCTTGTTCGCCGCCTACGGTCCGGTGGTGGAGGGAGTTGGATTCGAACCAACGTAGGCATAGCCAACGGGTTTACAGCCCGTCCCCTTTAGCCACTCGGGCATCCCTCCATTGGACCGGAGGCGTCGGAAACCGGCGCGTGATAGTGACCTAGCCCGACTCCTGTCAACACCGCATGGAACAAACACGACAATTTGTCGGCCGGAAACCGGCGACAGCCTGTCGTTGCGTTCCGCTAAGTGCGCGGAATATATGGACGCTCATGGCCTCACGCAAGCGACAAAGACCGCGCCGGCCGGCCCGGCGGGCGACACTCTGGCTCTATGGCCGGCACGCCGTTTCGGCGGCGCTCGCCAATCCCCGCCGCCCCGCCCACCGCCTGCTCTACAGCGGCGACGTGCCGCCGGAAATTCCGCCCGAACGGGCGGGTCTCACGGCCCAGTCCTGCACGCCGCGCGATCTCGAGGACCTGCTGCCCGGCGCCGTGCACCAGGGCTGGGCGCTGGAAACCGAGCCGCTGGAGGAAACCGCGATCGAGGACGTGCTGGCGGCCTGCCCCGAGCGGGCCCGCATCGTCGTGCTCGACCAGGTCAGCGATCCGCGCAATGTCGGCGCCATCCTGCGCTCGGCGGCGGCCTACCGGGCCCGCGCCGTGATCATGCAGGACCGTCACGCCCCGCCGGAGGGCGGCGCGCTGGCGAAAAGCGCCTCGGGGGCGCTGGAAACCGTGCCGCTGGTGCGCGCGATCAACCTGGCGCGCGCGCTCGACCAGCTCGCGGAGGCCGGGTTCTGGCGCTACGGGCTGGATGCCGGGGCGGCGCAGTCGGTGGCGGAGATCGACTTCGCGGCCCGCAGCGCCCTGGTGCTGGGCGCCGAAGGCGCCGGCCTGCGCCGGCTGACCGCAGAGCGCTGCGATCAGATGATGCACCTCGCGATGAACGGCGAGATGGAAAGCCTCAACGTCGCCGTGGCCGCGTCGATTGCATTGTTCGCTTCGCGAACATGAGCAAACAGGTTCGCTTCGCGAGCACGAGAGAAAGGCGCCGCTGCAGACCCCCTGCCGCGCCCGCCGCTGCGGGCCGTTTTCCGCCATGGCGGACTCGCACGATCGTGAGCGAAAAAAGGCGGCATTCGGGCGGATTGTGACTGGCGAATGGCGGATGTCCGCCTATCTGCTGCTCAGTGACCCGGTAGAGCGATCGACGCCTCGCCCGGTTGCAGGACAGGGATGCTTCATCAGGTCCTGGGACTTGTGGAGCAAGAACACAATGACACCGATCAGAGGAATGATCCTCGCGGCCGCGTTCGCGGTCGGCGCCACCGCCGCGCATGCTCAGGACGCTGCGAGCGAAGCCGAAGACGGCGTGGACACCTTCCACTGCCTCGCGCAGAAGAAGACCATGGAAGGCTATCTCGCAAGCGCCTATTCCGAGCGCCGGGTCGCCAACGGCGAACTGGAGAACGGCAACCGCATGACGCTGTACGCCTCGCGCCAGGGCTCCTGGACGCTGGTCGAGGAGCTGCCCGACGGCCAGACCTGCGTGAAGGCCTCGGGCAAGAGCATCACGCTGGGCTGAGAGTCCCGGCGGCCCTGAGGCTGCCGGTTGCCGCGCCCGTGCGCGACGCGGGATGTCCCGGGATTGCGCTGGCGTCCCCGGACGCTTTCGTCTACACCCCGAACCGGCCTGAACGCCTCGCGATCCGGGCCGGAATCGGGGCCGGCTTAGCTCAGCTGGTAGAGCAACCGCCTTGTAAGCGGTAGGTCGCGGGTTCGACTCCTGCAGCCGGCACCAGTTCTCCAATCCCCCGACCTGCCCCCGATTGCACGGCGCCGACGCGTGTCGCGCCCGGCGGACGGCGCGCCGCCGCTCAGCGCGGCAGGCGTTCCTTCAGCGCCGCCAGCTTGTCGAGCCGGCGCAGCACGTCGTCGGCGGGCGCGGCCTTGATGCCGAAAATGCAGCGGTCGACGCCCTGGGCCTGGAGCTGTGCCACGGCGTCGGGATCGCGCGGCGTGCCGAAGGTGGTGATGGGAACAGGCGGCCGCCCCGCGGCGCGGGCCATCTCGGCGAGCTCGGCCATGCGCTCGGTCTTCAGATCGAAGGTGTGCCTGTCGGTACTTTCGGCCAGCATCGGAATCCAGGCATCGCCGTAGCGCAGCACGCGTTTCAGCGTGCCCGGGGAATCCCCGCCGACCAGGATCGGCGGATGCGGTTTCTGCACCGGCTTGGGCCAGGACCAGATCTCGTCGAAGTTGACGAACTCGCCGTGATAGCTGGCGACATCGCTGGTCAGGATGGTCTTGATGGCTTCGATGCGCTCGCGCATCAGCCGGAACCGTCGCTCCCAGGGACCGCCGTGGTTCTCCATCTCCTCGCGGTTCCAGCCGCCGCCGATGCCGAAGTCGAGACGCCCCCCGGAGATCACGTCCAGGCTCGCCACCTCCTTGGCGGTGATGATGGGATCGCGCTCGACCAGCAGGCAGATGCCGGTGCCGAGGCGGATCCGGCTGGTCACCGCCGCCGCCGCGGTAAGCGCCAGGAACATGTCGAGATTGCGCCGGTAATCGTCGGGCATTTCCGCCGACATGCGGAAGGCGCTCTGCCGGCTGGCCGGCATGTGGGTGTGGTCGGGAATGAACAGGGCATCGAAGCCGCGCTCTTCCACGGCCATCGCAAGCTCGGCCGCGCCCATGGAATAGTCCGTGACGAACATGCAGATGCCGTAGTCCATGGCTCCCCCCGTTGCACGCCGGTCGTGCGCGGCCTGCGCCCCCTTCGCCGGTGCGGCGGCGAGCATAGGTCGACGCAACGGGGCGCCGCCAGTGGAAGGCAGACCGGCGATCGTCCGCGAAGCCGGCGATGCCGGCGGATCAGCCGAACGTGGCGTCCTTCACCCCGGCAGCACCGCGTCCACGGCCCGGACGGCGGCGGCGACGATCTGGTCGGCCTCGGCCCGGGCGAGACAGAGCGGCGGCGCGAAGCCCAGGATGTCGCCCTGCGGCATGGCCCGGGCGATCACGCCCTCGCCGGCAAGCGCGGCGGCGATCTGCGGGCCGATCTTCTTCTCGGGCGCGAAGAAGATCCGGTCGTCGCGATCCTCGACGAATTCCAGCGCGGCCAGCAGGCCTTCGCCGCGCACCTCGCCGACATGGCGGCGGCCGGCAAAGGCATCGCGCAGCGCCGCATTGAAATAGCCGCCGGTCTCGCGGGCGTTGCCCACGAGGTCCAGTTCGTCGATCAGCCGCAGGTTGGCGACGCCCGCCGCGGCCCCGATCGGATGCGCGGAATAGGTCCAGCCGTGGCCGATCGGGCCCATCGCGTCGGTCCCCTGCTCCAGCAGCCCCCAGAGTTTCTCCGAGACGATGCTGCCCGAGAGCGGCGCGTAGGCCGAGGTCAGGCCCTTCGCGATGGTGATCATGTCGGGGCTGAGGCCGTAGTGCTCCGAGCCGAACATGGAGCCGAGCCGGCCGAAGCCGGTCACGACCTCGTCGGCGATCAAGAGGATGTCGTTCGCCTTCAGGATCGGCTGGATCTTCTGCCAGTAGGTCGCCGGCGGCGGAACGATGCCGCCAGTGCCCAGCATCG
>JBGTSP010000371.1:0-3632 GCA_041940205.1 Alphaproteobacteria bacterium
GCAGGTGCAACTGCTCCTCAGCCGCTTTGAGCGACACCGGCAGAGACGCGTTGGACGAGGCGGTCGAGAAGGCCACCACCATCGGCTCGCGCACGCCCTTGAAGAAGGCGATGGGCGAGCGGCCGGCCGCCAGCCAGATTACGAGCGGATAGACCACGAACATATGGATCGCCATCGCGCCGACCGCGACGGCGACGAAGGCCGCCAGGCGCACCAACAGGTCCCAACCGAACAGGGCCGCCAGGTTGAACATCAGACAGGCGATGGCCAGCGGCGCCAGTTTGATGAACAGATTGATCAGGGTCATGGAGACCTCGAAGATCCCCTGGATCACTTCCTGCAGACGGTCCGTCGCCGGGCTCTTGGCCATGACCAGACCGATGCCGAAGAACAGGGCGAAGATCATCAGCGGCAGGATCGCGTTCTCCGCCGCTGCGGTGACCGCGTTCGACGGCACCAGATCCAGGAAGAAATCGCCCAGTTGGATCGAGCTGTCGCGCCCGGTCTGAACGATGCTGGCGGCGCCGTCCTTGCCCTGCTCCAACAGTTGCTGAGCCACCGCAGGATCGACGCCTCGCCCGGGCTGGAAGACGTTGACCATCACCAGACCGATGACCACCGCAATGCTGGACACCACAACCGTCAGAAGCAGCGTCTTGATCCCCGCCCGTCCCAGCGAGCTGAGATCGCCCATCTCCGCCACCCCGACGACCAGAGCCGAGAACAGCAGCGGGATCACCATCATGAACAGCAGGCGCAGGAAGATCTGACCGATCGGCCCGGTCACGTTGTCCGTCAGCCAGACCACCCAGGCCGCATCGGCCCCGACCGCCAGATTGACCAGCAATCCCCCGATCAGACCGACCGCGAAACCGATCAACATCAGCCAGTGCAGCGCAAGGCCGCCGCGTTTCGTCTCGGTCATCTGTCCCCCAGGAAGCGATGCAAGCGTCGGCGCTTATCGGATCGGCAGGCCATAGATCAAGCCGGCCGGGCGCGCGTTCCATTGTGCGTTCAAACCGCGCGCCAGGTCGAGCGTCGATTGCGATCCCAGATTTCGCTCGAAAATCTCGCCATAGTTCCCGACGGCTTCGATCGCGTCCTTGGCCCAATCGTCGGACAGCCCCAGCATGGGACCGAACTCGCCTTCGGCGCCCAAGAGACGCCTGACGCGCGGGTCCGTCGTGGTCTTGACCTGATCCTCGGCATTGGCCTTTGTCACCCCGAGTTCCTCGGCCAGCATCAGGGCGTTCAGGGTCCAGCGCACGGTCGAGGCCCAGCGTTCGTCGCCCGTCTTGACCACCGGCCCCAGCGGCTCCTTGGAAATGGAATCGGGCAGCAGCACGTGTTCCTCAGGCCGCGCGAACAGGGAGCGGAAGGCCGCGAGGGAGGAGCGGTCCGAGGTGAAGGCATCGCAGCTGCCGGTCTCGTAGGCGCTGGCGGCGTCGAGCAGTTCCTCGAAGGTCATGGCCCGGTAGCGCATGCCGTTGGCGGCGAAATAGTCGGCCAGGTTGAGGGCCGTGGTGGTGCCGGAGGTCACGCAGATCGTCGCCCCGTCGAGCGCCCGGGCACTGTCGAGCCCCAGCGAGCGGCGCACCATGAAACCCTGCCCGTCGAAGAAATTCACCCCGGCGAAATTCAGGTTGAGCACGGTGTCCCGGGTCAGGGTCCAGGTCGTGTTGCGCACCAGCACGTCGATTTCGCCGGCCTGCAGGGCGGCGAACCGGGTCTTGGCGTTCAGGGCAACGAACTCGGCCTTGTCCGCCTCGCCCAGAACCGCGGCGGCGATCGCCCGGCAGAGATCGACATCGAGGCCGCGCCAGACGCCGGACGCGTCACGCCTGGCGAATCCGGGCAACTCCTGGTTGACGCCGCAACGCACCAGGCCGCGTTCGCGCACCTCTTCGAGAATGCCCGCCGACGCCGGCAGGACCAGAAAAAGCG
Source organism: Alphaproteobacteria bacterium (assembly GCA_041940205.1). GTDB lineage: Bacteria > Pseudomonadota > Alphaproteobacteria > JBGTSP01. Next base: position 1,945 of record JBGTSP010000371.1, read on the forward strand.
GAGCGAACAGCGCGAAAAGGAAAGCAGACCGGCGCACCATGCCCTGTTCCGTCCTGTCGCAACCATTCGTGCCGGACGGCGATCCGCCGGCGGCGAGACCATAGCAGGCGCCGGAAGCGACACCAAAGCCGCCCCGGCCCCCTTCCTTGCGGACCGCGATCCGGCTTCGGGTCAGGCGAAGAGGCGCTCGTCCTGCAGATCCTTGTACAGATCCGCGACCTGCTCGCCGTAGCCGTTGTAGATCAGCGTCGGAATGCGCTCGTCGCTGCCCAGCACCCGTTCGCTGGCCTGGCTCCAGCGCGGATGATCCACCGCGGGATTGACGTTGGCCCAGAAGCCGTATTCCGCGGACTGGATCTCTTCCCAGAAGCTGACCGGACGCTGGTCGGTAAAGGTGAAGCGGACCAGCGACTTGATGTGCTTGAAACCGTATTTCCACGGCACCGCGAGGCGCAGCGGCGCGCCGAACTGCTTGGCCATCGGCTTGCCGTAGGCGCCGGTCACCAGGAAGGCGAGATCGTTTGCCGCCTCTTCCATCGTCAGGCCCTCGACATAGGGCCAGGGATACCAGAACTGCTTCTGGCCCGGCGCCATCTTGGGGTCGTGGAAGGTCTCCATGCGCACGTAGCGGGCGCCCGACAGCGGCTTGGCGAAATCAAGGAAGGCGCGGAACGGGAAGCCGCTCCACGGCACCACCATCGACCAGGCCTCGACGCAGCGATGGCGGTAGACCCGTTCCTCGAGCGGCATCGCGCGGATCAGCGTGTCGATGTCGACCACGCGTTCCTGCTCGACCATGCCGTCGATCTTCACCTGCCAGGGCCGGATCTTCAGCGCCTGGGCCTTGTTGAAGATCTGCTTGTGGGAGCCGAACTCGTAGAAATTGTTGTAGCGCGCATTGACCGATTCATCGGTGACCGGCCGGCCCGCCTCGAAGGCGGCGTTGCGCCGGGCCGGATAGAGATCCGCCGTGGGATCCCCGCCCTCGGCGACCGCCGCGAGCGGCGACAGCGCGGAGGAGGCCGCGATCAGACCCGCGCCCCGCAGCAGGCTGCGACGGTTGACGAACACGCTTTCCGGCGTCGCCGCGCGTTCGGGTAGGGCCCAGGACGGCCGGTGGATGATCGCCATGAGGGGTCTCCGCGTTTCGCTTCTCGTGGACGCCCAACATCGGCCGCCCGGCGAACGATCACAAATGCCCTTTGATCAACTGCGCGTGAGACCGGCCGGCGGCAGCACGGGCGAGACGCCGACCGCCCCGGACGGGCCGGCCGCCGGGCCGGCCCGTCGGGCGTCGGGCGCCGATACGCTCGGGCGATCAGGCGATCAGGCTGCGCAGCATCCAGGCGGTCTTCTCGGCCACCTGCATGCGCTGGGTCAGCAGGTCGGCGCTGGGCTCGTCGCTCGCCTCGTCGGCTGCCGGGAAGACGGAGCGGGCGGTGCGCGCGACCGCCTCGTGCGCCTTGACCAGGTTGACGATCATCTCCTCCGCGGCCGGCACGCCTTCCTCCTCGGGGATCGAGGACAGCGCGGCATAGGCCTTGTAGGTGCCGGGGGCGGGAAACCCGAGCGCGCGAATGCGTTCGGCGATCTCGTCGACCGCGAGCGCCAGTTCGTTGTACTGGGTCTCGAACATGGTGTGCAGGGTCTGGAACATCGGTCCGGTGACGTTCCAGTGGTAATTGTGG
>JBGTSP010000372.1:0-3598 GCA_041940205.1 Alphaproteobacteria bacterium
CTGCCGCACAAGTTCATCGACCATACCCATTCGACCGCCGTGCTGGCGGTGACCGACCAGCCCGACGGCGCGGAACGCTCCGCCGCCGTGTTCGGCGACCGGGTCGGCCTCGTGCCCTACATCATGCCCGGCTTCGGACTGGCGAAGAAGGCCGCCGAGGTGTTCGAGGCCAATCCCGACGTCGAGGGCCTGATCCTGCTGAAGCACGGCATCTTCAGTTTCGGGGACAGCGCGCGCGAGGCCTATGAGCGCATGATCGCCCTGGTGAGCCTGGCCGAGAAGCATCTGAGGAAGGACCGGCGCAAGGTCTTCGCCGCGGCCGCCCTGCCGGCGCGTCGGGCCAAGGCACACGACGTGGCGCCGATCCTGCGCGGCCTGCTCGCGACGCCGAAGAGCGATGCCGATCCCGCCCGCATGCTGCTCGATTTCCGCAGCAACCGGGCGATCCGGAACTTCGTCGACGGCGCGGAACTCGCGCGCTACAGCCAGGCCGGCGTGGTGACGCCCGACCACAACATCCGCATCAAGAACTGGCCGCTGATCGTGCCGGCGCCGGAGGCCGGCAATCTCGACGGCTTCGCGGCCGGCGCGGCGAAGGCGCTGGAACGGTTCAAGACGCGCTATCACCGCTACTTCGCGCGGCACAACGGCAAGCGGGACGTGGCAAAGACCGAGCTGGATCCGCTGCCCCGGGTGATCCTGGTGCCGGGCGTCGGCCTGTTCGGTGTCGGCGCCTCGACCGGCGCCGCGGGTATCGCCGCGGACCTGGCGGAGAACAATATCGAGGTCATCACCGACGCCGAGGCGGTCGGCCGGTTCGATGCGCTGAGCGAGGCGCACCTGTTCGACATCGAGTACTGGTCCCTGGAGCAGGCCAAGCTGGGCAAGGCGGCCGAGAAGCCGCTGGCCCGTCGGGTGGCGCTGGTCACCGGCGGCGGCAGCGGCATCGGCGCGGCCACGGCCCGGGCGATGGCGGCCGAGGGCGCGGCCGTGGCGGTGGTCGATTGCGATGGCGCCGCGGCGGCGAAGGTCGCCGAGGCGATCGGCGGCGGCGCCCTGGCGCTGGCCTGCGACGTCACCGACGCGTTCGCGGTGCGTCGCGCCTTCGACGAGGTCTGCGCCGCCTTCGGCGGCGTCGACATCGTCGTCTCCAATGCCGGGGCCGCCTGGCAGGGTCGGATCGGCGAGGTCTCCGACAAGGTGCTGCGGCAGAGCTTCGAGCTGAATTTCTTCGCCCACCAGAGCGTCGCGCAGAACGCGGTGCGGGTGATGCGCGCCCAGGGCACGGGCGGCGCCCTGCTGTTCAACACCTCGAAGCAGGCGGTCAATCCGGGGCCGGACTTCGGCCCCTACGGCCTGCCCAAGGCGGCGACCCTGTTCCTGGTGCGCCAGTATGCGCTGGAATATGGCGAGGACGGCATCACGGCCAACGCCGTCAACGCCGACCGGGTGAATACCGGGATCTTCGCGGACGGCCTGCTGGAGCAGCGGGCGGCGGCCCGGGGGATCAGCGTCGAGGACTATCTGGGCGCCGGCAACCTGCTGAAGCGGGAGGTCAAGGTCGCGGACGTGGCGCAGGCCTTCGTCGACCTGGCGCTGGCACGCAAGACGACCGCGGCGGTGCTGACGGTGGACGGTGGCAATATCGCGGCCGCCCTGCGCTGACGACCGAGGCGCCATCCCGGGCGCGCGAGCCGGGCGACGATGCCCTGATCGTGGCCCTGGCGGGCCAGCGCCCGGCGGATCCGCGGAGTGGTTCTGCCGTGCCTATCGGGTAAGCCGGGCGACGATGCACTGATCGTGGCCCTGGCGGGCCAGCGCCCGGCGGATCCGCGGAGCGGTTCCGTTGGGCCTATCGGGCGAGCCGGGCGACGATGCACTGATCGTGGCCCTGGCGGGCCAACGCCCGGCAGACCGCCCCGGCCTCGCGCCGGCTCGCGAACTCGCCGACCTGGATCCGGTGCCAGGTGCCGCGACCCTCGATCGCCTTGCTCTGGATGCGGGCCGGGTGCGCCTTCAGCGGATCGGGATAGAGATCGCGAAACGCCTCCAGCTCGCGCTCGGCCTGGGCGCGGTCGGGCAGCGAACCGATCTGCGCCGCATAGCGCGTGCCGCCGGCGCTTCGCGCCCGCACGGACGCTGGCGGATCCGGCGCGCGGGCCTGCCGGCGCGGCGGCGCGGGAGCGGGCGCCGTGTTGCGGACCGGCGCCGGCCGCGCCGCACCTGCCGAGGCTTCGGGCGCCGCCGGCGGCAGGCCGGCCATCGCCCGGTGCACCGCATCGAGATCGGCGCGCACCCGCCGCAGCGAGGGATGGTCGGCGGCCACCGTCCGCTCGAGGGCGGCGAGAGCCTGGATGTTCAGCCGTTCGGCGTCGATGTAGCGCTTCTCGCGGGTGAACAGGCGGGCCAGACGGTTGCGCATCATCGCCGACGTCGGATGCTGCGGTCCCAGCGAGGTATCGACGATGGCGATGGCCCGGCGATAGTGCCGCTCGGCGGCCTCGACATCGCCCGCCCGGGCCTGCGCGCCGGCCAGGTTGCTGAGTGCACCGGCGGTATAGGGGTGGTCGGCGCCGGCGGTCTCCTCGAGGATCTCGGCGGCCCGGCGGAACAGCGGCAGGGCGTCGGCTTCGCGATTCTGGTTGAGATACATGCCCGCGAGATTGTTGAGCTGTACCGCGAGCTCGCGCTTGTCCGTCTTGTCGGCGCCGTCGACCGCCTCGAGGATGCCGATGGCTTCCAGGAAGGTGCGCTCGGCGACGAGGGGTTGGCCCAGCACGTCGTAGAGCGTGGCGAGATTGCCCAACAGCGCGCCATAGGTCGGGGTGTTGGCGCCGACTTCCGACTGGGCGCGACGCAGCGCCTCGCGGGCATGGTCCAGGGCGTCCTGGTACCGGCCCTCGGCGCGCGCGGTATTGTAGCCCTCGTAGGACTGCTGCCAGGTCGACTGGGCCGCGAGCGGCGCGGACAGCAACATCGCCGCCAGCAGAATCGCCAGCAGTCGTCCCGGAAACGTCAAACCGGTGCGCCGGATATCCGTCGCCATGCCAGTCGCAGCACTCCGTCCGCTTGTCCGGATCAGGGAATCGTCCTGTCCGCAGGCAGCGTAACGCGAACGGTCGTGCCCTTTCCAATTTCGCTTTCAAGCACGAGGTTACCGCCATGCAGAACCGCAAGCTGGCGTGAAAGCGACAGACCGAGGCCGGTGCCGCTGTGGGTCTGCTGCGGACTGCTGCGCGACTGACCGAACGGTTCCAGCACGCGCGCCAGATCCTCCTTGACGATGCCCATGCCGGTATCGGCGACGGTGAGCACCACCTCGTTTTCCTCGCCCAGAGCGGCCTTCAGCGTGATCTCGCCGTCCTCCGGTGTGAACTTGATGGCGTTCGAGAGCAGGTTGATCAGGATCTGCCGCAGCAGGCGTTCGTCGCCACGCACCTGGGGGAAGGGTTCGGGCAGTTCGATCGCGATCGGCGCCCGGCGCGGACGTCCGCCCGATCGGGCCATCCGGATGCTGTCCTCGAACAACATGGCGACCTCGACCGGGGTCTCGCGCAACTCCATCTGGCCGGCCTCGATCTTCGACAGATCGAGAATG
>JBGTSP010000373.1:0-3594 GCA_041940205.1 Alphaproteobacteria bacterium
GCCGAAGATCCTGGCGATCTTCCTGTCGCTGCTGCTGTTCATGCCGTTCATGATCACCACCATCACCGCCTACATGCAGCGCCTGGCCGGGCGTATCGCGGAATCCCCCTGATCCGGCGATGGAGCAGTATCTCGGCCTCGGCCTCGGCCCCTTCATGCTGGTGTTCTTCCGTGTCGGCGCGGCCTTCATGGTGATGCCCGGTTTCGGCGAGAACTACGTGCCGGTGCGCGCCCGGCTGATCATCGCCCTGGCGCTTGCCCTCGTCCTCGTGCCCTCGCTCGCCCCGAAGCTGCCGGCGATGCCGGACAATCCCGTCCTGCTGCTGCCCCTGGCGGTCAGCGAATCCCTGATCGGCTTCCTGATCGGCGGCTCGGCCCGGCTGATCGTCACCTCGCTGCATGTCGCCGGTGTCGTCATCGCCTTCCAGAGCTCGCTCGCCTACGCCCAGACGGTGGATCCCAACCAGGGCACCCAGAGCACGCTGGTGGCCGCCCTGCTGAACCTGCTGGGCGTGGTGCTGATCTTCGCCCTCGGCCTGCACGCCCTGATGATCGAGGCGGTGTTCCACAGCTACACGCTGTTTCCGCCCGGCGCGGCGCCGCCGGTCGACACCTTTTCCGAGATGGCGGTGACGCTGGTGACCGGCTCGTTCACGGTCGGTCTGCAGATGGCCGCGCCGTTCATCATGTACGGCCTGCTGTTCTATATCGGCCTCGGCATGCTGCAGCGCCTGATGCCGCAGCTGCAGCTCTTCTTCATCGCCATGCCGGCCCAGCTTCTGCTGGCCTTCTTCATGCTGGGGACGGTGATCTCGATCGGCATGATCTGGTTCATCGAACATTTCGAGCGCCGCATGGGCGCGCTCGCCGGACTGGAGTAGGGCCCTTGTCCGACGAACCCGACAAGTCACAAAAGACAGAAGACCCCACGCAAAAGCGTCTCGACGAGGCGCACAAGAAGGGCGACGTCGCCAAGAGCCAGGAAATCTCGCACTGGTTCATGCTGTCCGCGGCCACGCTCGCGGTGGCGATGTTCTCAGGCTCGCTGGTCGAGGCGCTGCGGCCGCGGCTTGCCGGCTTTCTCGCCCGGCCGCACGAGATCGTCGCCGAGCCGCAGGAACTTCTGGGCCTGTTCGAGGCGACCGGCTGGGCGCTGATCGCCGCGCTGTCCCTGCCGGTGTCGCTGCTGATGGTCGCGGCGGTCGTCTCCAACGTGATCCAGCACAGGCCGGTGCTGTCGCTGGAGCGGCTGAAGCCGGAGCTTTCCAAGATCAGCCCGCTCAAGGGGGCGAAGAAGTTCGCCAGTTCGCAGCCCTATGTCGACCTGCTGAAATCGATCGCCAAGATCGTGCTGATCGGCGGCATCGGCTTCCTCGTGATCTATCCCGAGCTCTCGATCCTGCATCACGCCACGTCGATGCCGCCCGACATGCTGCTGCCCACCGTGCGCGATCTGGTCCTGAGGATGGCGCTGGGCGTGGTCTCGGCGATGGCGGTGTTCGCCGCGCTCGACTTCATCTACCAGCGCTACACCTGGTTCCAGAAGCAGAAGATGACCCGCCAGGAGATCCGGGACGAGGGCAAGCAGGCGGAGGGCGATCCGCAGATCAAGGGCCGCATCCGGCAGATCCGGGCCGAGCGGGCGCGCGGGCGGATGATGGCCGCCGTGCCCGGCGCGGACGTCGTGGTCACCAACCCGACCCATTACGCGGTGGCCCTGAAATACGATCCCGAGACGATGGCCGCGCCGCGCCTGGTCGCCAAGGGCGCCGATCTCGTGGCGCACCGGATTCGCGATCTCGCCCGCGAGCACCGCATTCCGATCGTGGAGAACCCGCCGCTCGCCCGCGGGCTCTATGCCGGCGTCGAGCTGGAGCAGGAAATCCCCGCGGAATTCTATCGCGCGGCCGCCGAAGTGATCGGTTACGTGATGGGTCTGCGCCAGAAACGCGCCCAGGCCCGCCCGCTGCGATGACGGCGCCGGGGACGGTTGTGCTGGACGGGGAGGAGGCTCACCATGACGATGGTACGGGAGGACGCTGAAGGCATGGCCGAGCAGATGCACAGGGATGCCGTGCCTCGGGGCGGACGCTCGCGCGGCATGTTCGACCGGCTGTTCGGTGCCCGCCTCGATCTCGACGCGATCACCGCGTGCGAGCCCGCACCGGCGGCGATCAGCGCGCCGGACGGCACCCTGGTCTCGCACAATGGCGCCTATCGCGCATTGGCCGGGGCCGACGGCGTGGCGCCGGCGACCCTGCTCGGGCGGGCCGGCGAGGCGGCGGCGCCGCTGCTCGCGGCGCTGGCCGAGCGGCGGGCCGGGGAAGAGACCCTGAGTGTCGCGACGGGCGAGGGCGAGGCCCGCAGCTATCGCGTCTGCCTGCGGCCGCTGAATGACGAACTGGCGCTCTGGCGGTTCGACGACGTCACCGCCGCGCAGCAGCGCGAGGAGGCGCTGGCGGTCGCCCACGGCGCCGTCGAAGGCGCCCGCAACCGTTTCGCCCTGCTGTTCGACAGTGCGCCCGTGGCCGTGGTCACGATCGACGAGAGCGGCCGGCTGGTCTCGCTCAACGACGCCTTCACCCACATGCTGGGCCTGACGCCGGTCGAGGGCACGGCGCTCGCGGATCTCGCGGTGGACGCCGACCGGGCGGTGCTGGCGGGCTGGATCGCCCAGGCGGTCGGCGAGACCGCCGAGGCGCCGCCGCTGGAAGTCAGCGTCCAGGGCGCGTCGGGCCAGCGCCAGGTGGTGCTCTATGCCGGCCGCATGCCGGCGGTCGACCAGGATGGCGCCCGCCTGGTGGTGCACGCCATCGACACCACCGACCAGCGGGCGCTGGAGATGCAGTTCGCGCAGTCGCAGAAGATGCAGGCCGTGGGACAGCTCGCCGGCGGCGTGGCGCACGATTTCAACAACCTGCTGACCGCGATCATCGGCCATTGCGACCTGCTGCTGCTCAAGGTGCAGGCCGGCAACGAGCTGTTTCCCGATCTCATGCAGGTCAAGCAGAACGCCAACCGCGCGGCCAACCTGGTGCGCCAGCTTCTGGCCTTCTCGCGCCGCCAGCCGCTGGATTCGCGCGCGGTGGACCTGGGCGAATCGCTGCGCGGGCTGGAGACCGTGCTGCGCACCACCTGCGGCGAGAACATCACCATGACCATGGAGCTGGATGACAACGGCTGGCGCGCTCTGACCGACGCGCACCAGTTCGAGAGCGCCATCCTGAACCTGGCGATCAACGCCCGCGACGCCATGCCGCAGGGCGGGCAGCTGCTGATCGAGACCGGCAACAAGCGGCTCGATGCCGACTTCGCCGCCGAGAACGTCGAGGCCGCGCGCGCAGCGGGCGTGCACCTCGCTTTCTTCAGCGGCAACGAGGTGTTCTGGAAGACGCGCTGGGAAAGCAGTATCGCGTCTGGCGGCGCCGCCTACCGCACGCTGGTCAGCTACAAGGAGACCCACGCGAACGCCAAGATCGATCCCGTGGCTGCCGTCTGGACGGGCACGTGGCGCGACCCGCGGTTCAGCCCGCCGGCTGACGGCGGCTGGCCCGAGAACGCGCTGACCGGCACCATGTTCACGGTCAACTCCGG
>JBGTSP010000374.1:0-3555 GCA_041940205.1 Alphaproteobacteria bacterium
CTTCCGGCTCGTCCCGCTGACCGAATTTCTCTTCGGTCTACGCTGGGAGCCTCAGATTGCGATACGAGCCGATCAGGTGGCGGGTCAGGGCGCGTTCGGCGTCATTCCAGTGCTCTTCGGCACCATCATGATCGCCACCATCGCCATGCTGGTTGCAGTGCCGATCGGAATCCTGTCGGCGATCTACCTGACCGAATACGCCAACGAGCGGTTCCGGGCGGTGGTCAAGCCAATGCTTGAGATTTTGGCAGGCATCCCAACCATCGTCTACGGCATCTTCGCCATCCTGACTGTCGCGCCGGCGATCCGCTCGCTCGGCCAGTCGCTTGGGCTGGAAGCCTCGCCCAACAGCGCGCTGGCCGCCGGCGGGGTGATGGGTATCATGATCATTCCGTTCATCTCGTCATTGTCGGACGACGCTTTCGCGGCGGTGCCGCGCGCGATCCGCGAAGGCTCGTTCGCGATGGGCGCTACCAAGGGCGAAACGATCCGCAAGGTTCTGCTCCCGGCCGCTCTGCCAGGGATCGTCGGTGGCGTGTTGTTGGGTATGAGCCGGGCGATCGGCGAAACCATGATCGTCGCCCTGGCCGCCGGCCTCATCGCCAAGATGACCCTCAATCCGTTCGACGCGGTGACCACGGTGACGGTGCAGATCGTCACACTGCTGATCGGCGACGCCGAGTTCGACAATCCCAAGACGCTTGCCGCCTTTGCGCTCGGCCTCATGCTGTTCATCGTGACCCTGTTCCTGAATGTCATCGCGCTTGCGATCGTGAAGAAGTACCGGGAAAAATATGACTGACGTTTCCGCCGACGGCGCCCCCTCGCCGTTCGATACCGCGGCCTATGCGACACGGGTGAAGCGCCGCAATGCCGCCGAGAAGCGCTTTCAGGTCTACGGCCTGGTCGCGATCGGCCTGGCGCTGTCCTTCCTCGTGGTCCTGTTCTCTTCGGTGATCGTGCAGGCGCTCGGCGCCTTCACCCAGACCAAGGTGCAGATCCCGACCCTTGTCGCGGCCGACGCGGTCGATCCCGAGAACATCCGCGCGGCCGATTTCGGCGGCATGCTGAAGAAGGCGCTGCGCGAGCGCTTTCCCGAGGTCAGCGGCCGTCGCGCGAAACGCGCGCTCTACGCGATCGTCTCGCCGGGCGCGGCCTTCGAGCTGCGCGAGGCGGTCGAGGACGACCCCTCGCTGATCGGCACCACGGTGACGATGTGGCTGACCGCCTCCGACGATGCCGACCAGTACATCAAGGGCAACATCAAGGTGGAGGCCGAGCAGGCGCGGATCTCGCCGGCGCAGGCGGAATGGATCGAAAGCCTGAAGGCGGCGGGCGACCTGAAGACGGTGTTCAACACCACCCTGTTCACCAGCGGCGACAGCCGGGAGCCGGAAATGGCCGGCATCTGGGGCGCCGTCGTCGGCTCCTTCTTCACCCTGCTGGTGACGCTGTTCCTGGCCTTTCCCATCGGCGTGATGACCGCGGTCTATCTGGAGGAGTTCGCGCCGAAGAACCGCTGGACGGAGATCGTCGAGGTCAACATCAACAACCTGGCCGCGGTGCCGTCGATCGTGTTCGGCCTGCTCGGACTGGCGGTGTTCCTCAACGTGATGCACCTGCCGCGTTCGGCCCCGGTGGTCGGCGGCATGGTGCTGGCGCTGATGACCCTGCCGACCATCATCATCGCCGGCCGGGCGGCGCTGAAGGCGGTGCCGCCGTCGATCCGCGAGGCCGCGCTGGGCATGGGGGCCTCGCACGTGCAGGTGGTCACCCATCACGTGCTGCCGCTGGCGATGCCCGGCATGCTGACCGGCACCATCATCGGCATGGCCCAGGCGCTCGGCGAGACCGCGCCCCTGCTGATGATCGGCATGGTCGCCTTCATCGTCGACATTCCCGGCGGCCCGACCGACGCCGCCACGGTGCTTCCGGTGCAGATCTATCTGTGGGCCGACGCGCCGGAGCGGGCCTTTGTCGAACGAACCTCAGCCGCCATTATGGTGCTGCTGGGTTTCCTCATCCTCATGAACCTCGCCGCGGTGCTGCTGCGCAAGAGGTTCGAACGCCGCTGGTAGGAGACTCGCGATGTCTGTCGCCGAAACGAAACGGGATGCAGTGCCGCGGGAGGCGGGTGAGATGAACGAGGCTGCCGGCGCGGGACCCGCCAAGGTGCAGGCCCGCGAGGTCTGCGTGTACTACGGGGACAAGCAGGCGCTGTTCGACGTCGATGTCGCGATCGCCCGCAACAAGGTGACCGCCCTGATCGGCCCGTCGGGCTGCGGCAAGAGCACCTTCCTGCGCTCCATCAACCGCATGAACGACGTCATCGACGGCTGCCGCGTGACCGGCCGGATCCTGCTCGACGGCGAGGACGTCAACGATGCCCGGATCGATCCCGTTCAGCTTCGCGCCAGGGTCGGCATGGTGTTCCAGAAGCCGAACCCGTTCCCGAAATCGATCTACGACAATGTCGCCTACGGGCCTCGCATCCACGGCCTCGCCGGCAACCGGGACGAGCTCGACGAGATCGTCGAGAACAGCCTGAAGCGGGCCAGCATCTGGGACGAGGTGAAGGACCGCCTCCAGTCTCCGGGCACCGGCCTGTCCGGCGGCCAGCAGCAGCGCCTGTGCATCGCCCGCGCGATCGCGGTCAGTCCGGAAGTCGTGCTGATGGACGAGCCCTGTTCGGCGCTCGATCCGATCGCCACGGCCCGTATCGAGGAACTGATCGACGAGCTGCGCGAGAACTACACGATCGCGATCGTCACCCATTCGATGCAGCAGGCCGCGCGCGTTTCGCAGTTCACCGCCTTCTTCCATCTGGGCGTGCTGGTCGAGTTCGGCGAAACCCCGAAGATATTCACCAGCCCGGAAGACGCGCGGACCCAGGACTACATCACGGGCCGGTTCGGCTGATCCCGGACGCCCGAGGGAAGGAGCCAGGTCATGGCGACCACCGAGACCTCCAGTCATATCGTCACCTCGTTCGACGACGAGCTGAAGGAGCTGCGAAGCCTCATTCTCCGCATGGGCGGGCTGGCCGAGACCCAGCTTGCCAGCGCGATCCAGGCGGTCACCCGCATGGACGCCCATCTTGCCGAGCAGGTCATCGCGGCGGACAAGAAGATCGACGCGCTCGACCGGCAGGTCGGCGAACTGTGCACCCGCATGCTGGCCCTGCGCCAGCCGATGGCGGTCGACCTGCGGGCGATCCTGACCTCGCTGAAGGTCGCCGGCGGCCTGGAACGGATCGGCGACCTCGCCAAGAATCTCGCCAAGCGCTCGCTGGCCCTGAACAACCGCCCGCCGCCGGCCGAGATCTTCGGTTTCAAGCGCATGGCCCGGCTGGTCGAGGCGATGATCAAGGACGTGCTCGACGCCTATTCCGAGCAGGATCTGGAGAAGGCGATCGATGTCTGGCACCGCGACGAGGAAGTCGACGCCCTCTACAACAGCCTGTTCCGCGAACTGCTGACCTTCATGATGGAGGACCCGCGCAACATTACCGCCTGCACGCATCTTCTGTTCTGCGCCAAGAACCTGGAGCGGATC
>JBGTSP010000375.1:0-3544 GCA_041940205.1 Alphaproteobacteria bacterium
AAGGAGCCTTTGGGAGGGAAACCGAGGTTGGGCTCGTGGGCCTGGGCCGTAGCCATGGGTCGCTTGAACGGGACGGTCGCCGGGAATTTTATGCCGGCAGGTGGCGGTCGAAGGCCGCGCGGATGCGGGCGCGTGCTTGGAAGAAGCGCTCCATCAGCGCCGGGCGGCCCGGTAGCCCCATCCTACGCGCAAGGGTGACCAGTCGGGGAGAGTTTTCCGAGAAGCGGTCCGGGTCCTGCCCGCGACCCCCTGGGCTCATGCGCAGTCGGTTGAGCAATCGGCGACAGAAGCGATAGTCCGCACACAGCGCAGTCTGCTCCTCGGCGGTCAGATGCCCCCCTGCATGGAGCCCCTCGAGGGCTTCGATGATCCCCGGGGCGCGGGCCGCCTCCGTGTGGGGACCATGCATGAGCTGTAGGGCGGCCACCAACAGCTCGAGCTCGAGGCAGCCGCCCGCGCCGGTCTTGGCGTTGTACCAGCCGGCCCTGCGGTTTTCGCGCGCCAGCTCCCGTTCGATGCGGATCCGCAGCCGCCGGGTCTCGTGCTGGATCGACGCGACCAGGATCTCGGCGGGTGCGTCGCCGGTGAAGCCCAGCGTCTCGTCCACGGTGCGGCGCACCGCGTCGCCCAGCGGTCCGGGCAGGGCGCTGGCCATGGTCGCCCCGATCGCGCCGTCGGGGAGGGACAGCGTCGGATCGTCGCGCTCGCTCAGCACGGGGCCGACGCATCCGGGGACACAGCGGATCTCGGCCACCGGTCGCATGCGCAGCATGGCCAGTCGCTCCCACACCGCGACCTGGCGTCGATGGTAGCGGCGAAAGCCGGCGAGCGACGTGACCAGCAGGCCCTGGCGACCCGAAGGGCGCAGGCGCATGTCGACCTGCTTGGCTGGATGGAAGGCGGCGACCAGAGCGTCACCCTCAACTGCGGTTATGGCCGGGGCTATTCGGTGCAGCAGGTGATCGACACCGTGTCGCGCGTGGCCGGTCGCGAGATCGCGGTCACGGCAGCGCCGCGGCGCGCCGGCGATCCGCCGGAAATCGTCGCGGATTCCTCCCGCCTGAAGGAACTGCTGGGCTGGCAACCGCGGCACGACGACCTCGAGACCATCTGCGCCACCGCGCTGGCCTGGGAGCGGGGCCTGGACTAGGCCGGCGGGGACTGCCCCCTGTCGGAGGCGAACAGGTCCTGCAACCAGTCCGCGACGACGCGGAAGCGGGCGAGAGACCTGAGATCGGGGTGCTGAAGCAGCCAGATCTCGCGCCGCAGAAGAACAGCACCGTCCTCGAGCCGTTCGAGCAACGCATCCTTGTCGGCGATCAGGCAGGGCAGCAGCGCCTTGCCCGCTCCGGCGCGAACCGCCTGCAGCAGCGTCTCACCATCGTGCACCCGCAGGCGCGGTGGGGGATCCCCGTCCCGGCTCTGCCGGCGCTGCAGCCACCGGCTCTGGGGCAGGGCCGCCATGCTGTCGTCGTAGCCGATCCAGGGGGGAAGGGTCGCGTCCCTGTCGCGCGCCGCGTAGGGCGCATATTCGAGATGCGCGATGCGCCGGGCGATGGCGCGGCTGTCCCCCTCGGGGCGGGCCAGACGCAGGGCCATGTCCGCATCCCGTCGGGCCAGGCTGAGACTGCGCGGCTCGGCGATCAGCGCGAGTTGCAGTTCGGGATGCGCCGCCAGCAACGGCCCCGCGGCCGGCGCGAGCAGGCGGTTCGCCAGCAGGGGCACCGCCGTCAGCCGGACTTCGCCGGCCACCTTGTCGCGGGTCTGGCGAATGCCCTCTCCCGCCGCCTCGACATGCCGTTCGATTTCCCGGGCGTGGTGCAACAGCAGCCGGCCCGCTTCGGTGGGTTCGAGCCGGTTTCCCTGCCGATGAAACAGGGCCGCGCCCTGCAGGCGGGTCGCCCGCTTGAGCCGGCGGGCGACGGTGGTTTCGTCCACCCCCAGCACGCGCGCAGCGGCGGTCAATCGGCCGTGGCGGCCGACGGCGAGCAGGACGCGAAGATCGTCCCAGTTCGATAGCTGCATTTCTGCAGAATAGTCATGCAGATCTGGGCATGGAACAGGCGTCAATGCCGGAGGATCCTGCCGGTCCCGTTACCGAGAGGAGCCGATCCATGTTGTTTGCCGTCCTGTTCGAAGACGATCCCGCGCGCGCGGACCAGCGTGAACGGCACATGCAGGCCCACCTGGCGTTTCTCGCCGCCCATCGCGGCGCGATCCGGGCGGCGGGACCGCTCGTGGACGCGGCAGACGGCGCGCCCGCCGGCGGGCTGTGGCTGGTCACGGCCGATGATGGCGACGCGGCAAGGGCGCTCGTCGAGGCCGATCCGTTCTGGCCGACCGGACTGCGTCGCTCCGTTCGCGTCCTGGAATGGCGTCAGGTGTTCAACGCGGAATCGGCGACCTGAGAGCGTCGGGGTCCACGCCCTCGTGTTCCAGCAGCCAGCGCTTGCGCGCGAGGCCGCCGGCATAGCCGGTCAGGCGGCCATCGGCGCCGACGAGGCGATGGCAGGGCAGCAGGATCGCGATCGGGTTGGCGCCGTTGGCATGGCCCACGGCGCGGGCCGCCTCGGGGCGGCCCAGCGTCCGCGCCAGCTCGCCGTAGCGCCGCACCGTGCCGGCGGGAATGCGGGTCAGCGCCTGCCAGACCTGCCGCTGGAACGGCGTGCCGCCCGCCTGCCAGGCCAGGGACGCGAAGGCGGCCAGGTCGCCGGCGAAATAGGCTTCGCAGGCCCGCGCGATCGGGCCGGGAACCGGGGCATCCCGGACGTCGGTCCGCCCGGTCTGAAGACGCACGAGTCGGGCGATGCGCGCCGGATTGTCGGCGAAGTCGAGCACCCGGACGCGCTCGTGCGCGTCCCACAGGACCTCAAGCGCGCCGAGCGGCGAAGGCAGGGCGCCCCGCATCAGCAGTGTCGTCGGAGGGCGGGCCATGAACGGGACGGGGTCAGGATAAGGAGAAGTGGCGGGCTTCTGTTGCCAGGTGCCCGCCGGACCCCGCCCGACCGGTGCGAACCGGCCGGGAGTTAGAGTGTGAGGTGTCTCACCGCATTACGCAGCGAGGCGTTCCTCGGCAAAGTTGTCGTTCGCAACTATTGCTTGAGAACCGATAACGGTGGTTCGAACCGAGCACAGACCGCACCTTTACTACCCACGTCGATCCTGGTTCGCCCCCATCAGCAGGGTCCGGCCCTGGCGGGCCCTGGTGGTGGAGGCGCCGGGTACTGCCCCCGGGTCCGTAAGGCTTATTCCGTGAAGCGTTTAGCGCCATAGCCGGCCGAAACCGGCACCGACAAATATAGGGCTTCCCGGGCGGCGATGTAAGAGCCTGCCTTTGCGGCGCCCGCGGCATTGCCGCCGGGACCGAATCGCGGCAAGACTCGGACCCATGCGGCAATATCTCGACCTGCTGGCGCATGTCCGCGCCCATGGCGTGATCCGGGGCGACCGGACGGGCGTGGGCACGCAGGGCATTTTCGGTTGGCAGATGCGTTTCGACCTGGCCGAGGGCTTTCCGGTCCTGACCACCAAGAAGCTGCACCTG
>JBGTSP010000376.1:0-3527 GCA_041940205.1 Alphaproteobacteria bacterium
CGGCAATCCGGGCACGCCAAGCAGATCTGCTCGCCGCCAACGCCAAGGATATGGCGGCAGCCCGTGAGAAGGGCCTGACGGCCGCTATGCTGGACCGGCTGGAGCTGACGCCGGAGCGGATCGAAGCGATGGCCGCCGGTTTGGAGGATATCGCCGCACTCGCCGATCCGGTCGGCGCGGTGATGGACGAATGGGCGCGGCCGAACGGCCTCCGCATCCAACGGGTGCGGACGCCGCTCGGCGTGATCGGCGTGATCTACGAATCCCGCCCCAACGTGACCGCGGACGCGGGCGCGCTGTGCCTGAAATCCGGCAACGCCGCGATCCTGCGCGGCGGCTCGGAAAGCGCCAATTCCTCGGCCGCGATCCTGGACTGCCTGGTCGCCGGCCTGGCCGAGGCCGGCTTGCCCGAGGCGGCGATCCAGCGCCCGCCGACCAGCGACCGCGCGGCCGTCGGCCACCTGCTGACCATGCCCGAGCATGTCGACATCATCGTGCCGCGCGGCGGCAAGGGACTGATCGCCCGGGTGCAGAGCGAAAGCCGGGTGCCGGTGATCGCGCATCTCGATGGCAACTGCCATGTCTATGTCGACGGCGCCGCCGACCTGGCCATGGCCCGCGCCATCGTCCTGAACGCCAAGCTGCGGCGCACCGGGATCTGCGGCGCGGCCGAGACGCTGCTGGTGGATTCCGCCTGCGCCGATACCCACCTGGCGCCGCTGGTGACCGACCTGCTGGAGGCGGGCTGCGAGGTACGCGGCGACGCGGCCGCCCGGGCGGTCGACCCCCGGGTCACGACCGCCAGCGAGGAGGACTGGTACGAGGAATATCTCGATACGATCATCGCGGTGAAGCTGGTCGACGGCGTCGATCAGGCGATCGCCCATATCGAGAAGTACGGCTCGCACCATACCGAGGCCATCGTCACCGCCGACACGGCGGTCGCCGAACGCTTCCTGAACGGGGTGGACTCGGCGATCCTGCTGCACAATGCCACGACCCAGTTCGCCGACGGCGGCGAGTTCGGCATGGGCGCGGAGATCGGCATCTCGACCAACCGCCTGCACGCGCGCGGCCCGGTCGGCCTGGAGCAGCTCACCAGCTTCAAATATGTCGTCCACGGCAGCGGCCAGACCCGCCCCTGAACCCGGACACGGTCGTTGAAACCGGTACGCGGGCGTCGCATCGGCCTGCTCGGCGGCTCGTTCAACCCGCCGCACGGGGGCCATCGCCATATCAGCCTGCTGGCGCTGCGCCGGCTGGGGCTGGACGAGATCTGGTGGCTGGTCTCGCCGCAGAATCCGCTGAAGGGCACGGCGGAGACCCGGCCGCTCGACGAGCGGATGGCCCGGGCCCGTGCCGTCGCCCGGCATCCGCGCATCCGCATTTCCGACATCGAGACCCGGCTGGGCACCCGCTTCACCGCCGACACGCTGGCGGCCCTGTGCCGGCGCTGGCCACAGCACCGCTTCGTCTGGCTGATGGGCGCGGACAACCTGAAGCAGATCCCGCGCTGGCAGCGCTGGACCCGGATCTTCGCCGCCATGCCGCTGTGCGTGCTGGACCGCGGCCGGGATGCGCACACGGCCCTGCGCGGCCCGGCGGCGCAGCGGTTCCGCGCCGCCCGGCGCCCGGCCGACCGGGCGCTCGCGGCCCGGCCGGCGCCGGCCTGGGCCTACCTGTTCATCCGCCGGCACGCCGCCCAGAGCCGGCTGATCCGGGCCGGAACGCCGCCCGCCTGAGGCGCGAATCGCCGGCCATGTTATCCACAGGGATTTGTGTCATACTTGATTCACAAGCCCGGCATAGGCTGGGCCTACCAGATGTCGCGGAACTAGAGGGAGCAATTCACCATATCCAGCGCATCTCTTCGGTCAGACGCGAACACCGCGGTTCTCGACCTCGTGGTCTCCTCGCTCGATTCCGACAAGGCGGAGGAGATCGTCACCATCGATCTCGAAGGCAAATCGACGATTGCCGACTTCATGGTCGTCGCCTCGGGCCGGTCCAGCCGGCAGGTGGGCGCCATGGCGGATCACCTGCTCAGACGGCTGAAGGAGGACGGCCACGGCTCGGCGCCGGTGGAAGGCCTGCAGCAGTGCGACTGGGTGCTGATCGACGCCGGCGACGTCGTTGTGCACCTGTTCCGGCCGGAAGTCCGCAGCTTCTACAACATCGAGAAGATGTGGTCGGTGCACGTGCCGGAAGACGTGGCGAACGAGCGCGTGGCGAGTTGACCGGCTGACGGGCCGGTCGACGCGCCCGGAACGCCCGTGCGGATCACCATTGCGGCCATCGGTCGGGCGCGCGATCGCCCGGAGGCAAGGCTGTACGACGCCTATGCCGCCCGCCTGCCCTGGAGCCTGACGCTGCGGGAGGCGGAGGCGAAGGCGCGGCTGAGCGGACCCGCGCGGCAGCGCGCCGAGGCCGAACTGCTGCTGGCGGCGGTGCCGCAGGGCGCCGTGATCGTCGCCCTCGACGAGACCGGCCGCGGCCTCGACAGCCGCGGCTTCGCCGGCCGGCTGCAGACCTGGCGCGAGGAGGGTCGCGCGGAGATCGCCTTCCTGATCGGCGGGGCGGACGGCCTGGAGGAGCGCGTGCGCAAGCGCGCCGACCTGGTGCTCAGCCTCGGCGCACCGACCTGGCCGCACCTGCTGGTGCGCGCGCTGCTGGCCGAACAGCTCTACCGCGCGCACACCATCCTGACCGGCCATCCCTATCACCGCGACTGAGCCGCCGGCCGCCCGTCCCCGCCTGTCTGTTCACCCGATTGTGCCGAATTGCCCGTTGAGAAGCCCGGCCATGGCCCGTATCTAGGGCACACCCTATCCCGAAGCAGCGAGCACGCCGCCCATGCCGAAGTCTCCCGCCGTACCCCGCCCCCTGCTGCTGTGCATCCTCGACGGCTGGGGCCATTCCGAGGCGGTCGAGAACAACGCCATCGCGCTGGCCCGCACGCCCAACTGGGACCGCCTGACCGCCACCGCGCCGCGGGCCCTGCTGAACACCTCGGCCGGCGATGTCGGCTCGCTAGCCGGACTCTCGAGCGCGGTCACCGCCTCGTGCATCGACTGGAGGAACGCAGGCACCTGGCTCTGGTCGGCCCGCGTGTTCGGGTTGGACAGCCAGGCGATCGTCAGCTCGGTCGCGAGCTCGACGACGTTGTTCTGATCGCTCATTCGATTCTCGTCCAATCCAGCCAAGCGGAGCTACCCCGGTAGCGTCGAAGTCCGGTTATACCGATCATCGACGGTGCTTCCAGCGGCAACGGTCTAACGGATGATCAGGTCCGGAACAGTAGACGGCCGATGCGCCGGCTTCGCTCGTAACCGCCGATCACAGCCGCAAAAAGCCTTATTAGTATGCAAGGCTAACAGTATGGGGCCGACACTAAACCCTATACAACGGCGCCAGCTACATCGACCTCGTCTTGCGGAGTTCAAGCGATGGACAACATATTCTTTGTATCCCTGGTCGTTGTAACCTTCAGTTTAGGGGCCTGGTCCGCTGGGATATACCGGCAGGAA
>JBGTSP010000377.1:0-3514 GCA_041940205.1 Alphaproteobacteria bacterium
ATACCAGCCGGGTCAGTTTGCCAAGCTGGTGAAAGCTATCAATCAGGCTGAACAACGGCGACAACGGCACTACGGAATCGACCGCGATCACCAGCTGACGTTCCCAGCCCGTGTCGAGCTGACGCACCGCCTCTTCTAACTGACGACTGGCCTGCAGCAGATGTCGCCCTTGCTGCAGCAGCAGCTGGCCAGCGGCGGTTAACTGCGCTTTTTGCCGGCTGCGGTCAAAAAGTTGCACGCCTAAATCCGTTTCCAGCCGCGCAATGGTGTAACTAAACAGCGTTCAGGGAGGGGCGGTCATGGACCGGTACGACTACATCATCATCGGGGCCGGCTCCGCCGGCTGCGTGCTCGCCAACCGCTTGAGCGAGGATCCGAACAACAAGGTCCTGCTGCTGGAGGCGGGCGGCCGCGACAACTCCGTCATGGTCCGCATGCCGGCCGGCGTCGGCGGGCTGATCAGCAAGGAAGGGCCCTACAACTGGGGCTTCTGGACCGAGGCCGAGCCGAACCTGGACGACCGCAAGCTGTGGTGGCCCCGAGGCCGGGGCTGGGGCGGGTCGTCCTCGATCAACGGCATGATCTATATCCGCGGCCACGCCCGAGACTACGACCAGTGGCGCCAGATGGGCCTGACCGGCTGGTCCTATGCCGAGGTGCTGCCCTATTTCAAACGCTCCGAGGCGCTGGAAGGCGGCGGCGATGCGTGGCATGGCGGCGAGGGGCCGTTGAAGGTCTCCAAGGCCTCGTCGACCAATCCGATCTACGCGGCGACGATCGAGGCCGGCCGCCAGGCGGGGCATCCGATCACCAAGGATTTCAACGGTTTCCAGCAGGAAGGCTGGGGGCCGTATCAACTGACCATCCATGACGGCCAGCGCTGGAGCGCGGCGCGCGGCTACCTGCATCCGGCCCTCAAACGGGCGAACCTCACCTGCCTGACCGGCGCGCGCACGACGCGCATCGTGATCGAGAATGGCCGCGCGGTCGGCGTGGAGATCGTGCAGGACAAGGTCGGCGCCAAGACCGTCTACGCGGACGCCGAGGTGATCCTGTCGGCCGGCGCCGTGCAGTCGCCGCACATCCTGCAGCTGTCGGGCGTCGGCGACGGCGACGAGCTCGGACGGCACGGAATCAAGACCGTCCATGAGCTGAAGGGCGTCGGCGCGAACCTGCAGGACCACCTGGACGTCTGCATGTCGTGGGAGTGCCCTGAGCCGATCACGATCTATTCCATGCGCAATGGCATCAAGACGCTGTTCGTGGGCCTGGACTACATGCTGCGCCGCCAGGGGATCGGGCGGCAGAACTTCCTGGAATCGGGCGCCTTCCTGCGCTCGCGCCCCGATCTCGAAACGCCCGATCTCGAATACCATGTGCAGCCGCTCAGCCTCGACAAGTTCGGCGACCCCCTGCACCGTTTTCCCGCGATCACGGCCAGCGCCTGCAACCTCCGGCCGACCTCGCGCGGGACAATCCGCCTGCGCTCGGCCGATCCGGCGGACAAGCCGCGGATCGCGCCGAACTACCTGGATACGGACGAGGACCGGAAGGTGGCCGCCGACGCCATCCGCGTGACCCGGCGGCTGATGCGCCAGCCGGCGCTGCAGGCCTACCGGCCCGAGGAATTCCTGCCCGGCCCGTCGGTGGGCGATGACGATGCCTCGCTGGCGCGGGCGGCCGGCGACATCGGCACCACCATCTTCCATCCCGTCGGCACCGCGCGCATGGGCCGTACCGGCGATCCCGGCGCCGTGGTCGATGCCCGCCTTCGGGTGCAGGGCCTCGACGCGCTGCGGGTGATCGATGCCTCGGTGATGCCGACGATCACCTCCGGCAACACCAACACGCCCACGTTGATGATTGCCCAGAAAGGCGCCGAATACGTGCTTCAGGACCGGCCCTGAGCCCGTCGCCGCAGATTTCGGCGCCCCGCCGGAAAAAGCACGCGAAAGACAGTCCGTCTACCGGGTCGGTCATCCGGCGGTCCGCCTTTCCGGCGGCTGGTGTCTGGATTTCATCTTTGCTTGTGCGCAATCGCTGTCCTTTTGGGAACATTTCTCGACAATTCCGGCCTGTTGGTTAACCGTATCATTACATTCGCAATCATAGAATTCGACACCATCCAGCGCCCGCCCCGATTGTCTGGCCAGTTTCGGCCGATCCGGCGCGGCGGAAGCCTGCAACGGAGTCGGAACGATGACCCTGTCCTTCAAGACAATGGAAGTGCCTGGCCTTCGCGGCCGCCTGCGCATCCGGGGGCGACTGATCCTGGGTTTCGCGGCGGTCATCGCGATCACCGTCGTGATGGCCGTTGCCACTCTCGTGCAGCTCTCGGGCTTCCGCGCCAGCGTGGTGCATATCGATGTGCAGCGGGTGCCCACGGCGCTCGCCAGCACCGCGATGTCGCGGGAGATCTATGCCTCGCTCGCCAGCCTGCGCGGCTTCATGCTGACCGGGGAGGCGCATTTCAGCGCCGAACGGGCCGCCGTCTGGGAGGAAATCGCCGACACGCGGGCCGAACTCGACGCGCTGTCGGCCGGCTGGACAAGCGCGGACGACATCGCCCGCTGGCAGGGTTTCACCGGTCTTCTCGACGCCTTCTCCGCAATCCAGGACCGGATCGAGACCGCATCGGCCGGCGGTGACGCGGCAGAGGCGAAACGCCTGCTGGTCGCGGAGGCCGCGCCCCTGGCCGGCGAACTGCTTGACCTGCTGCTGGGCAAGGAACAGGCCGACGGCCACCGCGCCGGCGGCATGGTTGGACACCAGCGCGAGGAACTGAAACATGACGTGCACGAGGAAGTCGCGGCACTGGATGTTCTGACCCTGGGCCTCTGGGGACTGCTGGGTCTGACGCTTCTGGTTGCCATCGCGGCGGTCCTGCTGACGTCGCGATCGATCGTGGACCCGGTCGCCTCGATGACGGGAGCGATGAACCGGCTGGCCGGGGGCGACAAGGAGATCGACGTGCCCGGGCTGGAACGCGCGGACGAGATCGGCGAGATGGCGCAGGCGGTCGAGGTCTTCAAGACCGGCATGATCGAGGCCGAAAGGCTGGCGGCCGAGCAGGCCGAGCAGCAGGCCGAGCGGGCGCGCCGCGCCGAGGCCATCGAGGGCCTGACCGGGCGCTTCGACGAGGCCGTCAGCGGCCTGCTGGACACCGTCGTGGCCTCCGCCGGCCAGCTCAACGACACCGCCCAGTCGATGCAGGGCCTGGCGCAGGGCGCCAGCGAACGCTCCGGTGCGGTCGCGGCGGCTTCCGAGCAGGCCAGCGCCAATGTCCAGACCGTAGCTTCGGCCTCCGAGGAGCTGAGCTCGTCGATCGGCGAGATCTCCCAGCAGGTCTCCGCCTCGGCGCAGACCGCCCAGGAAGCGGTGAGCATCACCGAGCGCGCCAAAGCGCGCATCGCCGGGCTGGCGGAAGCCTCCCAGCGCATCGGCGAGGTGGTCGACCTGATCTCGGACATCGCCGAGCAGACCAACCTGCTGGCGCTCAACGCCGCCCTCGAGG
>JBGTSP010000378.1:0-3508 GCA_041940205.1 Alphaproteobacteria bacterium
CGACGTGGTCTGGCTGTTCCTGTTCTGTTGCATCTACGTCTGGGGCGCCGGCGTTACCGCGCCGCACTGAGCCGGTTACCGGCCCGCTGCGGTCATGACGTTCCACGCGGAGGTCTCGCCCCTTTCGGCGGGCCTCCGCTGCCGCTGCCCGCGTTGCGGCCAGGGCGCGCTCTACAGCGGTCTGCTGACCGTGCGGGAGCAATGCGATCAGTGCCAACTGGATCTGAGGGCGCAGGATTCCGGCGACGGCCCGGCGGTCTTCGCCATCCTCTTCGTCGGCGCCGCGGCGGTCGCCCTGGCGCTGCTGGTCGAGATCCTGTTCACGCCGCCGATCTGGGTCCATCTGCTTTACCAGATCCCGCTCGTGCTGGGCCTGTCGGTGGCCTTCCTGCGTCCCTTCAAGGCGACGCTCATCGCCCTGCAGTTCCGGCACCGGACGGCCGGCTTCGACTGAGCCGGCGGGACGGTCTCCCGGCGAGCGACGGCATGCTTGCGAGATGACTTTCCGGCCGGCCCTCGGGCCCACCCTGGTGGCACTGCCCGCGCTTCTCGTGCTGCTGGCGCTCGGCGATTGGCAGCTCGATCGGCGGGCCTGGAAGGCCGACCTGCTGGCGGCTCGCGATGCCGCGCTCGCCGCACCGCCCGCGCCGCTGGCCGAGGTGCTGGCGGCGCCCGAGACGCCGCTGCGCCGGGTCCGGCTTTCGGGCCGCTACCTCGACGGCGCGTCGCTGGTGCTGATGGGCCGGGTCAGGAACGGCGTGCCGGGGGCGGAACTGCTGCAGCCTTTCCGGCGCGGTGACGCCGCTTCCGATGCGGCCCGCGTGGTCCTGGTCAATCGCGGCTGGATCGCCGATCCGGCGGCCGCGCCGCCGCCACCGGCGGGAGAGCGGGTTCTCACGGGGATCTGGCGGACCGGATTTTCGCGCAACGCCTTCACCCCGGACAACGATCCCGCCGGCAACCGCTGGTACGCCGTCGACCTGCCGGCGATGGCGGCCGCGACCGGCGTCGGCGGGCTTGCCCCGGGGCTGCTGTATCTGGACGCGGCGCAGGCCGAGGCCGGTCCCGGCGCGCCTTCGCCGGTGGTGCCGGGTGCCGGCCTGCGCGACAACCATCTGCAATATGCCCTGACCTGGTTCGGCTTCGCCGCCACCCTGGTGGCGATCTACCTGCTCTGGCATCGCCGCCAGGGCAGGCTGGGATGAAAGGAAGACCATGAGCGAGGCCTATGCGCGCCTGCAGGACCGTTTCCGCCGCATCGCCCTGCTGGGCGACGCCGCCGCCATGCTGCACTGGGATGCGGCGACCACCATGCCGTCGGGTGGTGCGACCGCCCGCGCCGAGCAACTCGCCACGCTCGAGGTCGCGGCGCACGAACTGCTGACGGCGCCGGACCTGGAAGAGGATCTCGCGGCGGCGGACGCCCCTGTGGACGCCTGGCACCGGGCCAACCTGCGGGAGATGCGCCGTCGTCAGCGCCGCGCCAGGGCGCTGCCGGCCGATCTGGTGGCCCGCGCCTCGCGCGCCGAATCGGCCTGCGAGATGGCCTGGCGCACGGCCCGCGCGGATGACGATTTCGCCGGTCTGCGACCGCGGTTCCAGGAGGTCCTGGACCTGACTCGCGAGCGCGCCGCCGCGCTGGCCGACGCGCTCGGCTGCGCGCCCTACGACGCCCTGCTGGACGGTTTCGAGGCCGGCCTCGACGATGCCGCGATCGCGCCGCTGTTCGAGCGCCTGGCCGCTGCCCTGCCGGCGCTGGTGGCGGAGATCGGCGAACGCCGGCAGGCCATGCCGCCGGCGCTGGCGGGCGGACCGTTCCCCGTCGAACGCCAGCAGCAGCTCGCCCGGCGGGCGATGACGGCACTGGGCTTCGACTTCGAGCACGGCCTGCTGTCGACCTCGCACCATCCCTTCACCGGTGGCGTGAGCGACGATGTCCGCATCACCACCCGCTACGACGAGCACAACTGGCTGGACGGCTTCATGGCGGTGGTGCACGAGACCGGCCATGCCCTCTACCAGGCCGGTCTGCCGGCGGACTGGCGCTGGCAGCCGGTGGGCGGGGCGATGGGCATGGCGGTGCACGAGAGCCAGTCCCTGATCATCGAGATGCAGGCCTGCCGTTCGGATTCCGTCCTCGCCTGGCTGGCGCCGCTGGCGGCGGAGGCGCTGGAGACCGGCGAGGCGGGCGATACCGCGGCGACGTTGCGGGCCATCGTGCGGCATGTCGCGCCCGGGCTGATCCGGGTCGATGCCGACGAGGTCACCTATCCCCTGCACATCGTGCTGCGCTGGCGGCTGGAGCGGGCCCTGCTGTCGGGCGACCTTGCGCTCGCGGATCTGCCGGGCGCCTTCAACGACGGCATGCAGGCCCTGCTGGGGATCCGCCCCGACAGCGACCGCGACGGCTGCCTGCAGGACATCCACTGGCCGAGCGGCGCCTTCGGCTATTTTCCGACCTACACGCTGGGCGCGATCGCCGCGGCGCAGCTCTTCCGGCAGGCCTGCGAGGAGCTTCCCGCCCTGTCCGAAGGGCTTGCGGAAGGTCGCTTCGCCCCGCTCGTCGGTTGGTTGCGCGAGAAGGTCCATGCCCGCGGCAGGCTGCACGGCGAGGCCGGCGAACTGCTGACCGCCGTCACCGGACGCGGCTTCGATGCCGACAATTTCCTCGACCATCTGCGTCGCCGCTATCTGGCCGGCGACGGCCCGCGGTGATACAGCCGGGCCGGCGGTAGGCGAGGCGCGAGCGGGGCCCGCGACAGGCGAGGCGCGAGCGGGGCCCGCGACAGGCGAGGCGCGAGCGGGGCCCGCGACAGGCGAGGCGTGAAAGGCAAGCGAGGGGAAGGCGATGCAGTATCTGAGCACGCGCGGACAGGCGCCCGCGCTCTCCTTCGACGAGGTCCTGCTGACCGGGCTGGCGCGGGACGGCGGCCTCTACGTGCCGGCCGAATGGCCGCGGATCGCGCCCGAGCAGTTCCGGCGCTTCGCCACGATGACCTATACCGACGTCGCCTTCGAACTGCTGCGGCCCTTCGCCTGCGGCGGGGCGATCTCTGAGGACGACCTTGGCGCCATGCTGCCGGCGGCCTATGCCGGCTTCCGCCACCGCGAAGTGGCGCCGCTCAGCCAGGTCGGCGCCAATGAATGGCTGATGGAGCTGTTCCACGGCCCAACGCTGGCGTTCAAGGATGTCGCTATGCGTCTCATCGCGCGCGTCTTCGACCACATCCTGTCGGAGCGCGGCGAGCGGATGACGATCCTTTGCGCAACGTCTGGCGATACCGGCGGCGCTGCAGCGTCTGCTTTTGCCGGCGCCAAGGCGGTTGAGATTGTCATACTGCATCCGGCTGGACGCATATCGGAGGTTCAGCGCCGGTTCATGACGTGCACGGGGGCTTCCAACGTGCACAACCTCGCTTTGGAGGGCGATTTCGACGGGACGCAGAAGATCCTCAAATCGTTGCTCGGTGACGGGCCGTTGCGAGAGAAGACAGGGCTTGCTGCGGTG
>JBGTSP010000379.1:0-3489 GCA_041940205.1 Alphaproteobacteria bacterium
ATCGTCGACGGCGGCAATTTCGACTGGGGCGCCTATCCCGACCGCCAGCCGGCGCTGAACACGCCCGACGCCTCCTACCACGGCGCGGTCTGGAGCGAGGCGGCGAAGCCACTCGGTCCGATCGCCTACATCCTGAAGGCCCGGGTCACCCTGCTGCGCGATCTCGGCGCGGCGCTGAGCCCGTTCAACGCCTTCCAGGCGATCCAGGGGCTGGAGACCCTGCCGCTGCGGATCCGCGAGCACAGCCGCAACGCGGCCGCGGTGGCCGAGTTCCTGAGCGATCATCCGGCGGTGGAGACGGTGATCTATCCCGGCCTGCAGGAGGGCGAACCCCGGCGCCGGGCGGACGCGGTGCTGGAGGGCGGCTATGGCGGCCTCGTCGGCTTCGAGCTGAAGGACGGGCGGGAGGCCGGCCGGCGCTTCATCGACGCCCTGAAACTGTTCTACCACGTGGCCAATATCGGCGACGCCCGCAGCCTCGCCATCCATCCCGCCTCCACCACTCACTCCCAGCTCACGCCCGAGGAGCAGGCGCAGACCGGCGTCTCCGACGGCTATGTCCGCCTGTCGGTGGGCATCGAGCATATCGACGACATCCTGGCCGACCTCGGCCAGGCGCTGGAGGCGGCCGGCCGGCCGCAGGCCGCCGCGGCTGAATAGTCTCGCCGCACGGGCAACGGGGAAGGGGTCGCGCCGGCGGGCGCGGCCCCTTGTTCGTTCGCCGGTCTCTCTTCGTGCCGATTTGCCCTTGCCAGCGGAGGGGCGGCGCATTATTTAACTTATCAGTTAATTAAAGGTCTCCCATGGACACGCTTTCACCGGTCTTCGCCGCCCTCGCCGATCCGACCCGCCGCGCCATCCTGGCCCGGCTGGCGGAGGGCGAAACGGTGGTCGGCGATCTCGCCCGGCCTTTCGACATGTCGCTGCCGGCGATCTCGCGGCATCTCAAGGTGCTGGAGAAGGCCGGCCTGATCGAGCGCCGGGTGGAGGCCCAGTTCCGCCGCTGCCGCCTGGTGCCGGAGGGCCTGAAGGATGCCGCCGACTGGATCGAGCATTACCGCGACTTCTGGGAAGGCCGGTTCGACCAGCTCGCGAAGTTTCTCGAGGAAACCGCGCCGGAAGGCTCCGGCGCGCGCACGGATGAGGAGGATCCCCATGAGCGCTGACACCGCCGCCGCCGCCGATTCCGCCGCCGGACGCGACCGCGCCGGCATTTCGCTGACCGTTCGCCGGGTCTTCCGCGCCGCGCCCGAACGGGTGTTCGACGCCTGGACCGATCCGGCGCTGCTCGCGCGCTGGTGGGGACCGGACGGCACCGGCCCGCTCGATCCGCGCATCGACCTGCGCGTGGGCGGGGAATACCGGCTCGACATGCGGGGCGAGGACAGCGGCAAGGTCTATCGCCTGCGCGGCCGCTATGTCGAAATCGACCGGCCGGCCCGGCTCGCCTTCACCTGGGAATGGCTGGACGCGGACAACAGCGCCGACGGCGAGACCCTGGTGGAGCTCGACTTCCGCGCCGTCGACGGCGGCACCGAACTGACGCTGACCCATACCGGCTTCGCCAACGACAGCCGCCGCGCCGCGCACGAAGAGGGCTGGACCTCTTCGCTTGGCTGCCTCGAACGCGCCGTCGACTGATCCCGCCCCGGCCCCTTTGGCAAGGGGTCGGGCGTTCGACCATCCGTATCGCGTAACCCGGCCCGCGCCGCGCGCGGGAACGGTCCCGCTCACCCTGAACCGGAGGAGAGAACGATGAGCACCCTCACGATCCACGGCGCCCCGCAAAGCACCTATGTGCGCACCGCCCGCATGGCGGCATTGGAGAAGGGTGTCGACCACGAGCTTGTGCCGGCCGCGCCGAACAGCGAGCCGATCGCGGCCCTGCACCCCTTCGCCAAGATCCCGGCGATGCGCCACGGCGAGGTCGTGCTGTGGGAGACCGTGGCGATCACCCGCTATATCGACGAGGTCTTCGACGGTCCGGCCCTACTGCCCGCCGAGCCCGAAAAAAGAGCACTGGCCGCGGCCTGGATCAGCGCCGTCTCGGACTACATCTACCCGGCGATGATCCGCCGATACGTCCTGCAGTACCTGTTCCCGAAAGCCGAAGACGGCGCGCCGGACCGCGCGGTGATCGACGCGGCGCTGCCCGAGATCGAGGCGCATCTCGCCCGCATCGACGCCCAGCTCGCCCGCAGCGAATGGCTCGGTGGCGATGCCTTCAGCCTCGCCGACTGCTTCGTGGCGCCGATCCTGTTCTATGTCGCCCGGATGCCCGAGGGCGGCGAGATGCTCTCGAAACATGCCAACATTGCCCGCGCCGGCGGCGCGATGCACGAACGGGCGAGCTTCGTCGAGACCCTGCCGCCCGCGCCGAAGGACGAGAAGGCGGCCTGAACGCGGGGAAGCGGTCGGTCCCGGCTTCAGCGCGGGCCGGCCGCGAACCGCTCCAGCACCTCGCCGGCCAGATAGAGCGAGCCGGCGATCAGCAGCCGGCCGCCGCGCGCGCTTGCCTGTTCGAGCGCTGTCTCGATGCTGTCGCAGGGCTCCGCCTGCAGGCCAGCCCGGCGCGCGGTCTCGGCCACATCGGCGGGCGCGCTGCCGGCGGCGGTATCGCCCGCGACCGGCACCGTGAAGACGTGCGGAGGCGGATCGAGCCGGGCGAAGGGCCGGAGGAAGCCGGCGGCGTCCTTGCTGGTGAGCTGGCCGACGATCAGCGTCTGCGGCCCGGGGTCCGCCGCGGCCAGTTCGGCCAGCGTGCCGACGAGGCTCTCGGCCGCCGCCGGGTTGTGGCCGCCGTCGAGCCAGACCTCCAGTTCCGGCGCGGCCTCAAGCGTGAGCCGCTGCAGCCGGCCCGGCCAGTCGACCTGGCGCAGGCCCCTGCGCAGACATTCGTCGGCGACGGTGAAATCCCGCAGGCTGCGCAGCGCCGCCACCGCCGTGCCGGCATTGTCCCGCTGGTGGCGGCCGACGAGCGCCGGGAGCGGCAGCGCCAGCGGGCCGCCGGGCCCCTCCCAGGCGAGGCCGTCGCCGTCCGCTGACGCCGCGATCCGCCATTCGCGGTCCTGCCGCAGCAGCGGCGCGCCGCAGGCGACCGCGCGGTGCTCGATCACGGTGGCCGCCTCTGGCGCCTGGCGGGCGATCACCGCCGGCACGCCCGGTTTCAGGATGCCGGCCTTCTCGCCGGCGATCGCGGTGAGCGTGTCGCCGAGGAAATGCTGGTGGTCGAGCGAGACCGGGGTGATCACCGTGAGCGCCGGCTTTTCGAGCACGTTCGTGGCGTCCAGCCGGCCGCCGAGCCCGGTTTCCAGCAGCAGGATGTCGGCCGGGGTTTCGGCGAAGGCGAGGAAGGCGGCGGCCGTGGTGATCTCGAAATAGGTGATCGGCGCGGTGCCGTTGGCGTCTTCGCAGCGTTCCAGCACGGCCAGCAGGGCGTCATCGTCGATCAACCGGCCGGCGAGCCGGATGCGCTCGTTGAAGCGCACG
>JBGTSP010000380.1:0-3414 GCA_041940205.1 Alphaproteobacteria bacterium
CGCGGCGTCGGCATGGACGTGGTGCGCCGGAACATCCAGGCGCTCGGCGGCCGCGTGCATATCGCCAGCAGGCCGGGGCAGGGCACCGCGTTCACCATGACCCTGCCGCTCACGCTGGCGGTGATGGACGGCATGATCACGGCGGCGGGCGGCGAGAAATACGTCATTCCGATCACCAACATCGTCGAGAGCCTGCGTCCGCTGGCGAAGGACGTGCGCACCCTGCCCGGCGGCAGCCGGGTGGTCACGGTGCGCGGCGAGCAGCTCGGACTGGTCTCGCTGAAGCAGGCCTTCAACCTGCCGGTGGCGATCGACGATCCCTCGAAGGCCCTGGTGGTGCTCGTGGATACCGAAAGCCGCGGGCGCATCGGCATCGTCGTCGACGAACTGCTGGGCCAGCAGCAGGTGGTGATCAAGAGCCTGGAGGCGAACTACGACCCGGTGGGCGGCATCTCCGGCGCCACCATCCTGGGCAACGGTCGTGTCGCCCCGATCCTGGATGTGGAAGGCCTGACCGACCTGGCAGGCCGGGTACCCGATCCCGCGCCGTCCGCCGGTGGCGAAGGCGCGGACACGAGGCAGGCGCGGGCCGCCTGAGCGGCCCGGCGCAGCGAAGGAGACGCGAATGGAAACCGAAGCGCAGACAGCCGTTGCGGAAAACGCGGAGGGCCTGCCTGCCGGCGACGATCCGGCAGGCAATGTCGAGGCGCTCTCCGCCGGGACGGTCTCGCAGTTCGTGAGTTTCACCGTCGCCGACGGCGAATATGCCGTCGACATCATGCAGGTCCGCGAGATCAAGGGCTGGACAGAGGTCACGCCCCTGCCCAACCAGCCGGACTACATGCGCGGCGTCCTCAACCTGCGTGGTGCGATCGTTCCGATCTTCGACCTGCGCTGCCGCTTCGGTCTCGGCATGACCGAGGCCACGCCGGTGCATGTCGTCGTGATCGTGGCCCTCGAGAACCGGGTGGTCGGCATCCTCGTCGATACGGTCTCCGACATCCTCACGGTCAACACGACCGAGATCCGACCGGTGCCCGATGTCGACGGGCGCACGGACCAGGATTTCCTGCTGGGCCTCGCCACGGTCGGCGAGCGCATGGTGGCCCTCCTGGGCATCGAACGGCTGGTGCAGGCCAGCGATCTCCCCGAAGCGTCGGCCGGCGTACTCGCGGCCTGAACCCCCGATACGGACAGCCTGAAGACAGGACTGGAACAGAACAATGAGCGATATCGCCCTTTCCCCCGAGACCCCGCAGACCGACCGCCGCTTCGGCCTGTCGCTGAACATCTCCCGCAAGATCTGGCTCGGCTACGCCATGGTGCTGCTGGTGCTTGCCGCCACCGTCGGCGTCACCGAGTTCAACCTCGCCGGCCTCGGCCGCTCCGCGCATGACGTGGTGGCGCAGCGCATGCCCTCCGCGATCGGCAGCGCCCGACTGGTCGGAGAGATCCACGCGGCGCAGTCTGCGCTGCGCGGCTACATGATCAACGAGAAGCCCGCCTACCGGCAGGAGCGGGCGGCGACCTGGACCGCGATCGAACGCATCGCGACGGATATCGACCAGCTTGCCGGCGCCTGGAGCGACGCGGATCGCGCGCAGTGGGAACAGGCCAAGGCGCTGCTGGGCGACCTGCACGAGGCCCAGGATGCCGTCGAGCAGACCGCCGCCGCGCTCGGCGCCAAGGCCGCCTACCAGGTGCTGAACGAGAAAGTCACGCCGCTGACCGGCCGCGTGCTCGATATCCTGGCGGGCCCCGTGGGCGCCTCGGGTCACCGGGCCGACGGCCTGATGGACACGCAGGTTCGCGGCATGCTGGACGAGGGCGAAGCCTTCGAGCGCCAGGAACACTGGCTCGAGAATATGATCTGGTTCCTGCTGGGCGCCGGATTGCTGGTGTCCTTCACCATCGCCTTCATTTCCAGCCGCAGCCTGGTCCGGCCGATCGAAGCCCTGAAGCGGTGCGTGGAGATGCTGGCGCGTGGCGAGACCGCGAGCGTGCCCGGCGTGACGCGCCGGGACGAACTCGGCGCACTGGCCCGGGCCCTGGTCGAGGTCAACGGACAGAACACCGTGAACGCGCGCCTGAAGTCGGCGCTGGACAGCTGCCAGACCAACATCATGGTGGCGGACGCCGACTACAACATCGTCTATGGCAACGACACGCTGATGGCGATGCTGGACAACGCCGAGGTCGAGATCCGCAAGGCGCTGCCGAACTTCGATGCCAGGAGGGTCATCGGCTCCAGCATTGACGTGTTCCACAAGAACCCGGCCCACCAGCGCGGTCTGCTCGACCGCCTGACCGGCAAGCACGAGGCCCAGCTCGAGCTTGGCGACAATACCTTCGACCTGACGGTGAGCCCGATCGTCGACAGCAACGACGAGCGGATCGGCACCGTCGTCGAATGGGCCGACGTGACCGAGGACCTGCGGCGCGCGCGCGCGGAGCGCGAGGCGGCGAACACCAACTTGCGGATCAAGTCGGCGCTCGACAGCTGCCAGACCAACGTCATGGTCGCCGACGCCGATCTCAACATCGTCTACGCCAACGAGACCCTGCAGGACATGCTGCGCGGGGCGGAAAGGGACATCCGCACCGAACTCAGCAACTTCGACGCCAGCAGGGTGATCGGCACGAATATCGACCAGTTCCACAAGAACCCGGCGCACCAGCGCAACATGCTGGCCAAGCTGACCTCGACCTTCGAGACCGGGATCGAGGTCGGCGGGCGCAAGTTCGAACTGGTCGTCAGCCCGGTCACCGACGTCGAGGGCAACCGCGCCGGCTTCGTGGTGGAGTGGAACGACGTCACCATGGAACGGGCGATCGAGGAAGAGATCAACGCGGTGGTCGGTGGCGCCGTTGCCGGCGACTTCAGCCGCCAGATCTCGCTCGACGGCAAGTCCGGCTTCATGCGCACGCTGGCCGAGGCGATGAACCGGCTGTGCGGCACCACCGCGAAGGCGATCGACGATGTCGCCTCGGTGCTGGGCGCGCTGTCGAACGGCGATCTCACCCGCACGGTCGACGCGGATTACGACGGCCTGTTCGGCAAGCTGAAGGACGACACCAATACCACCATCAGCCAGCTCAGCCAGATCGTCACCGACATCTCGGCCGCCGCCGACCAGGTCGCCGGCGCCGCCAGCGAGATTTCCTCAGGCACCGGGGACCTGTCGCAGCGCACCGAGCAGCAGGCCTCCAACCTGCAGGAGACCGCGGCGTCGATGGAGCAGATGGCATCCACCGTCTAGCAGAATGCCGACAACGCGCAACAGGCCAACCAGCTCTCGGTCAGTTCGCGCGACGTCGCCACACGCGGCGGCGAGGTGGTCGAGAATGCCATCGGCGCGATG
Organism: Alphaproteobacteria bacterium; assembly: GCA_041940205.1. GTDB lineage: Bacteria > Pseudomonadota > Alphaproteobacteria > JBGTSP01. Next base: position 3,363 of record JBGTSP010000380.1, read on the forward strand.
AACCGGATCGAGGAATCCTCGCAGAAGGTTTCCGACATCATCGGCGTGATCG
>JBGTSP010000381.1:0-3409 GCA_041940205.1 Alphaproteobacteria bacterium
AGCCGCGAAAAGGCCTGGAAGCGGCGCACCGCCAGATCGAGGATCGGTTTGATCCGCTGCTTGGCGAGGCCATCGACGACATAGGCGGACACGCCCGCATCGACCGCCGCCATCGTCGCCTCCGGCTCCGACTGGTCGACGAACATCGCGATCGGCCGGTCGAGCGCGCGCGACATGGCGAAAAAATCCTCCAGCACGTCGCGGCTGGGATTTTCGAGGTCGATCAGGATCACGTCCGGATCGATTTCGGTGAGCCGGTGCAGCAGGTTGCCGGCATGCGGCAGCATCGTCACCCGGGTGTGGCCCGCTTCACGCAGCCCGGCTTCGAGAATCGCCGCCCGGATCGGGTTCTCGTCGATGACTACGATATTCAACGTGGCGTCGGACATCATGTTGCAGCGCACTATGTTGCGCTGCAACATGAGGCGTCAAGGGAAATCATCCCTGACCGGGCGGTGTCTGCGAAGCCGGCCCGCGACAGGCCGTTGTTCAGCTGCCGACGGCGGCCTCGCCGGCCTCGGCAGACGAGGTCCCGTCGGTTTCGCTCCCGTCGCGCTGCCATTCCGTCCGGCGGGCCGCCAGGTCGTCGCAGCCGGCGAGGACCGCCTTCAGCTTCCTGATCACGATCGGCTTGGTCAGGAACTCGTCCATGCCGGCGGCGAGACAGTCCTCGCGGTCGCCGATCATGGCGTTCGCGGTGAGCGCGACGATCGGCACCTCCGCCGGTTCGCCGGGAAGGGCGCGAATCTTCCGTGTCGCGCTCATGCCGTCCATCACCGGCATCTGCACGTCCATCAGCACGAGATCGAAGGGCGAACGCATCACCGCGTCGACGGCCTCGAGGCCGTTCTCGACGGTCTCGCAGACATGTCCGAGCTTGCCCAGCATGGCGGTGATCACGCTGCGATTCACGAAATTGTCCTCGGCCACGAGGATGCGCAGGGCCCGTTCAGCCACCGCCGTGCCTTCGGGGGTGGCGGGTTCCTGCGGTACCGGCTCGGCGTCCGCGAGCGGCGCGCAGCGAACGGTGAACCAGAAGGTCGAACCTTCGCCGGGCGTGCTTTCATAGTCGACCACGCCGCCCATCAGGCCGGCGAGATCGCGACAGATCGCCAGCCCCAGCCCGGTGCCGCCGAAGCGCCGGGTGACCGAACTGTCGGCCTGGGTGAAGGTGTTGAACAGGGTCTCGCGGGCCTCCGGCGCAATGCCGATGCCGCTGTCGCGGACGTCGAAGCGCAGCTCGACGGCGCCGTCGGGCAGGGTCTGCGCCACCGCGGAGACCTGAACCCGGCCGTGCTCGGTGAACTTGTGGGCGTTGCCGATCAGGTTGAACAGGATCTGCCGGATGCGGTTCGGGTCGCCCTTCAGGTTGTGCGGCAGCGCGCCGACATGACGGCAGTCGAGCGTGATCGCCTTTTCCCGGAACTTCGGCGCCCACAGCGCCTCGACGCTGGCGAGCATCTCGGCCGGCGAAAAGGCGATCTCCTCCAGCGTCATCTCGCCGGCCTCGATCTTCGAGAGATCGAGAATGTCGTTCAGCAGTTCCAGCAGGGATTCGCCCGAGCTGCGGATCAGTTCGGCGCTCCGGTTCTGCTCCGCGTCCAGGCCCGAGCCCAGCAGCACCTCCACCATGCCCAGCACGCCGTTCATGGGCGTGCGCAGTTCGTGGCTCATGGTGGCGAGGAAGGCGGACTTGGCGCGGTTCGCCATCTCCGCGGACTGGATCGCCTGCTTCAGGCTGTCCTCGTAGCGCTTGCGTTCGGTCACGTCGGTATGGATGGCAACGAAGCCGCCGCCGGGAACGGGGAACTGCCTGAGCTCGATGGTGCGCCCCTCGGCGGTCTCGCGTTCGCTCGTCAGCGTCGGCATCTCCCGCAGCACGGCCATTCTCTCGCGATAGATGGTCTCCGGATCGCCCGGTCCGTATTCGCCGCGATAGGCAAGCGGCCGGATGATCTGGTCCAGCGTGCAGCCCGGTTTCACCGTCTCGGGCGGCAGATCGAGGATTTCCAGCAGTTTTCGGTTCAGCGCCAGGCAGACGAGGTTGCTGTCGAACAGGCTGATGCCCTGGCCCATATGCTCCATGACGAGGTTGAGGACCCGGGTCTGCTCGATCATCCGCTCGCGCTGGCGCTTGCGCTCGCTGACGTCGGTCACCGTGGCCAGCACCGCGGGGCTGCCCTCCCAGTCGATCACCACGGGACGGTTGCGCACGAAGAAGTGGCTGCCGTCCCGGCGCAGGGCCTCGAACTCGTACTCCTCGGGTGCAACGCCGCCCTGCTGGCGAAGTTGGGCATAGCGCCGGATGCGCGAGTGTTCGTGCGGCGCCAGCATCTCGAAATAGCTGTCGATCGCCAGGATCTCGTCGGGACTGTCGTAGCCGAACATCCTGGCCAGCCGGGGATTGGCGTAGACCGGGCGGCCGTCGACCGCGATCATCACGCCCTCGGCGATCTGATCCACGATCTTCCTGAAGTCGTTCACGCTTGCGGCCATATCCGATTGCGTCCGCGGACCAACTGACAAGCGGGTATTGTCTTCCAATCGGCATTAATCCCGTCTTAAGGGGAGATGGGGTCATTTGAGCGCGGTTTCCGCGGCCCGGCCGGGCGGTGCTGGATTTCTTGCCGCCAAGGGAGTACATCCGCCCCCAAAGCGACAGGCGGACGGACGATGATGCGCATCGCGCGCCACAGAGACGGATTTCGAATTACCGGCGGGCGGCCCGCCGGCGCGCGATGTCGGCCTGGCTGCTGACCTGACGGCGCACGACGCGTGCGCCGGCGTGCAACGTTCCGTTTTCCGCCTTTCGAGAACCAGCCATGACCGAGATTCACGTCTACAACACGGCGTCGCGACGCCGCGAACGTTTTCAGCCGATCGATCCCGAGCGGGTGCGCCTCTACGTCTGCGGCCCGACGGTCTACGACTACGCGCATATCGGCAACGCCCGGCCGGTGGTGGTTTTCGACACCTTCGTGCGCCTGCTGCGCCGCGTCTATGGCGCCGGCAAGGTGGTCTATGTCCGCAACATCACGGACGTCGAGGACAAGATCAACGAACGCGCCCGGCGTGAGGGGGTATCGATCTACGACGTCACCCGGCGGACCACGGCGCAGTATCACGAGGACATGGCCGCGCTGAACGCGTTGCCGCCCGACATCGAGCCGCGCGCCACCGATCATGTCGGACAGATGATCGCCATGATCGAGACGCTGGTCGCGCGGGGCCATGCCTACGCGGCCGAAGGCCATGTGCTGTTCGACGTGCCGACGATGGCGGCCTATGGCGCCTTCGCCAACCGCTCGCCCGAGGAGATGCGCGAAGGCGCCCGGGTCGAGGTCGCGCCCTACAAGAAGAACGCCGCCGATTTCGTGTTGTGGAAACCCTCGGGCGCGGACGATCCGGG
>JBGTSP010000382.1:0-3400 GCA_041940205.1 Alphaproteobacteria bacterium
ATCGTTCTTTAAATTACCATCATTCCATAAATCTGCCATGCCTGCAAGTTTGCTGCCTTCGTTGGTGCCACGCCAGCTTGTACCATCTGCTTCTTCTTGACTCATACCAAGATACATTTCTAATTGTTTAATCTCATCATCAGTCTTTGAATCAGCCCAGCGCTGCAGATTCTCCCGCTCGCCTTGAAAATCAAAAAGCGGCACACCGAAGCCGCACGAGCTCTGCGCCAGATCAAAATCAAGCCGCATCATCTGACGGGCACCATGTGGCGGCTGATCAGCAAACCACTTTGCGGTAAGCGCGCTAAATTCTTCCGAGCCGTGCTGTATGACCGACCCTTTCCCATACAGCCGCAAAATCTTCGGCCGCCCCTCAAAAGCCGCGAACATGATCGTCATCTGCCCGCCCGGCTGCAGGCCGTGCACCATCATCGGCTCGAGCCCGGCGCGGGCGGTGTAGATCGCCGCGGTACAGCCGGCCGGTCCGGATCCCAGGATGAGGACGGGGGCGTGATGGGTCTGGGCCATGGGCTGCTCCAAGCGGGGTCTCTGGTCGGCGGAATCGTCCGGGCGGAAGAGTGTATATCGTGCGGGCGGCGACGGCACTCAAGCCCCTTGCCGGGGGACGGGTCGGGACATGAGAAGCCGGGCGCGCGGGGTGCGCGTCAGCGCCGCCGGTCGGCCAGGCGCTCGCGCACGATCGCGGCGATCCGGCCCGGCTCGTCGGGCGCGGCATAGGTCCAGGCCGGCAGGCTGCCGTCGAAGCTGCGGGCATAGCCGCGCCGGCGCAGGTCGGCGTGAAAACGGGCGAACTTGCCGCCGTCGCCGTCCAGTTCCAGCACGTGCACCGGTTTGCCCGTCGCCACCGCCTCGGAGGCCATCGAGACCGAATCGGCGGTCACCAGCAGGTGTTCGGCGAGCGCCAGCATGCCGAAATAGGGATTGTCGCCGACGCCTTCCCAGACCTGCGCCGGCGTGTCGCCCAGACCGGCGCGGAAGGCGGCAAGGTTGTCCGCGCCGGTACGCCGCGAGGCGGTGACCGCGAGGCCGATGCCCTCGCGCCGGGCGAGCGCGGCCAGGCTCTCGCCCAGCGCGTGCATGCGCGGCGGGGTCAGGCGATAGACCTTGTTGGATCCGCCCAGCATGACCGCCGCGAGCGGCCGCGGCAGGGCGGCGAAGGATCCGCGCCAGAGGTCCGCGGCTTCCGCGAGGCGGGCCGGGGTGATGCGGTGCAGGGCGCCCAGCGTCGTCTCGACATTGGCGCCGGCCAGCCCGTCATGCGCCGGCGGTACGACCAGGTCGAAATGCCGGGGGTCGATCCGGGGATCCTGCAGGTAGAGGCAGAAACAGCGTCCGCCGCTCGCCCGCCGGATCGCCAGGGCATAGGGAATGGCCCGTCGCCCGGAGGCGATCAGCAGTTCGGGCCAGGGCGGCGAGAGGGCGTCGCTGTCCGGGCCCAGCGCCCGCATCGGCGCCGGCCAGGCGGTGACGGGCAGCCAGGTCCAGGGCGCGCGGGGGCGGACCCGGCGGATCGCGAAGGGCATCCCCAGCCGCTCGGCCAGGCCGATCGCCTGGTTCTCCATGCCGGCATGGCCCGGCGACAGCACCCAGCAGGCGGGTACGCCGGTGCGGTCGTCCGATTCCATCATGCCGCAAGCCTAGCGCCGCTTGTATTGTGGGCGCTGTGAAATATTATTGCGCAGAGCCATGGGAGACCGGACGTGACCCAGCGAGTCCGCCTGGACGAAATCGACCGCAAGATTCTCGAGGAACTGCGGCTCGACGGCCGCATGACCAATGTCGAACTTGCCCGGCGGGTGGGCATCTCGCCACCGCCCTGCCTGCGGCGCGTGCGGGCGCTGGAAGAGGCCGGCTTCATTCGCGGCTACCATGCGGACCTCGCGGCCGAACAGCTGGGCTACGGCCTCACCGTGTTCGCCTGGGTCGGGCTGCACAGCCAGAAGGAAGCCGATCTCGAGGCCTTCGAGGAAAAGGTGCGCTCCTGGCCGCAGGTGCGCGAATGCCACATGCTCAGCGGCGAGGTCGACTTCGTGCTGAAATGCGTGGCGGTCGACTGGGACGCCTGGCAGACCTTCCTGACCCGCGAACTGACCCCGGCCGACAATGTCGAGAGCGTCAAGACCGCGCCGGTGCTGCGGCTGTCGAAACAGGATTTCGGGGTGCCGCTCGACGCCGCGGAATAGGCGGCGCGGGCCGCGTGCTTCAGCGGTACTCGACCTTGGCCAGTTCGTAGAACTTGGAGCCGCCCGGCGCGGCCACCTCGACCTCGTCGCCCTCTTCCTTGCCGATCAGCGCGCGGGCCAGCGGCGAGCGGATGCTGAGCCGGGCTTCCTTGATGTCGGATTCGTCCTCGCCGACGATCTGGAAGACCTGCTTCTTGTCGTCGTCCTCGTCGATCACGGTGACGGTGGCGCCGAACTTGACGGTGGTGCCGGAAAGCGAAGAGGTGTCGATCACCTGGGCGAGCGACAGCTTGCCCTCGAGTTCGGCGATCCGGCTCTCGTTGAAGGCCTGGCGTTCCTTGGCCGCGTGATATTCCGCGTTCTCCGACAGATCGCCATGGGCGCGGGCGACTTCGAGCGCCTTGCTGATCTCGCCCCGTTCCACGTTCTTGCGATGCTTGAGTTCGGCCGCCAGCCGCTCCTGCCCCGCCCGAGTCATGGGAATGCGTTCCATCAAAAACCTCTTCGCGCCTCGAAGGACGCCTTCCTTCCAGAACAAACAGGGTGAAAGTCTACGCGCGGATTACGCCGAAGCGAAATAGGATTGCAGCGGCGCCACTTCAAGCGCGCCCTCGCGCAACTTGGCCACGGCGCGGACGGCGGCCTTGGCGCCGGCCATGGTGGTGTAATACGGAACACGGTTGAGCAGGGCGGATTGTCGCAAGGTGTAGGAATCCCGGATCGACTGGCTGCCCTCGGTGGTGTTGATGATCAGGGCGATCTCGCCATTGGCGATCGAATCCACGATGTGCGGGCGTCCCTCAAGCACCTTGTTGATGCGCGCGACCTCGAGCCCGGCCTCGGCGATCGCCCGGGCGGTGCCGTCGGTGGCGACGATGGTGAAGCCCATGGCCGAGAGGTCGCGGGCCAGCGCGATGGCGACCGCCTTGTCGGAATCCTTCACCGAGACGAACACCCGACCCTCTTCCGGCAGGCGGGTGCCGGCGGCGATCTGCGACTTGGCGAAGGCACTTTCGAAATCCCGGTCGAGGCCGATGACCTCGGTGAAGCGCGCCAGGAACTTGTCGTAGGCCTTTTCCTGAACATAGAAGCGCGTGGGCGATACGCAAACCTGGCCGGCGTTGCGCAGCTTGAAGCGGGCCAGCATTTCAGCGGCCGGTTCGATGTCTGCGTCGTCAAACACCAGCACGGGCGAG
>JBGTSP010000383.1:0-3397 GCA_041940205.1 Alphaproteobacteria bacterium
GAAGACCGACCATATCCTGTTCATCGCCTCGGGCGCCTTTCATGTCGCCAAGCCGTCCGACCTGCTGCCGGAACTGCAGGGACGGCTGCCGATCCGGGTCGAGCTGCGCGCCCTCGAGGAAGCCGATTTCCGCCGCATCCTGACCGAACCGGAAGCCAGCCTGACCCGCCAGTATGTGGCGCTGCTGGGGACCGAGGGCGTCGAGCTGACCTTCACCGAGGACGCCATCGACGAAATCGCGGCCATCGCCACCAAGGTGAACGCCAGTGTCGAGAATATCGGCGCCCGCCGGCTGCACACGATCCTGGAGCGTGTCCTGGACGAAGTCAGCTTCACCGCCACCGACAAGGCCGGCGAGAGCGTGACCGTCGATGCCGACTATGTCCGCGCCAATATCGGCGACCTGGCGGACGACACCGACCTCTCCAAGTTCATTCTCTGAGGCTGTTGCCGTCCAGCAGCGCCAGCAGCCGGCGCACCGTCGTCGCCGGCAGCCGGTCGATGCGCTCGGCCAGGCGGTTGGCCAGCAGGGTCGCGTCCGGCGACAGGCCCGCCGTGTCGATGGTGACGCGGGGATGGCTGATGCGCGCCAGCCGGCGCAGCTCGTCGGCCTCGTCCCAGATGATCTGGAAATAGGCGCAGATCTGGTCCACCAGGATCGGCGAGGGACGGCCGCGTCGGCCATGTTCCAGCGCCGACAGGTAGGCGGCGGAGATCTGCAGCGCCTCGGCCATGGCCTTCTGGCTGACGCCGGCCTGCCGGCGCAGTTCGCGGACCCGCTGGCCGAACGGCGTCATGCCGCGGGTCCCGTATCGCGGACCGCCGTTCCCGTCAGTCCCGCCACAGCGCGCGACTCCGGTGCCAGTCCTCGATCGACTGTTCGGGATAGGCCTCGAAAGCCGTTCCCGCGACGCCCCCGCCCGGGGCCGGCCGGGCCCAGCCGGCGGCCGAGGCGAGCATGATGTCGCAATGCTCGGGCGCCTCGGGAAGCGCGGTATCGATCGCCGAGGCGAAGGGATGGACCAGGTCCGGCCAGCGCGGACACCAGACCCAGAGCGCGCTGCCGCAGCGTCGGCAGAAACGCCGCTCGTGGTCGCTCGGACGGCCTTCGATCGCCGCGACATAGACGGCGATGTCGTCTTCGCCCGTGACTTCCAGGCTGTCGGCCTCGCCCATCAGGTTGATGGCATACCCGCCCCCGCCGGCGGTCTTGCGGCAGATCGAGCAGAAGCAGCGCATGTAGGGGACGGGGGTGTGCGAGGTCAGGGCAAAGTGCACCGCGCCGCAGTGGCAGGATCCTTCCAGTCGCATGCGGTTCGCTCCCTTCGGCGGCCGGCGGCCCTAGGACCGGGGCTCGCGCAGCCGGCGCAGATAGACATAGAGCGCCCCGTCGCCGCCATGTTCGGGCCGGGCCGGCACCAGGTCCACCACCTTGTCGGAAAGCCCGGCGCCGCGCAGCCACAACGGTACCTGGCGGCGCAGCACGCCGCGGCCGCGATCGGGCATGAAGCCGGTCCCGTCGCCTTCGTCGCCGCGACGCCCCTTGCCGGTGATCACCAGCACGCAGCGCCGGCCGCGGTGATGCGACTCCTCGATGAAACGGCGCAGCCGGCCATGCGCCTCGGCCTGGGTCAGGCCGTGCAGGTCCAGGCGGGCGTCGATCGGCAGCTTGCCCCGGCGCAGACGCTCGGCGGTCCGCCTGTCCAGTCCGGTGCCGGGCGCGGCGGCCGGGGCCGGTTCCGGGGGCGGGGGCGGGGGCGGGCGGGTGCCGGACGCCGGTCGCTTTCGGACCGGCGCGGGGCCGGCATCCTGCGGGGCCGGATCCGGCCCGGGATCGGCGGGCCGGCGGCGAACCGTCCGCATCGCCCGCTCGAACAGCCGGTCGTCGTCCGATGCCGGCTGGTCAGGTCTCGGCGGCGCTTTCTTCGTCATCGATCAGCAGGATGTGCAGGCTTCGGGGACCGTGCGCGCCGAGATGGATCTGCAGCTCGATGTCGCCCGTGCGCGACGGGCCGGTGATCAGGTTCACGGTGCGCGGCATGCGCTGCGGACCGCGGGCGGCGCGCAGCCGGTCCCAGACATCCTCATAGCCGCCGGCAATCTGCGAGCGGCGCAGGACAACCACATGGTGATCCGGCAGGAAGTTCAACGTCGCCGGATGGGCCTCGTCCGAAGCCATCACCAGCGTGCCGGTTTCGGCGACCGCGCCGAAGGCCGGGGTGACGGAAACCAGATCCTCGTTCACCGGAACGCCGTCGCGCACCGTCAGCAGCGGCTGTTCGTCCCACGGCAGGTCGGCCAGCGCCGGATCGGGCGACAGCACGGCCTCCAGCGGCAGATTGTTCTGCCGCAGATAGTCGACCACCGCCTCGGGCACCCCGGCCGCATCGTCGAGCGGCCGCACGCTGCAGGCCACGGCCTCGGCCATTTCGACGAAACGGCGCACCAGAGTTTCGCGATCCCCCTGGCTGCGGGCGGGCTGCAGGCTGCGTTCGTGGCGCTCGATGCGGCCGTCAAGCTCGCGCGCGGCGTCCGCGCTCAGCGGGCCGCGGCCGAGCGACTGGCGGATCGAGCCGAACAGGCGGTCGCGGCGTTCCGCCGCCTCGTCGCTCATCGCCCCCGACCCGGCCGGCTGGTGCGGTGCCACTGTTCCTGGAAGGTGCGGCCCTGGGGTGCGGGAAAATCGCGGCCGTCGGTCCAGCCGCTGGCCAGCGGCAGCCGGGACAGGCGCCCGCGTCCGCCACCGAGGCGGCCAAGCAGGCGCGTCGCCAGCCGGGCGCCCAGATTGTAGAGCCACGGCCGGCGGGCGAACCAGGCCCAGGTGCGCAGGCCCCAGCGCTCGGGCGCCGGCGCGGTCTTGTTCTCGAACCCCTTCTCGCGCCAGTGCCGCATCATCCGGGGCAGGGGAATCTTCATCGGACAGACGGATTCGCAGCGACCGCAGAATGTCGAGGCGTGCGGCAGGTGGTGCATGGTCTCCATGCCGGACAGGGACGGCGAGAGCACCGCACCCATCGGGCCGACATAGACCGAGCCGTAAGTATGCCCGCCGACCGCGTGGTAGACCGGACAGTGGTTCATGCACGCCGAGCAGCGAATGCAGCGCAGCATCTCGTGGCCCCGCGCCAGAATGATCAGGCCGGAGGTGGCCATGTCCAGCCGATGCACCAGCAGGGCGTCGGGATAGAGCGCCTGCACCCGGCTGGCCAGGCAGTCGTTCCGGGCCCCGCCCCCCGCCGGCATCGAGAGCAGGCCGGCCGGCTTGTCGGCGACGATCACGGCCTCGTCGGCGTAAACGATGGTGGGCGTCAGCTGCGGCATGCGGGAGGACCAAACGGAGAAGTCGCGGATTGTCGCCAGCCGCGCCGGCCGCCTCTGCCGGATTTCACCTTAAATC
>JBGTSP010000384.1:0-3349 GCA_041940205.1 Alphaproteobacteria bacterium
CCAACGGAGTGACCCACGACGGCCGCTACCTGGTGATCTCGATCGTCATGGCGGCGGGCTGCGTCGAGACCGGGGACGACGGCCGGGTTCGCGCGATCGCCCTGGCGCTGGGCGCCTGTTCGGAAGTCGCCTGCCGCCTGCCTGCGCTCGAGCAGGCCCTGCTCGGAAAACCGCTCGATCCCGGTCTCGTCGAACCCGGCCATCTCGATGCCCTTGCGCCGATCGACGACTGCCGGGCCAGCGCCGGCTACCGTCGCGAGGCCGCGCTTGAACTGACCCGCCGGCTTGTCGCCGCACTGGGCGAGGGCGCATGAACGAGATGGGTTCGGGTCCGGGCATGCTGTCGCTCGACTTCACGCTCAATGGCGAGGCCCGCACGCTGGCCACGCCGCCCTTCCGGCGACTCTCGGACCTCTTGCGCGAGGAGTGCGGGCAAACCGACGTGAAGGTCGGATGCAACGCCGGCGACTGCGGCGCCTGCACGGTGCTGCTGGACGGCGTCCAGGTCTGTTCCTGCCTGACCGCGGCCGCCCAGGTGGCCGACCGCAGCGTGGTGACGGTGCGCGGCCTGGTCTCGAAGCACGGCTTCCTCAGCCGCCTGCACGATTCCTTTCTGCGCCACGGCGCCGCCCAGTGCGGCATCTGCACGCCGGGCATGCTGCTCGCGGCGGCCCAGATCGTTGCCGAAAAGGAACGCCCGACCCGCCGCGAGATCGAGGACGCGATGGGCGGCGTGCTCTGCCGCTGTACCGGCTACCAGAAGATCGTCGAGGCGGTCCTGGACGAGGCCGACCTGTCGCCACCGCCCGAGGCGGCGACGGGAGAGGCGGTCGGCAGCCGGATTGCCCGGGTGGACGGACTGGAGAAACTGACCGGCGCGGCCCGTTTCGGCGCCGACTCGATTCCGGCCGATGCCCTGTGGCTGCGCCTGGTGCGCTCGGGCGAGGCGCATGCCGATTTCACGTTTGGCGATCTCGACGCCTGGCGGACCGCCCGGCCCGGACTGACCGCGATCTTCACCGCCGCCGACGTGCCCGGCGTGAACGGCTTTGGCATCTACCCCGACATCAAGGACCAGCCGGTGCTGGCCGAGGGAACGGTGCGCTATCGCGGCGAGGCGGTGGCGGCCATCGTCGGTGAGCGCGAGGCCGTACAGGCGCTCGATCTCGTGGATTTTCCCGTGACCTGGTCGCCGCGGCGGGCTCTCGACGATCTTGAGGAGGCGATGGCCGAGGGTGCGCCGGCCGTCCAGGCGGGACGGCGGGACAACCTGCTGATCGACGGCGGGGTCCGCAGCGGCGATGCCGAGGCGGCGCTGGCGACGTCGGCGCACGTGGCGGAGGGCACCTGGCGGACGGCCTATGTCGAACACGCCTATATCGAGCCCGAGGCCGGCTGGGCGCAGCGCCACGGCGATCGCCTGGAGATCACCGTCAGCACCCAGACCCCCTACATGGACCGCGACGAGGTCGCCCATGTCATGGGGCTAGAACCCGGGCAGGTGCGGATTGTGCCCAGCGCCTGCGGCGGCGGTTTCGGCGGCAAGCTCGACCAGTCGGTGCAGCCGCTGCTGGCCCTGGCGGCCTGGCGCTGCGCACGCCCGGTGGCCTGCGTCTACGAGCGGCCGGAGAGCATGGCGGCCTCGACCAAGCGTCATCCCGCGCTGATCCGGGCCCGGCTGGGCTGCACCGCGGACGGCGACCTTGCGGCGCTTTCCTTCACGGCGGATTTCAACACCGGGGCCTACGCCTCCTGGGGGCCGACCGTGGCCGGGCGGGTGCCGGTGCATGCCACCGGTCCCTACCGGGTGCCCGCGGTCGACGCGCGCGGGCGCGCCTGGTTCACCAACGGGCCGCCGGCCGGCGCCTTTCGCGGTTTCGGCGTGCCGCAGGCCGCGATCGCCCACGAATGCCTGATGGACGACCTGGCCGAAGCCTGCGGCATGGACCGGCTCGAATTCCGCCGGCGCAACGCCCTGGCGGTGGGCGACCGCACGGCAAGCGGCCAGGAACTGGCGGCCAGCGCCGGCCTGCCGGCCTGCCTCGATGCGCTGGCGCCGCACTGGCAGGCGCTTGCGGCCGAACGCGATCGCCTCAACGCCGCGGCCCCGAAGGCGCGGCGGTACGGCATCGGGATCGGCTGCATGTGGTACGGCATCGGCAATACGGGGATGTCCAATCCCTCGCAGATGCGGATCACGCTCGATCGCGACGGGCGGCTGACGCTCTACAACGGCGCCGTCGATATCGGCCAGGGCTCCTATACGGTGATCGCCCAGATCGCCGCCGACGCGCTGGGCCTGCCGGTTTCGGCCATCGTCCAGGTCACGGGCGATACGGACCGGACGGCGGACGCCGGCAAGACCTCGGCCTCGCGCCAGACCTATGTCTCGGGCCGCGCGGCGCAGGAGGCCGCGCGCGATCTGCGCCGCGCGCTGTTGCGTCTCGCCAATGCCGGGGACACGGCGCGGCTGGAGATCGACGGCGACCGCCTGCGAATCCTCGCCGAGGACGGCGCGCACGAGATCGACCTGTCGCGTCTGCCGGCGGACGCCGACGGCGTGGTCGCCGACGGAGAGGGCCGCTTCGATCCTCCGGCCACGCCGCTCGACGGTGACGGCCAGGGCACGCCGTACGCCACCTATGCCTTCGCCGCGCAGCTTGCGCTGGTCGAGGTCGACGTACCGCTGGGCCTGACGCGGGTCCGGCGCATCGTGGCGGCGCACGACGTCGGCCGGGCGATCAATCCGACGCTGGTCGAGGGACAGATCCACGGCGGCATTGCCCAGGGGCTTGGCCTTGCCCTGATGGAGGAATATCTGCCGGGCGAAACCGAAGACCTGCACAACTACCTGATCCCCACTTTCGGCGACATGCCGGAGATGGACGTGCTGCTGATCGAGGATCCCGAACCGACCGGACCGTTCGGCGCCAAGGGCGTGGGCGAGCCGGGTCTTGTGCCCACCGCCCCGGCGATCCTGGGCGCGGTGCGCGATGCGGTCGGCGTGCGGGCGACCCGGGTGCCGCTGACCCCCGACCGCCTGCGTGCCCTGCTTGTCGAGCGCGAGGGAAAGCCGGCATGAACGAAGCGACGGGCGATCGGAACGACGGACTGGTGCGCTGCGATGCCTGCCCGGTGCTGTGCCGGATCCGGGAGGGGCGGGCCGGCGCCTGCGACCGCTATGCCAACGAGGGCGGCCGGCTGGTCCGGGTCGACCCGCTGATCGTCACCCAGAAGGTGCAGGCCGACGAGGGTGCGCTGGTGCCGTTTGCCGCGGCGGACGGCGACTGGGACGGCAGCCTCGTCGCCGGCGCGCCGACCTTCGTTACCGGAATCGGCGCCGGCACCA
>JBGTSP010000385.1:0-3345 GCA_041940205.1 Alphaproteobacteria bacterium
AGGTGGGCCGCGCCGCCGTCGCCGGCGATGATCGCCTTGAGGCCGCGCTCCTCGGCCGCGCGGGCGTAGTCCGCCATCCGCTGCGGCGTGCGGTGGGCCGAGACGATGCGGCGCTCGTGGCGCACGCCCAGTTCCTCGAGAATCGCGGCGGCATGCGCCATGGTGCTCCAGTCCGACTGGCTGCCCATGATGATGCCGACCTGGGGCGAATGATCGTTCATCGCATCGCCTTCTGCACGTTTCCGACGGGTGACTTGCGAGGGGCGCGGTGTGTCGCCTGCGGCGCGGGAAGTCAAGCCGCGCGCCGCGACGGCCGACGCCGCGCGAAACCGGACCCCTGTCCTGTTCTAGAGGATTCGTTAATATTGCTCGGCGATAGTCGCAATCGCTGTTCGCCGCGCACGTTTCGCGGCTGGTATGGGCTGGACAATGAAAATCGGCAGCAACCGGAACACGACATCGACCGGCGGCGCCTCGCGGACCCGCGCCACCGCGGCCGCGGCCTATGGCCGGGCTTCGGGAAGCGGGCAGGTCACCCAGCTCGACCAGGTTTCGGTGATGGGTATTCCCGAAGCCGAGCTGACCCCCAAGGTGCGCGAGGCGATCATGACGCTGATGCGCGAGGTCGAGACCCTGCGCTCGGAGCTGCAGAACGCCCGCACGCGCCTCGTCGACCTGGAGATGCTGGCCGACCAGGACATGCTGGCGCCGATCGCCAACCGGCGTTCCTTCGTGCGCGAGCTGTCCCGTCACGTCTCCTACAGCCAGCGCTACGGCACGCCGTCCAGCCTGATCTATTTCGACGTCAACCACTTCAAGCAGATCAACGACACCCACGGCCATGCCGCGGGGGATGCCGCGCTGCGGCGGATCGCCGAGGTGCTGCAGGAGCAGGTGCGCGAATCGGATGTCGTGGGCCGCCTTGGCGGCGACGAGTTCGGCGTCGTCCTGGCGCAGGCCGACGGCGAGGCGGCGCAGGAAAAGGCCGCCGCGCTGGCCCAGGCGATCGCCGACAGCCCGGTCGACTATGAGGGCCGGCACATTCCGCTTTCGGTGTCCTATGGCGTGGCCAATTTCGAGCCCGGCCAGGATGCCAACGACGCGATGCGGGTCGCCGACGAGGCGATGTACGCCCAGAAAGCGGCCCGTCGGAAGAAGGACGGCAGCGACTGACCGCCCGGACCCGGCGTCCCGCGCCGGCCGCGCAGCGGTGTGTCGGCAGACGAATTCCCGCCCCGAAACAAGCCGTAGCGGACCCCGGTTCCCGGTCGCGCTTGGCATCGGCCGGCGCATTCGCTACCCCTGCCGGTAGCGGGGAGCTGTCTCCCGGAAGGCGGAGCGGAACGTGAGCGGACGGATACGCGTGGGTGTGGTCGGGGCGGGCCGGTTCGGCCGTCTGCATGCCGAAAAGTACCGGGCGCTGGAGACCGCCGAACTGGTCGGCATCGCCGATCCGGACGCAGAGCGCGCCGGCGAGGCCGCGCAGGCGCTCGGGGTGACGGCGCATACATCCCACGAGGCGCTGGCCGCCGAGGTCGAGGCGCTGTCGGTCGCCTGCACCACGTCGGCGCATTTCGCCGTCGCCCGGGATCTGCTGGCCGCGGGAAAGCACGTGCTGGTCGAGAAACCGATGACCGTGAGCGTCGCCGAGGCCGACACGCTGATCGCGCAGGCCGGCCGCAGCGGCGCGCTGCTGCAGGTCGGTCATGTCGAGCGCTTCTCGCCGATCTACCGGGCGATCTCGGACCAGGTGCGACGGCCGCTGTTCTTCGAGGCCTACCGGATCGCGCCCTACAATCCCCGCGGTGCCGACGTCGGCGTCGTCCTGGACCTGATGATCCACGATCTCGACCTGCTGCTGGCCCTTGTCGACCAGCCGCTGGAGCAGGTCGACGCCATCGGCGCGCCGGTGGTCTCGGCCGGCGAGGACATCGTCAACGCCCGCCTGCGTTTCGCCAACGGCTGTGCCGGCAATCTGACGGCGAGCCGGGTCAGCTACAAGACCGAGCGAATCGTCCGCATCTTCGAGAAAGAGGTCTACATCCAGGCCGACATGACCAAGAAGAAGCTGGTGGTCATGCGCCGGGGCGAGGGCGAGATGTTTCCGGGGATCCCGAACATCGAGCGCAGCGAGCAGGATCTCGAAAGCGCCGATGCGCTGGCCGACGAGATCGCCGCCTTCGTCGATTCGGTGCGCACCGGTGCGCCGCCGCTGGTCGACGGCCGCTCCGGCCGGGATGCGCTGGCCGCGGCGCTCGCCGTGCGGGACGCGGTGGAAGCCCACCACGCGAGACTGCGCGACAGCGGCCTGATCTGAAACCGGCACGTGCCGCCCGCGCCGCCACGGCGGCCGAATCAGGCGATGATGTCGGGGTGCAGGTGGGCGCGAATCTGGGACATCGCGTCCTTCAGCATCAGTTTCCGTTTCTTCAGCCGCTGCAGCTTGAGCTGGTCGAACGGCGATTGCTCGGCCAGCGCCGAAATCGCTTCGTCGAGGTCGCGATGCTCTTCCTGCAGGGCGATCAGGCGCCTGGTCAGGGCCTGTTCGTCATCGTCGGTCATGCAGGCAATCTAGAGCATCTGGCCGAACGGTGGATACCGGCGATTTCGCCGCTGCCGAACCGGCGGCCAGGAGCGTTGACGGGCGACGATTCCCCCTTACATCCAGGGGGCAGGGATGGTCTAATGACCTGTCTCATTGAGAAGGAGGAGTGCATGAGCGTGGCCGCCCGGGTGGAAGCCCTCAAGTCGGAACACGATCAGCTTGAAGCGCAACTGGACCAGGAAAGCCATCGCCCCCATCCGGACGACGTCCGATTGGCCGATCTGAAGAAGAAGAAACTGGCCATCAAGGACGAACTCGCACGGCTGGACGGCTGAGACAATGCACTACGAACGGAGGAACCCGGCGGCGCCAAAGCGCCGCCGTTCGTGTTTCTAGACGGTTCCGGAACGACGGTTTCCGGGCATCCGGACGACGCGGGAAACCGCAGGCGCGCTCCGCCCGATGGTTCGGGTGCGGGCGGTCCCGAACCGGTCGCGCCGGCGCTCAGCCGGCCCTGGCGCGGTCGCGCAGGATGAATTTCCGGATCTTGCCGGTCGAGGTCTTCGGCAACTCGCCGAACACCACGTGCCGCGGACACTTGTAGTGCGCGAGGTTGTCGCGACAGAAGGCGATGATCTCCTCCGCGCTGGCTTCCGCTTCCGGCTTCAGCTCCACGAAGGCGCAGGGCGTCTCCCCCCATTTCTCGTCCGGCCGGGCGACCACGCCCACGGCCTGCACCGCGGGATGGCGGTAGAGCGTGTCCTCGACCTCGATCGAGGAGATGTTCTCGCCGCCCGAGA
>JBGTSP010000386.1:0-3289 GCA_041940205.1 Alphaproteobacteria bacterium
AACGCGACGCTCTCCCATCTGAGCTACGGCCCCGCACCGGAATGGCGGCATATAGGGCGCGGCTTCCCGGGCTGTCAAGCAAAGCGAGGCCTGCCCCTTCCCGGGTCCCGCCGGCGCCCCGGCGGGCCGCTTCAGGCCGCCGCTTCGAGGCCGCCCGCCGCCAGTTCGCGGGCGATCAGACGGGCCACCGCGTCGGGGCCGCTGCCCGCCGTGCCGGTCCTGCCGGCCGCCGCCTCGGCCTCGGGATTGTAGTTCGTGTTGGTGTTGATGTCGTAGGTCCAGGCCTCGCCCGCCGCGTCCACGATCAGCTCGATGCCCGCGATGGCGATGTCGTGCGCGGCCAGCAGGGCTTCGTAGCGTTCGAGGTCGGGCGGCGTGAAATCCTGCAGGATCTCGAACATCGCCCGCGGCGCTTCTTCGCCGACGGGGCAGGCGGCATCACCGACCCGGCAGGCCTCCGCCGGGCACAGTTCGAAGCCGCCGCTGGTATCGACGCGAACGGCGTACAGGAAATGACCGCCGACGAACTCGCAGCGGATGATCGCGCTTTCGGGCGAGACGATGCGCTGCTGCAGCAGGGTGATCCCGTCGCGGCCGGGATCGAAGTCGGGGCTCTCCAGCCAGGCATCGAACGCCTCGAGGCCGGAGAACAACGAGACGCCGAGGCCCTTGCCGCCGCGGTTGGGCTTGGCGATGAAAGGCGCGCCAAGGCTTTCGGCCTCGCGGCGGAGCGCCGCCCGGCCGCTGGCGAAGCGGGTCGCGGGCACGCGCACGCCGGCGGCCTGCAGCGCCGCGTACTGACGGATCTTGCTGACCTCCAGATCCAGCGCCCGGCTGCCGTTGATCACCCGCCGGCCGTGCGCTTCCAGCCAGGCCAGCACCGCGGCGGTCAGTTCGGGCGCGGTGTCGTGACCGCGGGTGTGCGCCGACGCGCTCATGCGATTGTAGAAGACGCCGGGCGGCGGGGCGGACGAGAAGTCGAAGCCGCCTTCGGCCAGATGCCATTCCTCGACGGCGAGGCCGTGACGCGCGAAGGCCGCCCGGAACGGCGGCAGCCAGGCATCGTTCTCGTGCAGCAGATAGGCCGGCATCATAAAATCCAGTTCATTTATGTAAATAATGTTCCTTCCCACAATATGGGTGGGATTAGCGCGAGTCCAACCGTTTCAAGCGGAAATACGGACGACAACGCCGGATTGCACACGCGTCTCGCCCGGTTGCCAGCTTCGAAGGCGGCGATTACATGGAAGCAGGCGCCGATCCCCGCGATTCGGGGGACGGCCATTCGGTGGAGAAACGCATGATCGCCATCCTGACGCTGATCGACGCCATCCTGTCCCTGATCGTGTTCATCGTGATCGCGCAGGTGGTGCTGTCCTGGCTGGTGGCGTTCGGCGTCGTCAATACCCAGAACCAGTTCGTCTACATGGTCGGCGACTTCCTGCACCGGGTGACCGAGCCGCTGCTGCGGCCGATCCGGCGGATTCTGCCCAACCTCGGGCCGCTGGACATCTCCCCCGTCGTCCTGCTGCTGGCGATCTTCTTCCTGCAGACCTTCATTACCCGCGACCTGCCCCGCTACGTGAGCTGACCGGGCCCCGCCGGCCGGGCCCCGACGGGCCGTGCCGTCGTCCCGGCCCTGGACGCTGCGGGAGAATGGCGTCCGCCTTGCCGTGCGCCTGCAACCAGGCGCCGCGCGCGAGGCGGTCGACGGCCTGCACCGGGCCGACGACGGCCAGGTCCGGCTGAAGGTGCGGGTTCGCGCCGTCGCCGAAAAGGGCCGGGCCAATGCGGCGCTCGAGAAGCTGCTGGCCCGGCGGCTCGGGATCGGCGTGCGTGCGGTGCGCGTCGTCGCCGGGCTGCGAGAGCGCAACAAGCTGGTCGCGCTCGAGGGGGCGTCTGGCCGGCTGGCCGACGCGATCGCGGCCCTGATCCGCGAGAGCGACGGTAACGCCCGGAATTAGTTTTTGCTCACAATAGTTTAGCGACCTCGTTGGAGGTTCCGGGTGAGAATCCGGCATCCGTCTGAGAACTTCCGCTTAATACGTTGTTAATCAAGAATTTTTACCTGTTGTTAAAGTATCGGATCAACACGATCCCGCACCTGTCGCCGGCGCCCGTCGCCGTCGCGCCGCCGGCGCGCCGCCATCCGGCAAACCCGTTTCCTTCGATGATTGGTTCATGCCGAAAGGCGCAGACTTCTCGCGTTTTCAACCCAAACGCGAGAGAGCGCCATGAAACACGAACATCGTCATGTCATCCGCCTTGCCGCCACCCTTGCCGAGCAGATCGTCGAACGGGTCGAGGATCTCGGACTGGTTCTGAAGGTCCGCGGCGACATGGCCGCCTGGGCGGACTTCTACCGGGCGACACCGGTGGGCTTCGTCAATCCGGCCTTCGATCCCGAACATTGCCGGGTCGATGCGGGCAATGCCTTCTGGGTCGAGGTCGCAACGCCGGCCGGCGAGCCGGTCGCCTGCACCGCGGCCAAACGGCACGAGAGCCGGGACCTGCGCGACGATCTCGCCTTCTGCCGGCTGTGGCTGGAACGCCGCCCGCCGACCGAGGCGATGCCGCTCGTCCTGCCGGAGGATCTTCCCCTGCGGGAGGGCCGGTTCCAGCATTATGGCGGACTGTGGGTCGATTCCCGCTGGCGCGGCCAGGGCCTGTCGGCCTGCCTGCCACGCCTCGCCCGGGCGATCTCGGTCTCCCGCTGGCAGCCGGACTGGCATATCGGCTGGACCCTGGGCGATGTCGGCCGCAGTCGCCTGCCGCGCCACTATTACGGCTATGCCCGCCTGGCGCAGGCCACCGACGGCTGCCTGTGGCCGCCGAGCGGAAAGCCGGAATCCTGCTTCCTGCCGTGGGAATCGGCCGGCCTGTGGGCCGATGCGGCGCGCCGGCAGATCGCCGAGGCGGCCTCGTCGTCCCGGCATGCCGCACTGCGGCCGGCGCCGGCCCGGCCGGACGTTCCGGCGGGCGGCAATCGGCCTTCGCGGCGCTGAAGCGCGGGGATGGCCGGCGGCGGGCTCCCGGGAGCCCGCCGCCATGCCGCGATCAGTGTTTCTGGCGGTGCAGCAGGCGCAGGCGCAGGGCGTTCAGCTTGATGAAGCCCTCGGCGTCGCGCTGGTCGTAGACACTGTCTTCCTCGAAGGTCACGTGCTCGAGGGAGTAGAGCGAGTTCGGGCTCTGGCGGCCGACCACGGTGGCCGAGCCCTTGAACAGTTTCAGGCGGACGACACCGCTGACCGCCCGCTGGCTGTGGTCGATCGCGGCCTGCAGCATCTCG
>JBGTSP010000387.1:0-3246 GCA_041940205.1 Alphaproteobacteria bacterium
GATGAAGCCGCGGGCCTCGATGCCCGCCACCTTGTTGATCCCCGTGCCGGCGAAGGGATGCACCAGTTCGTCGACGGCCCGGCGGAAACCGCTCGGATCGGTCAGCAGGGTGGTGATGTCGCGAAAGATGATCCCCTTCTTGGGATAGTCGGGGATGGAGCGCACGAGCTTCGAAAGATCCATGGCATGTCTCCCTGGCGGGGGTGTGCGGCCGACGGGCCGGTTGGCGGGTGTCCGGGCGGACCCGGAACGGCAGGGTTCGGGCGGGCTGTCAGCCCGCAAGG
Organism: Alphaproteobacteria bacterium; assembly: GCA_041940205.1. GTDB lineage: Bacteria > Pseudomonadota > Alphaproteobacteria > JBGTSP01. The sequence continues at coordinate 285 of JBGTSP010000387.1, forward strand.
ACGCGGCCGGCGACGGCGTCGAGCTTGGCGATCAGCGCCGCATCGCGGGCTTCCGGCGCGGTGATCAGCGCGGTATCGAGCGCCCGGTCGTGGCCCTCGGGGCAGAGCGCCGGCCGCTCGGCCATCATCGGCGCGATCTGCTTGACCAGGCTGCGGGCCTTGTCGGCATTGCCCAGCAACACCTGGATGATCGCGTCGACCTCGACATTGTCGTGGTCGGGATGCCAGCAGTCGTAGTCGGTGACCATGGCCACGGTGGCGTAGCAGAGCTCGGCCTCGCGGGCGAGCTTGGCCTCGGGCATGTTGGTCATGCCGATGACGTCGCAGTTCCAGGAACGGTAGAGGTTGCTTTCCGCCAGGGTTGAGAATTGCGGGCCCTCCATGGCGAGATAGGTGCCGCCGCGGTGATAGGCGATGTTCTCGGCCTGGCAGGCCCGTTCGCAGAAATCGCCGAGCCAGCGGGTCACCGGATGGGCCATCGAGACATGGGCGACAAGGCCCTCGCCGAAGAAACTCTTCGAACGCGCGAAGGTGCGGTCGATGAACTGGTCGACGATCACGAAAGTGCCCGGCGGCAGGTCCTCGCGGAAGGAACCGCAGGCCGAGACCGAGACGATGTCGGTCACCCCGGCGCGCTTCATTGCGTCGATGTTGGCCCGGTAGTTGATCGAGCTCGGGCTCTGGCGGTGACCGCGGCCATGCCGGGGCAGGAAGACCAGTTTCTGGCCCTGGTAGGTGCCGGTCAGCAACTCGTCCGACGGCGCCCCCCAGGGCGTGTCGACCGCCTGCCAGCGCACGTCTTCCAGGCCGTCGATCTCGTAGACACCGCTGCCGCCGATGATGCCCAGCACCGGTGCGGGATGGAATTCGCTCATGGCTCGCTCCCCGTTCGCCTCACGTCGAGACCGGCCGCTTGTACGAGGCGCGGCGGTCGGCTTTCAAGCCCGACAGTCGGACACGAAAAAGGGGCCGTGCTGCGGCGACGGCCCCCGGTTCGTTGCCTGCGGCGTCCGCGCTAGTGCGCGTCGGCCCAGACCTTGCGTTTCACCGCATAGGCCAGCACGAAGAACACCAGCAGGAAGAGCATCACCTTGACGCCCAGCTTCTTGCGCGCCTCCAGCGTGGGCTCGGAGGCCCAGGCCAGGAACGTCGTGACGTCGCGGGACATCTGGTCGACCGTGGCGGCGGTGCCGTCGGGATATTCCACGGCATCCGCGGTCAGCGGCGCGGCCATGGCGAGCTTGCCGCCCGGGAAATAGGGATTGAGGGCGAGCGCGCCGTCCGAGCCCTCCTTGTAGCCCGTCAGCAGCGAATAGATGTAGTTCTCGTGCCCGGCCCGCGCCTTGACGATCAGCGACAGGTCCGGCGGCGCGATGCCGTTGTTCGAGGCCGCGGCCGCCTTGTCGTTGGCGAACGGCGAGGGGAAGTAGTCCGAGGGCTTGCCGGGCCGGTCGAACATGTCGCCGGCGTCGTCCGGGCCGTCGGTGATGTCGTACTCGGCGGCGAAGGCCTTGACCTCGTCCTCGCTCAGGCCGATGTCGCGCAGGGTGCGGAAGGCGACGAATTTCAGCCCGTGACAGGCCGAGCAGACCTGCTGGTAGACCAGCAGGCCGCGCTGCGCGGCAGCCCGGTCGTAGGTGCCGAACAGGCCGGTATGCGGCCAGGAGATCTGCCGCGGCGGCGTGGCGTCGCCCGCGGCGAGGACCGGCGAGGCGGCCATCAGGGTTCCGGCGGCGAGAAGCGCGGCAAACAGCTTTTTCATGATCACGCTCCCGCCTTCGCCGTGTCGTCGTCCGACAGCACCGCCGTGGCGATGCTGTCCGGGGTCGGCCGCGTTCGCTCGAACCAGCCGACGAAGGGCAGGATCGCGAAGAACACGAAGTAGAGCGCCGTGGCGATGCGGCCGACGATCAGGAAGATGCCCTCGGGCACCTGGGCGCCGATATAGCCCAGCACCAGGCCGTTGATCAGGAAGATCCAGAACAGCAGCTTGTAGACCGGCCGGAAGCGCGCGGAGCGGACCCGCGAGGTATCGAGCCAGGGCAGCACGAACAGGATCAGGATCGAGGAGAACATCGCCACCACGCCCATCAGCTTGTCCGGGATCGAGCGCAGGATCGCGTAGAACGGCAGGAAGTACCATTCGGGCACGATATGCGCCGGCGTCGCCAGCGGATCGGCCGGGATGTAGTTGTCCGGATGGCCCAGCGCATTCGGCATGAAGAACACGAACCAGGCGAACAGCAGGCCGAAGGCGGCGATGCCCACGGTGTCCTTCGAGGTGTAGTAGGGATGGAACGGCAGCGTGTCGCGCGGCCCCTTCGGGTCGATGCCCAGCGGGTTGTTCGAGCCGAAGCGGTGCAGCGCCCAGAGGTGCAGCACGACCACGGCGACGATGAGCCAGTGCCAGACGCTAAACGAACCCATGACCTAATCCCTCCGCGCGGCGACGGGCTTTGGCCCCAAAGGCCCGGCCATTGGCTCGTCCCGCCTTGTGTTTCGGTCAGAAACTAGGCCGCGGAAGCGGCAAAAACAAGGAGTTAACGGGGTTTGGTTAAGGGCGCGGAGTCGCGGCACAAAGGCTCAATTTACTTGTCATTCCGGGACGCCGCCATCAGCGCGTTTACGCGCGTCTTCGACGCGCTATGGCGGCGGGCCCGGAATCCATACGCCGCAGCGCTGGGGTTATGGATTCCGGGCTCGCGGCCTGAAGGCCGCGCCCCGGAATGACGGCGTCTGGGCCCATCAACAGCGTTGATATGTCGATCATTTAAAGCGCCTTGCGGCGGGCCGTTCCGCGCTTTAGACCACCCGCGCATCGACCTTTTGGGAGCCTCCGACATGGCCTTTCTCGCCGACAGCCTCAAGCGCATCAAGCCGTCGCCCACCATCGCGGTGACCGACAAAGCGCGCGCGCTGAAAGCGGCGGGCCGCAATGTCATCGGTCTCGGCGCGGGCGAGC
>JBGTSP010000388.1:0-3208 GCA_041940205.1 Alphaproteobacteria bacterium
GCGTCGTCTCGGCCGACTTCGTCCCGCGATAGATGCCCGAACCGAAGGAATTATCCTGTTCGTAGCTCAGTTCCGGATTGAGGAGCGCCCCCGCCTGAATGCGCTGGCCCGTCGCGATCCCGATGTCACGTTCGGCGGCGGTCAAGCGGATCAAGGACGTGGCCATGCTGCGGGCCCGCCAGTTCCCCGAGGATGCCGGCCCGCTGGCGCATCCCGTCCGGCCCGACAGCTATATCGAGATCAACAACTTCTATACCGCCACGGTCTACGAGAAGGGCGCGGAGGTGATCCGCATGATGCAGACCCTGCTCGGCCGCGAGGGCTTCAACCGCGGCCTGGCGCTGTATTTCGAGCGGCATGACGGCCAGGCGGTGACCTGCGACGATTTCGTCGCCGCCATGGAGGACGCCAACGGCGCCGACCTTTCCCGCTTCCGGCGCTGGTACGGCCAGGCCGGCACGCCGACGCTGACCAGCCGCGGGGACTACGATGCCGCGCGCCGCCGCTTCACCCTGACGCTGGCCCAGGAGACGAAGCCGACGCCCGGCCAGGCCGACAAGCAGCCGCTGGAGATGCCGGTCGGCGTCGGCCTGCTGGACGGCACGGGGCGGGAACTCGCCGCCGCCATGCTGACCCTGAAGGAACGCGAGCAGAGCTTCGACTTCGAGGATGTCGAGGCGCCGGTCGCGCTGTCGCTGAACCGCGGTTTCTCCGCGCCGGTGCTGCTCGTCGACGGCCAGGACGAGGCGGCCCGCGGCCTGCTGATGCGGGCCGACCAGGATCCCTTCGCCCGCTGGGAGGCCGGCCAGCAGCTCGCCACCGAGGTGCTGCTCGCCGCCGTACCGGATCCCGATGCCCTGGCCGCGGACGGCCTGATCGACGGTCTCGCGGCGGTGCTGGAGGATGCGCATGCCGACCGGGCCTTCGCCGCCCAGATGCTGATCCTGCCGGCCGAGGAGACGCTCGCCGAGCGGATGGACGTGGTCGATGTCGACGGCATCCACGCCGTCCGCCAGGCCCTGCGCGGCGCGATCGCCAGGCGCCTGCGACCGGCGCTGGAAGCGGTGCACGGGGCGTGCGAGAGCAACGAGGCCTATCTGCCGGACGCTGAACAGAGCGGCCGCCGCGCGCTCAAGAACGCGGCGCTGGCCTATCTCTCGCAGCTCGACGACGAGGCCGCGCTGGCGCTCGTCAGCGGGCAGTATCACGGCGCCGGCAACATGACCGACCGGATGGCGGCGCTGATGCTGCTGGCCGACCGCACGGACGATGCCGCGGACGCCGCTCTCGCGGACTTTCACGACCGCTATCGCGACGACGCGCTGGTCCTGGACAAGTGGTTCAGCGTGCAGGCGCTCTCGCTCCGGCCCGATACGCTTGCGCGGATCGAGGCGCTGCTGTCGCATCCGGCCTTCTCCTTGCGCAACCCGAACAACGTGCGCGCCCTGATCGGCGCCTTCAGCGCCAATCCCGTGCGCTTTCATGCCGCCGACGGCTCCGGATACCGCTTCTTCGCCGATCGCATCCTCGAACTCGATCCGCTCAATCCCCAGGTCGCGGCCCGGATCGTCCAGCCGCTGGGGCGCTGGCGCCGGTTCGACGAGGGCCGGGCGGACGCGATGCGCGCGGAACTGGAGCGGATTCTCGCCGCCGCCGGCCTGTCGCGCGACACCTACGAGATCGTCAGCAAGTCCCTGGCCTGAGGTTCCCGGATCGGGGCCCGTTCGCCTATTCCGGCGGACGGCCCGGCCGCGGACGGTAGCGCGGCAGCCGCCAGCCGAAGCGGATGGCCCCGCCGCGCAGCAGCAGGCCGATCGCGAGCGCCGGGATCAGCGCCATTGTCGGCGGAATCCCGGCAAGCCGCAGGCCGACGAAGCAGGCCGCCGCCGCCAGCGCCGCGGTGGCGTAGAGTTCCTGGCCCAGGATCAGCGGCACCTCGTTGCCGATCACGTCGCGCAGCAGGCCGCCGAAGGTCGCCGTCATCAGGCCCATCAACATCGCGGTGAGCGGCCCCGTGCCGTGCTCCAGCGCCAGGTGGGCGCCCAGCACGCCGTAGGCGGTGATGCCGATGGCGTCCATCCACAGCAGCAGGCGGTAACGCCGCTGCACCCGGTGGGCGAAGAAGAACAGCAGGGCGGCGACGGCGAGCGCCACCAGGATGATGCTTTCGCGGTTCAGCCAGAAGACCGGGCGGTCGAGCAGCAGGTCGCGCAGGGTGCCGCCGCCGACCGCGGTGACCGCGGCCAGCAGGCCGAAACCGATCGGGTCCATCTGCTTGCGGCTGGCGGTCAGCGCGCCCGAGGCCGCGAACACGGCGACGCCGGTCAGATCGAGCAGGTCGAAGAGCGGGCCCATGGCGCCAGTGTGCGGGCGGTATCGCACCCTTCGCAAGGGCGCGGCCTGCCACCGGCGATGTGATCCACAGGTGATCTGGCCCGAAACGACGGCGGGCGGCCCGAGGACCGCCCGCCAATCCCGGTAGGCGGCCGGAACCCGGCCGCGGGCACTACATGCCGAGGATCAGCTTGGCCATGATGTTGTGCTGGATCTCGTTCGAGCCGGCATAGATCGTGACCTTGCGGTTGTTGAAGTAGCGCGGCGCGGCGACGGCGGCATAGTCGGGGCCGATCGGTTCCTCGTTCTGGCCCTGGACCAGCGGCTGGAACGGCACGGCGTTCATGCCGGTGGCTTCCAGCACCAGCTCGGTCACCACCTGCTGCAGGTCGGTGCCCCGGCATTTCAGCAGCGAGGATTCCGGACCCGGATTCTGCCCGCTGGTCAGCCGCGAGAGGATGCGCAGCTCGGTATATTCCATTGCCTGGATGTCGATTTCCGCCTGCGCCAGCTTGGCCTGGAAGGCCGGATCGTCGGCCAGCCGCGTCCCGTCGGCGCGTTCGTTCCCGGCGATCCGGCGGACCTTCTCGAGGCCGGCCTTGAGCGCGCCCGAATAGGCGTTGCCGCGTTCGAACTCCAGCAGGTACTTGGCGCAGGTCCAGCCCTGGTTCTCCTCGCCGACCAGGTTCTCGAGCGGCACCTTGACGTCCTGGAAGAAGACCTGGTTGACCTCCTGGGCGTTGTCGGCCGGGCCGTCGATGGTGACGATCGGCTCCACCGAGATGCCCGGCGTGGACAGGTCGATCAGCAGGAAGGGGATGCCTACCTGCGGCTTGCCCTCGTTCGAGGTGCGCACCAGGCAGAAGATCCAGGC
>JBGTSP010000389.1:0-3207 GCA_041940205.1 Alphaproteobacteria bacterium
CTTCCGAGCGGAAGTCCAGGTTCACCTGCACGGTGCAGGAGCGGAACATCATGTCCAGGCCGAGATTGCCGCGTGTCGGCATGTAGCGGCGCATGATGCCGTAGCGGCCCTTCGGCATCACCGGGATGTCCTCGCGCCGCCATTTCGGATTGAATCCCAGGCCGAGGAAGCCCGCACCCATTTCCGCCGCGACTTCCTTGACCTGGGCGAGGTGGGTGTTCACCTCGGCGCAGGTCTGGTGCAGCGACTTCAGCGGCGCGCCCGAAAGTTCGAATTGTCCGCCGGGCTCCAGGCTGACGGAAGCCCCGTCCTTGCTCAGGGCGATGATGTTGTCGCCCTCTCGGACCGGCTCCCAGCCGAACCGCGTCAGGCCCTCCAGCATCGCGCCGATCCCCGGCGTGCCGGCGTAGGGCAGCGGGCGATGATCGGCGAGGGCGTAGCCGAACTTCTCGTGCTCGGTGCCGATCCGCCAGTCCGACGGCGGTTTCGCAGCTGACTCAATGTCCTCGATCAGCGCGGCCCTGGATTCGATCGGAGCGGCGGATCCGCTCGCGGGTCCGGACATGCGTCAGCCTCCGCCTGATTTCCTGATTGCGCAGCATCCGCGCCGCACCCGACTCATCCTAGGGCTTAGCCGATCCGGCTCCGGTCCGGCAAGCGGCAATCGCCAACGCCTGCCGCCTGCCCCGGAGTTGCTTCCCGTCGATGGAAAACGAGTCATGTATGGCTGACTGAAAGTCGGGACGGCGGTCACCGGCTGCGGCGGTTGAAGGCAAGCTGTTCCGGGGTCAGCTGGAAGCCGACAACGATCTGGTAGGCGCTGCCTTCCTCGTCCGGGGCCAGCTGGATCACCTGCCGGATCTCCTCGCGCACACCGCCGCGGCGGCGGCCGCGCGGCACCTCGATGGCGCTGTCGAAGATCTGCTTGGCGACGACGCTGCCGTCGGCGCTGCGGGTGACGGCAACGAAGAACGGCAGGCTCGTGCCGGCGTCCAGCCGTCCCGCCGGGCCGCGGGTGGCGACGATATCCACGATGACGTCCGCCGTGAGCTGCTGCTCGATGTAGCGGCAGCCCCAGCGCAGGTCGCGGATATCGCCCTGCCAGGCCACGTCGACGAGATCGCGTCCGGGACCGTCGCGGAACTGGGTGATGGTCGCGGTCTGCGCCAGCGCCAGCGCGCCCGGACAGGGTTTGGGGGTCTTCTTCTCGAAGGCTGTACAGCCGGCAAGCAGGAAGGCGGCGAGCAGGGCGCCGGCGGATCGCCGGGTTCGGCCGGTCACGATCGTCTCAGAGCCCGTTGTGGGTGCCGTCGCAGAAGGGCCGGTCGCCGGTCTGCTTGCAGCGGCACAGCCATACGGTCTCGCTCTTTTCCGCGGTGAAGACCACCGGGCGCAGGTCGGTCTCCTTGTGGGTGCCGTCGCAGAACGGCTGCTTCGTGCTGCGGCCGCAGGCGCACCAGGCGTAGCGCTTTCCCGCCTCCAGCGTCACCTCGGCGGGCGAACGCTCCGCCACGATGGGCTCGCTCATCTCTTACCTTTCCCCGCGTCGGGTGTTAGTAGGGGCCGGCCGGCGGAAGCCGGCGCTCGGCAGATCTTTTGCCGGACCTTACGGATGCCCGCAATTCCAGACAAGACGGACCGCACCGCGTGATGAGCAAACCGCCCCTTACCCTGCTGCTGGCCGCGCCGCGCGGGTTCTGCGCGGGTGTCGATCGTGCGATCCAGATCGTCGAGCAGGCGCTCGGAAAGTACGGCCCGCCGGTCTATGTGCGCCACGAGATCGTGCACAACCGTTTCGTCGTCGAGAGCCGGGAACGGCGTGGCGCGGTGTTCGTCGACGAACTCGACCAGACGCCGGATGACGCCATTGTGATCTTCTCGGCCCACGGCGTGCCGAAATCGGTGCCGGCAGAGGCCGCGCGGCGGCAGTTGCTCTATATCGACGCGACCTGCCCGCTGGTCTCGAAGGTGCATCGCGAGGCCGAGCGCCTGTTCGCGACCGGCGTGCATATCGTGATGATCGGCCATGCCGGCCATCCGGAGGTGATCGGCACGATGGGCCAGCTTCCCGAGGGGGCGATCACGCTGATCGAAACCGTCGAGGATGTTGCCCGCGTGGATCTGCCGGCGGAGGCGCCGCTGGCCTACATTACCCAGACCACGCTCTCGGTCGACGAGACCGCCGATGTCGTCGCGGCCCTGCAGGCGCGTTTTCCGCGCATCGGCGCGCCCAAGAAGGAAGACATCTGCTTCGCCACCACCAACCGCCAGGAGGCGGTGAAGGCGATCGCCGAGCGTTGCGAGGCCTTCCTGGTGATCGGCGCCCCGAACAGTTCCAACTCGCTTCGCCTGGTCGAAGTGGCCGAACGGGCCGGCTGCGCGCATGCCGCGCTCGTGCAGCGCGCCGCCGACATCGACTGGCAGAAGCTCGGCCGGCCGGCCTCGCTGGGCATCTCGGCCGGCGCCAGCGCGCCGGAAGTGCTGGTCGAGGAGGTCATCGACGCCTTCCGCACCCGCTTCGAGGTCACCATCGAGGAAGTGCGGGTGGCGGAAGAGAACGTCACCTTCAAGCTGCCGCGCGACCTGCGGGTCGCCTGAAGCCGGTCCGGACGCTTCGTTCATGGCGGTCTATACCGAGGTCGACGACGAGGCGCTGGAAGCCTTCCTGGCCGACTACGAGCTTGGCGACCTGGTCTCCTGCAAGGGGATCGCGGAAGGCGTGGAGAATTCCAACTTCCTGCTGCAGACCGACAGCGGCAGCTACATCCTGACGATCTACGAGAAACGGGTGCGCGAGGAGGATCTGCCCTTCTTCATCGGCCTGATGGAGCACCTCGCGGCGCGCTCGCTGCCCTGTCCGACGCCGATCCGGGCCCGCGACGGCAAGGCCCTGCGCCGGCTGATGGACAAGCCGGCGGCGATCGTCACCTTCCTGAAGGGGATCTGGCCGAAGCGGCCGGAGGCCGCGCATTGCGGCGAACTGGGCGAGGCGATGGCGCGCCTGCATCTTGCCGGCGCCGACTTCCCGATACACCGGGCGAACGATCTCTCGGTCGCGGGCTGGCGGGGACTGGCGGAGGCCTGCGCGGCCGGCGCCGACGACGTCGCGCCGGGACTGGCGGTGGAGATCCGCGACGAACTGGCCGACCTGGCGGCCCACTGGCCCGCCGACCTGCCGTCGGGCGTGATCCATGCCGACCTGTTTCC
>JBGTSP010000390.1:0-3170 GCA_041940205.1 Alphaproteobacteria bacterium
CCATCGAGCCGCCGATCACGCAGAACAGCTTCTCGATACCCAGATGATCGACCAGCCGTTTGTGCGCCCGCACCATGTCGGCGATCGTGATCACGGGAAAGTCGAGGCCGTAGCGCTCGCCCGTCGCCGGGTTGATCGAGGCCGGCCCGGTGGTGCCGAGGCAGCCGCCCAGCACGTTGGCGCAGATCAGGAAATAGCGGTCGGTATCGAGGGTCCGGCCCGGCCCGACCATGAATTCCCACCAGCCCGGCCGCCCGGTCACCGCATTCGGTCCCAGCACGTACTGGTCGCCGGTCAGGGCATGGCAGATCAGGATCGCGTTGGTGCGATCGGCATTCAGCGTGCCGTAGGTCTGGTAGGCGATCTCGAAGCGCTCCAGCACCGTGCCGCAGTCGAGCGCCAGCGGCGCCGCGGCATCGTCGAAGCGGGCGACGCCGCCCCGCGCGCCGGCGGCCTGGGCCGTCGTGACGGCCCGCTGCACGCTTTCTACAGGCTGGTTCATGCTGCTGGCGTTAGGCCGCTGGACCCGGAATTGTCAACGTTTTCTTTCTGTTGTCGCCGGGAAGCGGGCTCGTGTATCACCGAGCCTCCCCGCGTTTCCGGCGCCGTTCCCCGAGACTTCGGCGATGACCCAGAAGACCCCCAGCCTCGATGACCTGAGACAGCAGATCGACGCGCTGGATGTCCGGATCCACGAGGCCCTGATGGCGCGGGCGGCACTGGCGCCGCAGATCGCCGCGGCCAAGGGCGGCAGCGGTGGCGGACTGGCGATGCGGCCGGGGCGCGAGGCGGTGCTGCTGCGCCAACGGCTGGAGGCCCATGGCGGCGCCCTGCCGCCGGCGGTCGTCGCCCGGATCTGGCGCGAAATCGTCAACGCCCTGACCCATCTGCAAAGTCCGTTCTCGATCGCCGTCTGCGCGCCGGAGAAATCCGTCGGCTACTGGGATCTCGCGCGCAACCATTTCGGCTCGGCCGCGCCGATGCGGCTGCACCGCTCGGCCATGGTGGTGCTGGAAGCGGTGTCGCAGCGCCCCAACATGCTGGGAATCCTGCCGCTGCCGATCGATGCGGAGGCGGAGCCCTGGTGGCTCGGCTTCGGCACGGCGCGCGACCGGGACCGCGCGCACATCATCTGGAAGCTGCCGTTCTTCACCTCGCAGAGCGGCCAGTTCGAGGACCTCACGGCCTTCGTCATCGCCAAGGCGGCGCCGGAAGCCACGGGCGACGATGTCACGGTTTTGACATTGGAGACGGACCTCGATACCTCCCGCGCCCGGATAAGCGACCGAATGGCCGACGAAGGCCTGGCGGCGCAGTTCGTGGCCGTCCGCGAGGACGGTTTCGCCGGCACCCGGACCCTGCTGGTCGAGGTCGACGGCTTCCTGGAGGCCGGCGATCCCCGGCTCGAGCGGGCGGTCGGTGCGCTGGGCGATCCGCCGCCTCGCCTCGCCCTGCTGGGCGCTTATCCCCGACCGCTGAGCTGAGCGAAGGGGGATGCGCAGATGAGCGCGCCGAAACCGAACGAAGGCATTCTCGACATCGCGCCCTACAAGGGCGGCGATTCCGCGCTTGAAGGCGGCGGCAAGGCGATCAAGCTGTCGTCCAACGAGACCCCGCTGGGGCCCAGCCCGCGCGCCGTGGCGGCGGTGCGGGAGGCGGCCGAAACGCTGCATCGCTATCCCGACGGTGGCAGCAACGACCTGCGCGCCGCGCTGGCCCGGCATTACGGGCTCGATCGCGACCGGCTGGTCTGCGCCAACGGTTCGGACGAACTGATCTCCTCGCTCACCCACGCCTACGCAGGACCGGGCGACGACGTCGTCTTCTCCGAGCACGGCTTCCTGATGTATCCGCTGTCGGCGATGGCGGCGGGCGCGCGCCCGCTGAAGGCGCCGGAGACGGCGATGACCGCATCGGTCGACGCCCTGCTGGCGACCGTGACCGATCGCACGCGGATCGTCTTCCTGGCCAATCCGAACAATCCGACCGGCACCTACCTGCCGGACGGGGAAGTCCGCCGGCTGCGCGAGGGGCTGCGCGAGGACATCCTGCTGGTGCTGGACGCCGCCTATGCCGAATACGTCACCCGCAACGACTACGAGGCGGGCATCGGCCTGGTGAACGATTTCGACAATGTGGTGATGACCCGCACCTTCTCGAAGATCTACGGCCTGGCGGCGCTGCGGCTGGGCTGGGCCTACTGCCCCCCGGGCATCGCCGACGTCTACAACCGGGTGCGCGGGCCCTTCAACGTGAACGCCGCCGCCCAGGCCGCCGGCATCGCCGCGCTCGAGGACGTGGCCCATACCGAGAAGGCGCGCGCGCACAACGAGCAGTGGCTGCCCTGGCTGAGCGGCGCCTTCGAGGCCCTGGGCCACGAGGTCATTCCCAGCGTCGGCAATTTCATCTCGGTGCGTTTCGACGACGCCGAAGCCGCGCTGAAGGCGTTCAACGCCGCCGGCATCCTGCCGCGCGCGATCGCCGCCTACGGCCTGCCGAACCATCTGCGTTTCACCATCGGCACCGCGGAAGAGAACCGGGCGGTGATTGCCGCCGCCGAAACCCTGTCGGAACGCGGGAATGGCTGAGCCCCTGTTCGAGCGGCTGGCGCTGATCGGCGTCGGCCTGATCGGCTCGTCGATCGCCCGGGCCTGCCGGCGCGCCGGGCTCGCCGGTACCCTGGTGGGCACCTCGCGCACCGAGGCGAACCGCCAACTCGCCCTGGAACTCGGCGTTGTCGACGAGGTCTTCGCCGACCCCGCCGAGGCGGTGAAGGACGCCGACCTGGTGATCCTGTGCCTGCACCTGGGCGCTTACGAGGAAACGGCCAGGGCGATCGCGCCCATGCTGCGCGAGGGCGCGATCGTCTCCGACGTGGGCTCGGTGAAGTCGATCATGGCCGAGGCGGTGGGTCCGCACCTGCCGGCGCACGTGCACATGGTGCCCGGCCATCCGGTCTCGGGTACGGAAAAGTCCGGACCGGGCGCCGGTTTCGCCGAACTGTTCGACGATCGCTGGTGCATCCTGACACCGGACGCGGAGGCCGACGAAGCGGCCGTGGCGCGGATGCGGCAGTTCTGGGAAGGGCTGGGCAGCCGGGTCGAGATCATGGACGCCGCCCGCCACGACCTGGTGCTGGCGATCACCTCGCACCTGCCGCACCTGATCGC
>JBGTSP010000391.1:0-3125 GCA_041940205.1 Alphaproteobacteria bacterium
ACATCAGCGCCACGCCTTCGGCCGACGACAGGTCGTACTCCTCCAGGAAACCGTCGAGGCCGCTGATGCCGCGCCGGCCGGCGCGCACGGCATGCACGAGGTCCCGGGCGCGCCGCTCGGTCAGCGCGGCCGCGTCCGCCGGCTGCGCGGCCAGCCGGACGAGGGCCTCGACCGACGCGGTCTCGTCGGCGCGATGGTCGTTCCAGAGGGCCTTTCGCGCGTCGTCGCGCTCGGGCGGGGCGGTGTCGGGAGTCCACAGGGTCATCGCGGCAAGATACGCCCAAGCCGACGGGGTGCAATCGTTGTCAACGCGGGTGCACCGCCGCCGGATTTCCCGTCGGGGCTGTGCATTCCGGCCGATGCGCTATGCTGCGCCGCGCAGTGCGGGAGGAATGCATGCAGGACAGACTGATCGACGATTTCCGGGCCTGGCAGGACGAGTTCACGAACCTGCGGCGGGACATTCACATGCACCCGGAGCTTGCCTTCGAGGAACATCGCACCGCGGACATCGTCGCCGGCCTGCTGCGCGACTGGGGCCTCGATGTCACCACGGGCATCGCCCGCACCGGCGTCGTCGGTACGCTCCGCAACGGTTCCGGCAACCGGGCGATCGGCCTGCGCGCGGACATGGACGCGCTGCCCCTGCAGGAACTCAACACCTTCGGCCACAAGTCGAAGACCGAGAACTGCATGCATGCCTGCGGCCATGACGGTCACACGACGATGCTGCTGGCGGCCGCGAAATACATGGCGCAGAAGCCGGGCTTCGACGGCGTCGTGCATTTCATCTTCCAGCCCGCCGAGGAGAACGAGGGCGGCGGGGCCGCGATGATCGAGGACGGCCTGTTCGAGCGCTTCCCCTGCGAGACCGTGTTCGGCATGCACAACATGCCGGGCTATCCGGTCGGCAGCTTCGCCATGCGGCCGGGTCCGATGATGGCGTCGTTCGACCGCTTCGACATCACCGTCCGCGGCATCGGCGCACATGCGGCGATGCCGCATCACGGCATCGATCCGATCGTCGTCACCAGCGAGCTGGTGCAGAGCCTGCAGGCGATCGTCGGACGCAACATGGATCCGCTGAAGAGCGGCGTCGTCAGCGTCACCAAGTTCCATGCCGGCGACGCCTACAACGTCATCCCCAACGAGGCGGCGATCGCCGGCTGCACCCGGGCCTTCCAGCCCAAGGTGCGGGACATGCTGGAAAACCACATCCGCCGCCATGCCGAGGGCGTCGCGGCGGCGCATGGCGCGGAGGCGACCGTCTCCTACCAGCGCTGCTACCCGCCGACGGTGAATTCGGTGGACGAGACCGAGCTGTGCGCCGAGGTCGCGAGCCGCCTGGTCGGCGAGGAGCATGTCAACCGCGACGTAGTGCCGACGATGGGGTCCGAGGACTTCGCCTTCATGCTGGAGAAGAAACCCGGCTGCTACATCTTCGCGGGCAACGGCGACGGCGAGGGCAGCTGCATGGTCCACAACCCGCGCTACGACTTCAACGACGAGGTGACGCCCTACGGCGCGGCCTACTGGGTGCGCCTGGCCGAAACGGCGCTGCCGGCGGAAAAGGCCGCGTAAGGCGTTTTCCGGCCTGAACGTCAGCCCGCGGCGGAGGTTTCGGACCGCTCCCGGGCGAGCCGTGTCGCGTCCGCCCGGCGGCCGACGGCCAGCGTGACCCGGGCATCGCCAAGCGGGCCGAGTTCCTCGCCGCGCGGCAGCAGCACGAACAGGCTGCCCTCGAACGGCGGATCGGCCCCGGGATCGGCCGGCTGGTAGGTGAACTCGCAGTAGCGGCCCTCGGGCGCGCCTTCCGCCCGGGTGATGTAGAGCCGCGCCTCGTACAGCACGCTGGCCTCGAAACGGGCGCAGAAATCGGCGAGCGGCAGCCGGTAGGCGCGCGCGCCGCCGGCGATCGTGTGCCCCTTCGTGCTGTCGTCGATATCGAGCGCAAACATCCTGTCGTCGGCCTTCTCGCAGGCTGCCTCGGTCCGTTGAATGTCCGACCGGGCGATTGTGGCACGTTCGCCGCGCAGGCTCACGCGGTCCGCGTCGCCGAACCCCGTTTCGGCGGAAAAGAAGGGGGAAAGCGCAGGGAATTCAGGGACGCCGCAGGATTCGCGCGGTGCTGCCGATGACGGTGGGAAAGGAGGCGGCAAGCAGGCGCCCGTCCGAATCGTACCAGACCTCGCCGCTCCGGCCCTTCTGCGTCACCCGGTAGCCGGTCGCGGGCGCGTCCCGGCCGAAGGCGGGCCGTCTCGTGCCCAGCGCCACCACCCGGGCCTCGCGGGTCTTGCCGTTGAGCGTCGAGAGCACCGGCCGGTCGGCGAGCAGGGCCGGGCACCACATCAGGTGCGAGAGCAGCAGCGCCTCGACCTCGCTTTCCTCGCCGTTGCGCTCCAGGGCATAGCGAGTGCCGCTGGTGGCGATGCGCACGTCGCGGATGCGGCCGTTGTCGTCGGTCCGGCCCTCGAAATCGAGAAAGGCCGCGCCCCGCCAGCGTTCGCGCGAACGATGGCGGTAGCGGTAGAGCGTGGCGCCCATGAATCCGACGGCGACGTCGATGCGCAGCACCGCCACCGTCTCGCGGCCCTGCCGTTCGAGGTCGATGGCGAGCGTGCCCACCGCTTCCCCGTCGTTGTACAGATCGAAGGCCAGCGGACCGGGCGGCAGGCAGGGCGCGGCCTGCGCGGGGCCGGCCAGGCTTGCGGCCAGCAGGCCCAAGAACAGGAACCGCAGCGCGATCGTGGTCATGCGTCGCTGATCGACGGGAAATGCGGCGACAGCATGACCGCCCCGTCCCGACCGCCGGCCGACGCGCGGCGGCGACGACGCGGGGTTCAGGCCGCGCCGAGAAAGCCGCCGAGGCGCTGGCGGATGATCGCCTCGGCCTCGGCCATGATCCGGTCGATCAGTTCCTTGCAGGTCGGGATGTCGTTGATCAGGCCGGCGACCATGCCGCAGGACCAGGCGCCGGCATCCATCTCGCCCTGCGTCATGATGCGCGGATAGACCCCCGCGACTTCCTCGATGATGTCCTCGAACTTGAGATCCGGCCCGAGCGCGCGCTCCTTCTCCAGCAGGCGCTCCACCGCCGCGTTGGTCAGGACCCGCTCGGTGTTGCG
>JBGTSP010000392.1:0-3112 GCA_041940205.1 Alphaproteobacteria bacterium
GGCGGCGCGCATCTGCGAGAGAAGATCGTCGCCGCCAGCGCCGCCCGCTTCGTCGTCATCGCCGATCCCTCGAAACGGGTGGCCGTCCTGGGCGCCTTCGCCCTGCCGGTCGAGATCATCGCCATGGCCGAGCGTCCGCTCGCCCGCCGGATCGCGGCGCTGGGCTGCGCCGTCACGCGGCGCCAGCGCGACGGCGCGACGGTGCTGACGGACGAGGGCAATCCGATCCTGGACTGTGAATTCGGCCCCGCCATTGCCGATCCCGCCGGGCTTGCCGCGCGCCTGTCGGCGATGCCGGGCGTGGTCGAGCACGGCCTGTTCTGCGGCATGGCCGAACGGGTCATCGTCGGCGCGCCGGAAGGGGCGGAGACCGTGTTTCCCGCGGCCTGAGCCCGGGACCATCAGGGGAGGACGCCATGCGCGCCTATATCGGCACCGCTGGCCTGTCGGTCTGGCATTCCACCGACCGGGGCGGGGAATGGGTGCGCCCCTACAGCGAATCCGGTCTCTATCTCGAGGCCCGCTGCTGGGCGCTGAGCGCCCATCCCGGGCGTCCGGACGCGGTCTTCGCCGGCACCGACAGCGGGATCTACCGGTTCGACGTCGGGGACCTCGCCTGGACCCATCTGCCCTCGCCGATGGACGACCTGCAGGTCTGGGCGCTTGCCCAGGCGCCGGACGATCCCGACGTGCTGCTGGCCGGCACGCGACCGGCGGCGCTCTGGCGCTCGGAGGACGGCGGCGCGAGCTGGCGCCGGCTGGACGCCGCCTTCGCCGAGCGCTGCGTCTATGTCGGCGTGCCCCGCATCACCGCCATCGTCTTCGATCCCGACGATCCCGCCCGCGCCTATGTCTCGGTCGAGATCGACGGCGTCTGGCGTTCGGGCGACGGCGGGCGGACATTCGAGCGCGCGGGCGAGGGGCTCCTCAGCCAGGACGGCCACGACCTGGCGGTGCTGCCGGCGCCCGGCGGCAGCCGTCTGTTCTGCACCACCAACCGCGGCCTGCACGTCTCCGACGACGGCGGGGCCACCTTCCGGTTCCGGGAGCTGCCCAGCGACTGGCAGTACACCCGCGGCATCACGCCTTCGGCGGCGGGCGACGGCACGGTCTTCCTGTGCAACGGCAACGGACCGCCGGGCGACAGCGGCCGGCTGCTGGTCTCCCGCGATCACGGCGAAAGCTGGAAGGACGCCGGCCTGCCGGGACCGCTCAACTCGACTCCCTGGGCCATCGCGGTGGATGCCGCGGATCCCGCCCTGGTGTTCTGCGCCACCAATCTGGGCCAGGCCTTCCGTTCGCAGGACGGTGGCGCGACCTGGGACCGGCTCGGCCGCGACTTCGGCGAGGTGCGCTGCCTGCTCTGGAACAGCCCGGACTGAGCCGCCCGGCCGCGCCGGCGGATCAGGCCAGCAGGACCCTGAGCGCGTTCTCGACCAGGCGGTGACCGGCGTCGCCGCCCATCGACAGGATGCTTTCGGGATGGAACTGCACCGCGGCGACCGGCTGCCCGCGGTGGCGGATCGCCATCACGTCGCCGCGCTCGTTGCGGGCGGTGACTTCCAGGTCCTCGGGCATATGGTCGGGAAAGGCCACGATCGAATGGTAGGCGCCCACCGTGCAGCCCGGCGCCAGGCCCTCGAACAGGCCGCTGCCATCATGCTGCAGCGCCCAGGTCTTGCCGTGGCGCGGTTCCTCCAGCAGGTCGAGTTCGCCGCCGAAGGCCTCGACGATACCCTGCAGGCCGAGGCAGACCCCGAACTGCGGCAGGCCGGCCTCGGCGAAGCGGCGCACCAGGTCGGGCACGCCGAAGTCGGCCGGGCGGCCGGGACCGGGCGAATGCACGACGAGGTCGGGCTTTTCCGCCAGCACCGTCTCGGCGACGCCCGGGCCGGCGCGGAAGGTCTTCACCGTCGCGCCCGTCTGGCGGAAATAGTCCGCCAGCGTGTGCACGAAGCTGTCCTCGTTGTCGATCATCACCACCGAGGCATCGGGGAAGGGGAGTGGCCGCTCGCCCGCGTCGGCGGCGGGCGGATTGTCCAGAGTCTCGAGCGCGCGGAAGAAGGCCGTGGCCTTCACCCGGGTCTCCTGCTCCTCCTCGCCGGGCACGGAATCCCAGACCAGGGTGGCGCCGGCGCGGTACTCGGCATGACCGTCCTTAAGATGGGCGGTGCGGATGGTGATGCCGGTATTGACGTTGCCGTTCAGCAGGATGGCGCCGACCGCGCCGCCGTACCACAGCCGGGGCGTGTCCTCGTAGCGCTCGATCAGGCCCACCGCCTTGCGCTTGGGCGCGCCCGTCAGCGTCACCGCCCACATGTGGCTGAGAAAGGCGTCCAGCCCGTTCAGGCCCTCGCGCAGCCGGCCCTCGACATGGTCGACCGTGTGGAACAGGCCGGCATAGCGCTCGATCAGCCGTCGGGTCAGCAATTTCACGGTGCCCGGCCGGCAGATCCGCGACTTGTCGTTGCGGTCCACGTCGGTGCACATCGTCAGCTCGACCTCGTCCTTGTAGGAATTGTAGAGCTCGCGGATCCGGTCGGCGTCCTCCATGGCATTGGTGCCGCGGCGGATGGTGCCGCTGATCGGACAGGATTCGATGCGGTCGCCGTCGACCCGCACGAACATCTCCGGCGAGGCGCCGACGAGCTGCTCGTCGCCGAACTGGCAGAGGAACTCGTAGGGCGAGGGATTGATCCGGCGCATCAGGTGGTACATCGCCGAGGGGCGGTAGGCGAACGGCGCGCGGAAGGTTCGGCCCAGGACCACCTCGAAGATGTCGCCGACGCGCATGTGCTCGCGGGCGACGTTCACCAGGCCCTCGTATTCCTGGTCGGCGAGATCCGACTGCACCCCGCCGGCCGCGCCGGTGGACCCGGCGGGCAGCGCGACCGCCTCGCCGGTCTCGAAGGGAATGCCGAGCGTCGACAGGGAGTCCCGGGCGAACTCGTAGGTATAGAGCGCCGCGATCTCCTTCTGCCGGTCCAGCACGTACATGCGGTCGGGCAGGTAGAGGTGCATGTCCTTGTCCTGCCTGGAGCGGTCGATCCGCAACGGCATGCGCTCGAACTGGAAGATCAGGTCGTAGCCGAAGGCGCCGGTCATGATCGGC
>JBGTSP010000393.1:0-3110 GCA_041940205.1 Alphaproteobacteria bacterium
CTGCCGATCAAGGACGCATCACCATCAAACACCACGGTCCAGTTGCTGCCGGCGCGCCCGCTCACCTGACTTGTCCGCCGGCGACTGCGGCCCTCGACCAGCACCTCGACCACGCGGCCCTCGAAGCCGCGCGCCACGTCGGCGCCGATCTTTTCCTGCAATGATAGTAACTCACGCAGCCGCTCCTTCGCCACCGGTCCCGGCACTTCGCCGTCAAGCTTCAGGGCAGGCGTTCCGGGGCGTTTTGAGTAGGCAAAACAGTAGGCGCTGTCGAAACGAACCTGCTCGAACACCGCCAGGGTGGCCTCAAAATCTGCCTGCGACTCGCCGGGGAAGCCGACGATGATGTCCGTCGTAATCGAGAGATCGGGATTCGACTCCCGCAGCCGCCGGACGACTTCGAGGTATTTTGCCACGTCGTACTCGCGCTTCATGCGCCGGAGCACCGCATCGGAACCCGACTGGAGCGGCAGATGAATGTGCGGCTGCAATTTCGCGCACGATGCGAAAGCTTCGTAGAGCGATTCGCCCACGTTCATCGGGTGCGGCGAGGTAAAGCGAATGCGCTCGACGCCGTCCACTTCAGCGACCATCTGCACGAGCTCACCGAAGTCCGGCCCCTCACCACGCCACTGCTTGCCGTAGGAGTTCACGTTCTGGCCGAGCAGCATGACCTCCTTCACACCCTGCGAGGCAAGCTCGCGCACTTCGGAAATCACGTCCTCGGGTTTGCGCGAGATCTCGGGCCCGCGCGTAAAGGGCACAATGCAGAAGGTGCAGCGGTGATCGCAGCCCTGCTGGACCTGCACGAAGGCGCGGCTGCGGCCCTCGAAGCCGTCGATCAGGTGCGGCGCGGTCTCGCGCACCGACATGATGTCGTTGACCCGCACGCGCGGTCCCGCGTCGTCCAGGAAGTTGCGGGCCTCGAGCTTCTCCTCGTTGCCCAGCACCCGGTCGACTTCCGGCATGGCGGCGAAGCGGTCGGGATCGACCTGGGCGCCGCAGCCGGTCACCAGGATGCGCGCGCCGGGCCGTGCCCTGCGGGCCTTGCGGATTGCCTGCCGGGCCTGGCGCATGGATTCGGAGGTGACCGCGCAGGTGTTGACGATGACCGCGTCGCTGAGGCCGCTCTCGGCGGCCTTGCGGCGCATGATCTCGGATTCGACGCTGTTCAGCCGGCAGCCGAAGGTCAGGATATCGACATCCGCCATGGCGGGCGGTCAGGCGGCCGCGTCGCGCCGCGCGGCGATCAGCGAGGGATCGATCAGGCCGGTGAAGCTGGTCGCGACCGGGCCGGTCATCTCGACATGGCCGCTGTCGCGCCATTCGACGTCCAGCGCACCGCCGTCGAGGTGCACCGCGACCCGGCGGCCGGTCAGGCCGCGCCGGGCGCTGGCGACGGCCGCGGCGCAGGCGCCGGAGCCGCAGGCCTGGGTGATGCCGACGCCGCGTTCCCAGACCCTCAGGCGCAGCGCGTCTGGACCCACGACCTGCGCCACCGAGATGTTCGCCCGCTCGGGGAACAGGGGATGGTGTTCCAGCATCGGCCCGACGGTGGCGAGGTCGACCGCCGCGGCGTCGTCGACGAAGAACACGGCGTGCGGGTTGCCCATGTTGACCGCCACCGGGTCGGCGAGCACCGGCGCCGACTTCGGTCCGATCGAGAGCTCGACATGCAGGGTGTCCATCTCCCGGGCCAGCGGGATCGCCTGCCAGTCGAGGCGGGCCGGGCCCATGTCGACCCGGACCTTGCCGTCCTCGGCCGACCAGGCCCGGAGCAGGCCGGAAATGGTCTCGATGCCGATCGTCTCGCGGCCGGTTTCCGCGAACATCAGCGCGCCGATGCAGCGCGTGGCGTTGCCGCAGGCCCCGACCTCGGCGCCGTCGTGATTGTGGATGCGCATGAAGATGTCGGCGCGCGCCGAGGGCTCCATCGAGATCACCTGGTCGCAGCCCACGCCGGTATGGCGGTCGGCCACGGCCCGGGCGGTGTCGGGATCCATGCGGAAGTCCCGGTCGCGCAGGTCGAGCACGACGAAATCGTTGCCGATACCGTGCATCTTGATGAAGGCGAGATCGTTCATGGCGGCTCATATAGGCCGGATCGCCGGCAAACGCCAACGCCACGCGCGCAGCCGATCGCCGGGGGGCGCGGGCCCTTCGGCCCGCCGGTGCGCGATGCCGCCGCCGGGATGCCGCGACGCGCCGGTCGAGCGTCCACTTGTCGCATCGATTGGGGCCCGGTTGCGCCTTCGCCAAGGCCTGTGTTAGTACGCCTTCGCCTGCCCGGGAGGGGTGTGCACGCGTATTTCCATGCGCGGAATTCGATCAAGGAATTCAAGGACTTAAGAGAGGCCTGGCAAGGCCCTCGGGGCGCGGCGGCAGCGGTCGCCACAGCAATCGGAGCGCAAAACGAGTGACGGCCCAATCAGGCATCGTTTCGGGGATCGCGGGGCGCTACGCCACGGCCCTGTTCGAGCTGGCGCAGGATCGCGGCCAGCTTGACGACGTCGAGAAGGATTGCGGCACGCTGCAGGGGATCATCGACGAGTCCGAGGACTTCCGCCGTCTCCTGCGCAGCCCCGTTTTCTCGGCAGAGGATCAACAGAAGGCCGTCGCGGCCCTGCTGGAGCAGGCCGGTCTGACCGCCCTGACGCGCCAGTATGTCGGCGTGCTGATCGCCAACCGGCGGCTGTTCGCGCTGGCCGACACGCTTTCGGCCTTCCGCCACCTGCTGGCCGAGCACCGCGGCGAGGTCGTCGCCCGGGTCACCTCCGCCTTCGCGCTCAGCGAGCAGCAGGTCGCCGCCATCAAGGCGGAACTGACCGCGGCCATGAAGACCGACGTCGCCGTCGAGGCGATCGTCGACGAAGACATTCTCGGCGGTCTGGTCGTGCGCGTGGGTTCGCGCATGGTGGATTCGTCGCTGAAGACCAAACTGCAAAATCTGAAATTCGCCATGAGAGGGGTTGAGTG
The DNA here is from genome assembly GCA_041940205.1 of Alphaproteobacteria bacterium. Lineage (GTDB taxonomy): Bacteria > Pseudomonadota > Alphaproteobacteria > JBGTSP01. The sequence continues at coordinate 2,977 of JBGTSP010000393.1, forward strand.
ATGGATCTGCGAGCGGCTGAAATTTCCGCGATCCTGAAAGAGCAGATCGCCAACTTCGGCGCCGAGGCCGAGGTCTCGGAAGTCGGCCAGGTATTGTCCGTCGGTGACGGCATCGCCCGCGTCTACGGTCTGGA
>JBGTSP010000394.1:0-3109 GCA_041940205.1 Alphaproteobacteria bacterium
GATCCAGGGCGGCACGATCAGCAGCGGCCGCTTGTGCACCTTCGGCGTGCTGGGCGAGAACTGCAGAAGCTGCATGAGGTCGTTCTGCCACACCACCTTGCCCGGCGAGACCGCGATGTTCTCGCCGACCCTGAAGCCCTCCATGTCGGTCATGCGGATCGCGAGCTGGCCCTTGCCGCGCTCCATGTCCTCGAGCATGTTGTCGAGTCCACGAACGAGATTTTCTCCGTTTTCCTCGACGGTTAGGCGAAGAACTTCAGGGTTTGTGAGAACAAAGTTTGTGGGCGACATCGCGTCGATGAACTGCTGCGTATAGAACGCCACCTTGCGCTGGGTCTGGTCATCCAGGCCCTCGACGTCCGAGACGGTGTTCTGCATCCAGCGCGCGGTCAGCAGATAGGACTGCTTGATGAAGTCGAAGATCTGGTTGTCGCGCCACTCGGCATCCTTGAAGCGCTTGTCGCCCCGGTCGGGTTCGATTACCGGCCGGGCTTCGTCGCCGAGCATGCGTTGCGCGGTCGACTGCCAGAGGTCCATGTAGCTCTGCCACAGGCCCATCTGCGCTTCCAGGATCTGCTGCGGATTGTTCATCATCCGCGTGGTCAGTTCGAGGAAGGCATTGCCGATGTTCAGCGGGTCGGCGTTCTGCTGGGCACCGTCGGCGGCCTGCTTCTGCAGGAACTGGGTGACGAGCTGCTGGCTCTTGGCGGCAACCTCCGCCATGTTGCGGGCGAATTCGGCGGGATCGGGGTTGCCGTTCTGCGGACCTGAGGTGCTCTCGGACATGTTTCCCCCTTGTCTGGCCGTTCGCCGGCCGTTGCCGCGGCCTGGCCGGTGACGCGCGGTTTGACCTCGCATGGTCGCAACCTACAATGTGTGGGCAATGATTCGCCACGGCTCAATGGCAAACGTTTGCACGACAAATATTGCATTCGTGGCGCGTATCGGGATCGACAGAGGATCGGTGGACACCCTCATGCATCAGGATAGCCCCCGCGGACGGCCGGCCCGGCTGGCCGGGATCGCCCGACGCCTGGTTCCCCTTGCGGCCGCGGCCATGCTCTCGGCCTGTTCCTCGACGCCGGACTGGATCAATCCGGTGGCCTGGTTCGACAACGTCTTCGAGGACGATCTCCAGGAACTGCCGGCGGCCAGTCCCGAGGCCCAGGCCCGCGTGGCGGAAGCCCGGGCGCAGCAGGCCGGAAACCGGAATTTCCCGCAGCTCCGCCAGGTGCCCGAACGCCCGGCCGCGCCCTCGTCGGCGGAAGAGCGCGAATTGCTGGCCCGGGGCCTCGTCGCCGACCGCGACAATGCCCGCTACACCGATCAGCAGCTGCGCGCCGGCAACGCGGCGGCCAGTCCGCCCGCTCGCACGGAGACCACCGGCAGCCGTCTTTCGACCCTGGCGCCACCGCCGCCGCCGCGGGCGGTGACCGAGGCGCAGGACCAGGCGCGCAGCCAAGCGCAGGCGGCAACCGAGCAGGCCGCCGCGGCCCGCGCCCGTGTCGGCTCGCCGGCGCCGGCCGCCCCCAATGCCGGGACGATCGTTTCGGGTTCGAACTACCAGGTGCCCAGCATCGTGCAGCGCCGCGAACCGGTGGCGCCGCCGCCGCCGATCGCCGCCACTCCGGGACAGGTTCCCGCGCCCGAGACCGCTGCGGTCGCCGCGCCGGCGCAGACCGCGGCCCTGCCGGCTGCGGGCGGCAACCTGGCGCCGGTGGCGCCGCCGCCACCGACCGGCGTGCCGGCCAATCCCGCCGCGATGATCGCGGCGACACCGAATCCCGCCCTCGATACCTCGCCGCGACCGGCCTATTCCGTCTCGCCGGTGCCGCCGGCGCCCTACGCGACCGCCGCCCTCGCGGCGGCCAGCGGATACGCGCCGGGCACGGTGGTGATCGGCGGCGGCGGGGTTAGCGCCGGCTACCAGACCACGGGAACGGGCTACGCGACGGCGGTCGCGACCGCGCCGCCGGGCGAGTTCGTGGTCTATTTCGGGCACGGATCGACCCAGCCGCTGGCGTCCTCGAACGGCGATCTGCGCGCGGCGGCGGCGGCGGCGAAGCAGCGCGACGGCTATGTCCGCGTCATCGGACATGCCAGCCAGCGCACCGGAAACATGAAGTACCGCAAGCACATCCAGACCAATTTCAATGTCTCGCTGGATCGGGCGGAAGCGGTGGCGCGGGCGCTCGCCCGCCTGGGGGTCGACCGAAGACGGATCATCGTCGAGGCCCGGGGCGATTCCGAACCGGTCTATTACGAGTTCATGCCCACGGGTGAAGCCCGCAACCGGCGGGCGGAGATCTATATCGAGTAGCCCGGCACTCCCGCCGGCACGTCGACCGGCGCCCGCGATCCCCGATGCGGCGGATCGCGGGCGTTTCTCGTTGCGGATCGGTTCCCGGCCCCGTGACAGGGACGGGAGAACGGGGTAGAAGCGCCGCCCAGACCGCGCCCGTGCGCCGCAAGCTCCGTCGTCGTCATCATGTCCGATTTCCATCGCATCCGCCGCCTGCCGCCCTACGTGTTCGCCGAAGTGAACGCCATGAAGGCCGAAGCCCGCGCCGCCGGCGAGGACATCATCGATTTCGGCATGGGCAATCCCGACCAGCCGCCGGCGCCCCACATCATCGCCAAGCTGGCCGAATCCGCGGCCGACCCGAAGGCGCACCGCTATTCCGCCTCGCGCGGCATCGCCGGCCTGCGCCGCGCCAACGCGGCCTACTATGCGCGGCGTTTCGGGGTCGAGATCGACCCCGAGGGCGAAACCATCGTCACCCTGGGATCGAAGGAAGGGCTCGCCAACCTGGCGCAGGCGATCACCGCGCCGGGCGACGTGATCCTGTCGCCGAACCCGAGCTACCCGATCCATCCCTACGGCTTCATCATCGCCGGCGCCGCGATCCGCCACATTCCCATGGGGACGGGCCAGGATTTCTGGGAAAATCTCGAGCGCGCGGTGCGCCACAGCGTGCCGCCGCCCACGGCCCTGGTGCTCAACTATCCGTCGAACCCGACCGCGGAAACCGTCGACCTGGCCTTCTACGAGCGCATCGTCGCCTTCGCCCGCGAGAACGGCATCTACCTGCTGTCCGATCTCGCCTAT
>JBGTSP010000395.1:0-3107 GCA_041940205.1 Alphaproteobacteria bacterium
GTGTACAGGATGAACAGCGGGTGCTCGGCGGGGAGGGCGGGGGCCTCGTGCTGGTCGGAGACCCCCTCGATTACGGCGCTCCACTCGAGGTCTCGCCCCTCCTTCATCGTGATGTCGTTGCCGGTGCGGCGCAGCACGATGGTGCGGGCGACGTCGGGGCAGCGCTCGAGCGCCTTGTCGACCTGGGCCTTGAGTTCGACGATCTTGCCGCGACGCCACGCGCCGTCCTGGGTGAGCACGGTGGTCGCCCCCGCGTCGAGGACTCGATCGCGCACGGCGTCCGCGGCGAAGCCCCCGAAGATGACGCTGTGGACCGCGCCGATGCGCGCGCAGGCGAGCATGGCGATGGCCGCCTCGGGGACCATGCCCATGTAGATGACCACCCGATCGCCCCGGGCCACGCCGTTTTGGAGCAGGGCGTTGGCGAAGCGGCTGACCTCGGCCAAGAGCTGGGCGTAGGTGAGCGTGAGCGTGTCGCCGGGCTCGCCCTCCCAGACGAGGGCGGTGGCGTCGCCGCGGCCCGCGGCCACGTGGCGATCGAGGCAGTTGTAGGCGAGGTTGGTGGTGCCGTCCTCGAACCACTGGGCGAACGGAGGATCCCACTGGCGGATCTTCGTGGGTGCCCGGAACCAGTGGAGCTGCTCGGCTTGCTCGGCCCAGAACCCCTCGGGGTCGTCGACGGAACGGCGGTACATCTCCTGATAGGCGGCGTTGTCGACATGGGCGCGCGCGGCCCAGTCCGAACTCACGGGAAAGATTTCATTCTGCGACATCGGACGCCCCCTCCAGAGCCGTTGTTGGTTTGCCGGCCGGCCGCGGGCGCGCGCCCGGCCATAATCCCGTTAACTACAAAAGCGGTCGTGTCCGCACAACAGTCGCGACTGCGGCGGATTCGCCCCCGCTTCCGGCCGGCCGCGAAACCTTCTAGGTTGCCGGAACGAAAAACGGGAGGGCAGAGGCCCATGCTGCTGCAGATGCAGACCTGGAACGAGGTCGAGCGCTATCTCGAAGGCTCGGACACCATCATCGTGCCGATCGGCTCGACCGAGCAGCACGGCCCCAACGGCCTGATCGGTACCGACGCGCTGACCGCCGAGCATGTCGCCCGCGGCGTCGGTGCGGCGACCGGCACCCTGGTCGCGCCGGTGATCGCCGTCGGCATGGCCCAGCACCACATGGCCTTCACCGGCTCGATGACGCTGAAACCCTCGACCCTGCAGCTGGTGATTCGCGACTATGTCGACAGCCTGTCGCGCCACGGTTTCCGCCGCTTCTTCTTCATCAACGGGCACGGCGGCAACATCGCCACGGTGAACGCCGCCTTCGCCGAGATCCATGCCGAGCGCAGCCTGGCGGACGGCGACAACCGGCCGGGCCTGTCGCTGCACCTGCGCAGCTGGTGGATGGGCAAGCGGACGATGGCGGAGATCCGCCAGCGCTTCGGCGACCGTGACGGCTCGCACGCCACCATTTCCGAGGTCTCGATGACCCAGCACCTGTTTCCCGACGCGATCAAGACGCCGCCCGAGGACATGGGCGCGCCGTCGGACTATCGCGGCCGCTGGGGCGATGCCGAGGACTATCGCCGCAAGTTCCCCGACGGGCGCATCGGCTCCTGGCCGCAGGAGGCGACACCGGAGGCCGGCAAGGTGCTCTACGACCTCGCGGTCGAGGAGATCGTCGGCGAACTGCGCGAATTCGCCGCCTGAGGCGGCACTTCCGATCCCCGCAAACGGAGAGCCCCCCGCATGGACCTCATTCGCATCATCTTCGCCATCCTGCTGCCGCCGCTCGGCGTGTTCCTGCAGGTCGGTTTCGGCGGCCATTTCTGGCTCAACATCCTGCTGACGCTGCTGGGATACATTCCCGGCATCGTGCATGCCGTCTGGGTGATCGCGAAAAAGTAGCGGTTCCGCCGGCGGCGCGCCCGTTCAGGGCTCGAGATAGGCGCCGCCCGGATTGACGAAGGGCTGGAAGGCGTCCATCCCGCGGGTCTGGTGGTAGTGGTCCAGGGCCCAGTGGACGGTGGGAAAGGCGAGATCGTCCCAGGGGATCTCGTCCCAGTCGAACAGCCCGACCTCGAGGCTCTCGATGCCCGGCGAGATCGCCGGATCGAGCAGCCGGGCGCGGTAGATCATCTGCACCTGGGAGATCCGCGGGATCGAGTAGACCCCCAGCAGGGCCTCGATCTCGATCTTCGCGTTGGCTTCCTCGACCGCCTCGCGCGCGGCGCCGGCCTCGACCGCCTCGCGCTCCTCCAGGTAGCCCGCCGGCATCGTCCAGTAGCCCACGCGCGGCTCGATCGCCCGCTTGCACAGCAGCAGCTTGTCGCCGTGATGCACCACCGCGCCGGCGACGATCTTCGGGTTGACGTAGTGGATCCAGCCGCAATCGCCGCAGACGTGACGCTCCTTGTCGTCGCCGTCGGGGATCCGTTTCTCGAACGGGTAGGTGTGCAGCGGGCCGTTGTTCATGGCGTCTACTGTGCCGCAGGGTTGGGGGAGCGTCCAGCGGGCGCGGCGGGTTCAGTCCGGCACGAACTGGGTACCGACGCCGGCCTCGGTAAAGGTCTCCAGCAGGATCACGTGCGGCACCCTTCCGTCGACGATGGTGGCCGCCCCGACGCCGCTGTCGACCGCGCTCAGGCAGCACTCGACCTTGGGGATCATGCCGCCCGAGATGGTCCCGTCGGCGATCAGGTCGCGGGCGGCGCCGTAGGAGAGTTCCTTCAGCAGGGTGCCCGAGGCATCCATCACGCCGGCGACGTCGGTCAGCATGATCAGGCGGCAGGCCTTGAGTTCGGCGGCGATCGCGCCGGCCACCGTGTCGGCGTTGATGTTGTAGCTGGCGCCGTCGGCGCCGACGCCGATCGGGGCGACAACGGGGATCATGTTGGAGCGGGCGAGAATGTGCAGCGGCTCGGCGTTGATCGCCTCGGGCTCGCCCACGAAGCCCAGGTCGAGAACTTTCTCGATGTTGCTGTCGGGATCCTTGACCGTGCGGGTGACCCGGCGCGCGCGCACCAGCCCGCCATCCTTGCCCGAGAGGCCGATGGCGACGCCGCCGGCCTGGTTGATCGCGGTGACCACCTGCTTGTTGATCGAGCC
>JBGTSP010000396.1:0-3095 GCA_041940205.1 Alphaproteobacteria bacterium
CATCCTCGCCCATATTGCCCAGCGAGGCGGAAATGCCGCCTTGCGCCGCCACCGTATGCGAGCGGGTCGGAAAAACCTTGGTGACGCAGGCGGTTGTCAGGCCATGCTGGGCGCAGCCCATGGTGGCGCGCAGGCCGGCGCCGCCGGCGCCGACGACGACGACGTCATAGGTGTGGTCGATGATGGTGTAGGACTGCGTCATCGTTCAGCCTCCGAACATCAGTTTCAGCACCGACAGGACGCAGGCCAGCGCAAGCAGGATACAGCCGAAATTGTTCAGCACGAGCAGGGTGATCTTGGCCGCCTCGCCGTGCACGTAGTCCTCGATCACCACCTGCAGGCCGAGCTTGAGATGCCAGAAGGCGGTGGCGGTGAAGACGATCATCAGCAGCGCCGGCAGGGGCTGGCCCAGCCAGGCCGCCACGGCGGCATGCTCGGCCCCGGCATGCGCGATCAGCGAGGCGATGAACCAGACCGTGAGCGGCACCAGGGCGATCGCCGTCAGGCGCTGCAGCCACCAGTGTTCCGTGCCGTCCTTGGCCGAACCGAGGCCGCGAACCCGGGCGAGGGGATTTTCCAGCCGTTCGCTCATCTCAGAGCCCTCCCGCCATGGCGTAGGCCAGCGCCCAGCTGCCCACGGACAGCACCGCGGTGGCGATCAGCACCAGCCAGCCCGAGCGGTTGACCGCGTCCAGCTCGAAGCCGTAGCCCGCGTCCCAGTAGAGATGCCGGATGCCGTTGCACAGGTGGTAGAACAGCGCCACGGTGAAGCCGAACAGCAGCAGCCGGCCGAACCAGGAGCCGAGGAAACCCTGCAGGGCGGCATAGTCCTCCGCGCCGCCGGCCGCGGCCACCAGCCAGCAGGTCAGCAGCAGCAGGCCGACCAGCAGACCGACCCCGGTGATGCGGTGCAGGATCGACAGGATCGAGGTGATCTGCGGGCGGTAGACCTGCAGATGCGGCGACAGCGGCCGGTTGTCGGTCGTCATGGAATCCCTCCTCGGCGGCGGGCGCGCCGCAGCCGGTCACGTTTCTGGCGATTTTAGGGGGGGTCGGGGGCAAGTCAATGATTCGCCTATGGAATTTTCCCGAGAAACCGCCCCGAATCCGCGCGGTTCCCGGGTCATGAGACCGCCGCCGACAGCCGTTCGGTCGCGGCATGCGCGGCCAGCAGGCGGCGCGCCTCGGCGACGTGCAGGTTCTCGACCAGCCGGCCGTCGAGCACCACGAGGCCGCTGCCCGCGGCTTCCGCCGCGGCGAAGGCGTCCAGGATGCGCCGGGCCGCGTCCACCTCGTCGCCGGACGGCGCGAACACCGCGTTGGCCGGGCCGAGCTGTTTGGGGTGGATCAGGCTGCGGCCGTCGAAACCCAGGTCGCGGCTCTGGGTGAACTGGCGCACGAGTTCCGCCTCGCTCGCCGACAGGTCGAGCGGCACCCCGTCGAGCACGGCGAGACCGTGGGCGCGGGCAACCAGCACGCAATGCGACAGGCTGGCGATCAGCGGCAGGCGCTCGGGCGTGTGCCGGGCGCCCAGCTCGGCGACGAGGTCGGAGGTGCCCATCACCAGGCAGGCGAGCCGGGGATGGCCGGCGATGGCATCGCAGGCGAGCACGCCGCGCGGGGTCTCGATCATCGCCCAGAGCGCGAGATCCGCCGGTGCGCCGGCCGCCTCCAGCAGGGCCGCCAGTTCGGCGAGCTGCTCGGGGTCCTCCACCTTGGGCAGCAGCACGGCGTCCGCCCCGGATTGCGCCACGGCCTGCGCGTCCTGCTGGCCCCAGGGCGTGGCCAGCGCGTTGATCCGGATCACCACCGTGCGCGGCGCGTAGCCGCCCGCGCGCGCCGCCGCCACCGCCTGCGCCCGGGCGGTGTCCTTGGCGTCGGGCGCGACGGCGTCCTCGAGATCGAAGATCACGGCATCGGCCGGCAGCCCCCTTGCCTTCTCCAGCGCGCGGGCATTGGCGGCGGGCATGTAGAGGACGCTGCGCAGCGGGCGGACGGCTTGCTCGGTCGGGGACATGGCGGGATCGGATGTGGTTGCGGAAGCGCGGGCGGACTTCCTAGCAGGATTGTGGCGGTCCGGGCAGGGCCCGGGCGATACTGACGCGCGGCAGGCGCGGGATGCCGCCGCAGGGGAGGGAGGACGGCATGCGGCGGAGATTCTCGATCGGGGGCGGGCCGGCATGAGCGTGCTGTGTTTCAACTCCTTCGTGGCGCACGGCCATGTCGGCGGCCGCGCCGACCTGTTCCTGCTGGAACGCGCCGGCCTGCCGGTCTGCCTGCTGCCGACGGTTGTGTTCTCCAACCATCCCGCCCATGGCGGTTTTGCCGGCGAAGCGACGCCGGCGTCTTCGCTGGAGGCGATGCTGGACGCGCTCGTCGAACGCGGTCTTCTGGACAGCTGCCGGATGCTGCTGACCGGCTATCTCGGCACGCCGGAAACCGTGAGCCTGGCCGCGCGGACGCGCGAACGCCTGGCCGCCGCGTCGCCCGGCCTTGTTACCGTTTGCGATCCCGTGATCGGTGACGGTAACGATCTCTACGTGCCCGAGGCGGTGGCGCGGGCGATCGGCGAACACCTGGCGCCGCACGCCGACCTGCTGACGCCGAACCGTTTCGAAGCCCTGTGGCTCACCGGCAAGAACAGCGTGGAAGCCGCCCTGGAAGCCCTGCCGGCACCGGCGGCGGTGATCTCATCGGCCCGGGAACGCGGCCCGACCGGCGACGGCGGCGAGATCGTCACCCTGTGGCGAGACGGGCGGGAAACCGGGGAAATCGTGCATCGCCGGCACCGCGCGGCGCCGCACGGCACGGGCGACGCACTCACTGCGCTGCTCGCCGCCGGCCTGCTGGCGGGCCGGCGCCTGCCGGAAATCCTGGAAGAGGCGCTGGCGGCGCTGGAGCGGCTTATCGCGGCCGATCCTGAAGCGAAGGAACTCGACCTGCCGGGCCTCGCCCGGCGGCTCGACGCGCCGGCGGACGGCGGCTGAGGCCGCCCGCCGGTCTGTCGATTCGTTACCGGCCTCAGGCCGCCTTCTTCTGCAACAACTGCCGGTTCACCAGGGTCTCGGCGATCTGCATGGTGTTGAGCGCGGCGC
>JBGTSP010000397.1:0-3087 GCA_041940205.1 Alphaproteobacteria bacterium
TGCGCGAGACCGCGCTGAAGATCGGCATCCACGGCGCCGAGCCCTGGACCGAGAGCATGCGCCGCGAAATCGAGCAGCGCTGCGGCATCGACGCGGTCGACATCTACGGCCTCAGCGAGGTGATGGGCCCGGGCGTCGCCAACGAATGCATCGAGACCAAGGATGGACTGACGATCTGGGAGGATCATTTCTATCCCGAGATCGTCGATCCCGAGAGCGGGCAGCCGGTGGCCGACGGCGAACGCGGCGAACTGGTCTGGACCTCGCTCACCAAGGAGGCCTTCCCGGTCATCCGCTACCGCTCGCGCGACCTCACCCGCCTGCTGCCCGGCAGCGCCCGCTCGATGCGCCGGATGGAGCGGATCACCGGGCGCAGCGACGACATGATGATCATCCGCGGCGTCAACGTCTTCCCGACCCAGATCGAGGAGATCATCGTCGCCGACGAGCGGCTGGCGCCGCACTACCAGCTCGAGATCCGCCGCGAGGGTCCGCTCGACCGGCTGGACGTGCTGGTCGAGGCCGCCCCCGCCTTCGCGGACGCCGGCGAGGCCGCGCAGGAGGACGCGGCGCGGGCGCTCTCGGGGCAGATCAAGACCCTGGTCGGGGTCAGCGCCCGGGTGCGGGTGGTGGCGGTCGGCACGGTGCCGCGCAGCGAGGGCAAGGCGGTACGGGTGCGCGACCTGCGCGGCGAAGGCTGAACCCCGTGCCGGCCTTCGACTATCCCGAGTTCCCCTTCCGGCGGCCGCCGGAGATGGACGGCGAGGGCCCGCTGCACGACGTCGTCATCATCGGCGGCGGCCCGGTCGGTCTCAGCCTGGCCCTCGACCTCGCGCGGCGCGGGATCGCCAGCACCGTCCTGCAGGCCCATCACACGGTCAGCGAGGGCAGCCGCGCGCTCTGCTGGTCGAAGCGCAGCCTGGAAATCCTCGACCGGCTGGGCCCGGGCGAGGCGATCACCGAACGCGGCTTCACCTGGAACCGCGGCCGCGTCCTGCACGGCGACGACAGCGTCTTCGCCTTCGACCTGCAGCCCGAGGGCGGCCAGAAGTTCCCGGCCTTCGTCAACCTGCAGCAATATCTCGCCGAGATGTACATGCTGGAGCACTGCGAGCGGCAGGCCGGGCTGATCGACCTGCGCTGGCGCCAGCGCGGCACGAACGTGAGCCAGGACGGCGACGCGGTCACGATCGCGGTGGAAACGCCGGAGGGCGCCTACACGATGCGGGCGCGCTACGCGGTGGCCTGCGACGGCGCCCGCTCGAGCATCCGCCACGCCATGGGCCTCCCCTTCGAGGGCCGGGTGTTCGAGGACAATTTCCTGATCGCCGACGTCGACGCCGAGGAGGACTTGCCCTGGCAGGAACGCCGCTTCTGGTTCCTGCCCGGCTTCCATGCCGGCGAGACCGCGCTCTGCCACAAGCAGGGCGACAACATGTGGCGGGTCGATTTCCAGCTCGGCTGGGAGGGCGTCGACCGCGCCGCCGAAGCCACGCCGGAGCGCGCCCTGCCCCGGATCCGGGCGATGCTCGGCACCGACAGGGTGCGGGTGAGCTGGCTCTCGGTCTACACCTTCCAGTGCCGCCGCCTCGCCCGGTTCCGCCACGGCCGCGTGCTGTTCGCCGGCGATGCCGCCCACCAGGTCTCGCCGTTCGGCGCCCGCGGCGGCAACAGCGGCATCCAGGACGCGGAGAACCTGGCCTGGAAGCTGGCGCTGGTGCTGCGCGGCCGGGCCGGCGAGGCCCTGCTCGACAGCTACCACGACGAGCGCTCCTTCGCGGCCGACGAGAACATCCGCATCACCTCGCGTACCGTCGACTTCATGACCGCCAAGACGAAGATGCGCGAACGCCTGCGCGAGGCCGTGCTCGACCTCGCCCGCGACCATCCCTTCGCGCGCGCCTTCATCAATTCCGGCCGGCTCTCGACCGCGACCCTGCACACCGAGAGCCCGCTGAACGAACCGGATGATCCCGGCTTTGCCGCCGGCCCGCCGCCGGGCGCGCCGCTGGTCAATGCGCCGGACGGCGCCGGCGGCTTCCTGCTCGACCATCTGGGCCGGAGCACCGGCTTCGAGGGCCTGTGGTGCCTCGACGGCGCGCCGGACGGCGACAGGCTGGCGCGGCTGCGGGCGCTCGCGGACGGTGACGAGCCGGTGCGCACCTTCGTGGTCGCGGCCCGCGATCCGGCCTGCGGCCTGCCTTGGATCGCCGATCCCGCGGGCGCGATCCGCGACCGGCTGGGCGGCGGCGACGACAGCTATTACCTGCTGCGCCCCGACCAGCATGTCGCGGGACGCTGGCGGCGCTGCGATCCGCGGGCCGTCGAGGCCCGCCAAAGGACGATCCTGGCGCTTCCCGGAGAGCGATGACGATGGCCGAAGAGCTCAACATCCCCGACCCCGACGCCTTCTACGAAGCGCTGATCGCCGCCCATGACGGCCTGTCGGACGAGGATTCGAACCGCCTGAACGCCCGCCTGGTGCTGCTGCTGGCCAACCGGGTCGGCGACAATGCGGCGCTGGCCGACTGCATCGCGGCCGCGCGCGCCGGCCTGCCGCGCGAGGTGGAGACCTGAGCGGCCGTCAGCCGGCCGTTTGCCGGGAGGCGCGCCCTATTCGACGACTTCTGGCACCACCGGCGTATCGTCGCCGCTGACCGGGGCGTCGGGGAAGGTGAAGACGAGTTCGTCGTCGGCCACCGAGATGCGCACCAGGCCGCCCTTGGAGAGCCGGCCGAACAGCAGCTCGTCGGTCAGCGGTTTCTTGATGTGCTCCTGGATCACCCGCGAGAGCGGCCTTGCGCCGAAGACCTTGTCGTAGCCCCGGGTCGCCAGCCACTCGCGGGCCTGGTCGGTGAGCTGGATCTCGACCTTGCGCTCGGCGAGCTGGGCCTCGAGCTGGATGATGAACTTGTCGACCACCAGTTCGACCACCTCTTCATCGAGATAGTCGAAGGGAATGACCGCATCCAGCCGGTTGCGGAATTCCGGCGTGAACAGGCGCTGGATCGCCTCCTCGTCCTCGCCTTCCTTGGTCTCGCGGCCGAAACCGATCGCCATCTTCGACATCTCGCTGGCGCCGGCATT
>JBGTSP010000398.1:0-3074 GCA_041940205.1 Alphaproteobacteria bacterium
GACCGAAAAGACCCGCGACTCACCGGAATTCGAGATCGCCCGGAACGAGCTGTCGGAATGCCAGAGCCGGTTGCCGAGGTTGAAGAACCGCGCGCGGTTGTCCGCGGCCAGCGGTTTCTGATCCTTGCCCAGGTTGGAGACGTCGGCCATCAGCGGCCCGAGGCGCCGGTCCTTGCTCTTGGTGATGTTGGACACCGCGCCCGGCAGCTCGAGCTCGCCGAAATTGCGGCTGAACGCGGCCTGCTGATCATCGCTGATCTCCTGGCCGCGATAGACCAGCACCGCGTAGCGGTCCATGCCCGCTTCCAGCGCCGCCACGTCGGCCGCGCCCAGCGGCCGCCTCAGGTCGACGCCGCTCACCTCGCCAACGAACAGCGGATGAACCTGCCTGATCTCCACCGTCATCGCCTGCACTCCCTCCCGGCCGGCATTCGCTCCGGCGCGGTCCAGCCTACCACGCCGCCGGCCCGGCGTGTCAGGGATCCAGCCGGTAGACCCGCGCCGCCGTGTCGTGGAACAGCGCGCGCTTCTCGTCGGCCGAGGCGCCGGCGCAGAGCTTCTTGAAACTGTTCCACAGCACCACGTAGCTGCACGAGCACATGTCGACGGGGCAGTTGCTCTCGAACATGCAGCGCTCGGCTCCGAAGGTCTCGATGGTGAACTCGTACCAGGGCCGGGTCGCCTCGAGCAGCTCGTCGCTGCCCGGCGGCCGGTCGCGCTCGTGCCAGCCGAAGCCGTTCAGCTCCATGTTGATGCCGCCCAGCTTGGCCACGACGTTCGGACAGGCGGCCAGTTCGCGCAGTTCGCCGCGCCAGCGGGCGTGGATCTCGTCGCGCCGGCCGGCATAGGGGCCGACGCCGACCGGGCCGCCGAAATGGTCGAGGACGATCGTCAGGTCGGGAACCGCGCGGGCCAGCGCCGTCAGTTCGGGGATCTGGGTGTGATAGCACCAGCCTTCCAGGCTGAGGCCGCGGGCCGCCAGCCGCCGGGCGCCCTGCTGGAAGTCCTCGGCAAGGTACTGGCCGGGCACCGGATCGGTGCGCGCGTCGGGAACCTCGGGGCTCGCGTCCCAGGTGACCGAATGGCGGATGCCCTTGAAGCGCGGTCCTGCCGCCCGCGCATGCGCGTCGAGCACCTCGTCCACGCCGTCGCCCCGCCGCAGGTCGGCATGCGCGATGATACCCGCGCACACCCGCGCCGGACCATAGAGCCCGCTGGCGCTCATCGCCGCGATGCCGTTGGCGAACTCGGTCTCGCCGACGCAGCGCAGGTGTTCAGGCCCGTCGGCGCGGTACATCGCGCCCGCCTCGATGAACACCGTGGCGACAATGTTGTGGCCCGCCCGCAGGTCCGCCTGGATGTCGTCCATCAGGTAGCGGTGCGCCACCCGCTCGTGGCGGAACTCCCACAGATGATGATGCGGATCGACGATCGGCAGGTCGGGCTCCAGCGCCTCCTCATGCACCTGCGCCAGCCAGGCCTCGTTCGTGGACGTCATGCGCGTTTCCTCCCCCGCTCCCGTCTCGCCGCGCATGATGCCCCACGGGAGCGGCGACGCAAGGCGGATGCGGCGCGCAGGCCCGGTTGGCCGGCAGGCGCCGGCTAGAGCAGCGCCTGCGCCAGCGCGACATAGAGCGGAATGCCGACGATCAGGTTGAACGGGAATGTCAGGCCCAGCGACAGCGACGTGTAGAGGGCCGGGTTGACGTCCGGCAGGGCGATGCGCATGGCCGCGGGCACCGCGATATAGGAGGCCGAGGCGGCCAGCGTCATCAGCAGCACCGCGTTGCCCGTCGAAAGCCCGGCGAGGACGGCAGCCGCCATGCCGAGACCGGCGCCGATCAGCGGCATCGCCAGACCGAAGGCCAGCGCGCCGGGAGAGAGCACGCGCCGGTCCCGGCGCAGGCCGTCGCCGGTCTTCAGTCCCATGTCGAGCAGGAACAGGCAGAGCACGCCTTGCAGGGGATCGAAGAAGAACGGCGCCACCAGCGCGCCGCCCTCGGCGCCCACGATGGCGCCGACAAGCATGGCGCCCAGGATCAGGAAGATGCTCTCGTTCAGCACGACAACGCGGAACACCGCCCGCGTCGGCAGGGTCCGCTCCTCGCTCCGGCCCGCCAGCATCAGCCCGGTGGCGATCGCCGGCGCCTCCATCAGCGCCGCGACGGCGACCATGCCGGCGGCGAAGGCGATCCCGGTATCCTCCAGCACGGCGCTGGCGGCAATGAAGGTCACGATGCTGATCGAGCCGTAATGCGCCGCGATCGCGCCCGCCTCGCGCCGCGTGAACCGCGTGGCCCGGCGCAGCAGGGCGAATGCCAGCACCGGCATGGCCGCGCTCAGGACGATGCCGGCCAGGGCGGCGATCAGGATGTCGCTCAGCCCCTCCGAGGCGATCGCCACCCCGCCCTTCAGGCCGATGGCCGCCAGCAGCCACAGGGCGATGCCCTTCGCGAAGTTCTCCGGGATCCGGACCTCCACGGTGGCCACGGCGCCCAGCAGGCCGAGCGCGAAGAACAGGACCGGGGGCGTGAGCAGGGCTGCGGTGACGGGTTCCATGGAAGTCCCCTCGTTGACAGGCCGCCGGCGGGGCCTGGGCGGCGGGGTCGCGCGCTCGCGGATATGGCGGGTTCGGGATTTGGCGAGGCTCGGGCTTTCACGAGGCCCAGAGCGGGGCGGGGTTTCGGACGGGGCGGGGTTTCGGGCGTGGCGGAGCGCCCGGCCGGAGCCGGACGCTCTCACCTCCCCGGAGGCAGGGCCCCGGTCGCGGCCGTTTCGGCCGGACTAGGCGCTTGCCTCCGCGGCGGCCGCGGCCGGGCGCGCCGCGCGCTCGCGTCCCGACGCATGGCGCAGCACCAGGTAGCCAGCCAGGCCCGAGAGGAAGGAACCACCCAGCACGCCGATCCGGACCTGTGCCGCCTGCGCCGGGTCGGCGAATGCGTTGATGCGGTCGACGGCTCGCGAGATCGTGCTGCTGAGGCACCCGCTTGCACGCTGGTCAGCACATACATGCAAAGGCTCGAAGGTCAGGTTGCAAACACTTCTCTGGCGAGTTCATCCTCTGCTTCCTCTTC
>JBGTSP010000399.1:0-3059 GCA_041940205.1 Alphaproteobacteria bacterium
TCGGTACGCGGCCTTCGTCTTTGCGATCCTGCCGGGCATAGCCGAAATAGGGCACCACCGCGGTGATGCGCCGTGCCGACGCCCGCCGCAGGGCGTCGATCAGCACCAGCAGTTCCATCAGGTTGTCGTTCGCCGGCAGCGACGTCGACTGCAGCACGAAGACATCCTCGCCACGGACGTTCTCGTGGATCTCCACGAACACTTCCATGTCTGAAAACCGGCGAATGTCCGCCCGGGTGAGCGGTTCCTTGAGGTAGGCCGCAATGGCCTCCGCCAGGGGCCGGTTGCTGTTCCCCGCAACGATCTTCATGGCAAGGCCCGGTCCCTCTCCGCCCCTTTGTTGCGATTCCATAACAACGCGGGCAGCGGCTGTAAACGCGACATCCGGCGCTTAGAGCACGCAGGAGGCCATCAGGCCGAGAATTACCAGAATCAGGAAAATGATCAGGTGGGGCATACCCGTTCCGATTGTTCAGAGGCCTGATGAAAACCCGTCAAGGGCCTCGATCAGCCGTTCGGGGGTCTCCACGGGCAGCATGTGGCCGGCTTCGGCGACATCGATTCGCTGTCCCCGGGGCAGCGTGGCGAACAGCGCGGCGACATCCGCCTCGTCGTAGAACACCCGGTCGTTCAGTCCGGTGAGCGACAGGACCGGCAGGTCGAGTTCGTTCCAGGGGATGTCCCAGTCGGTGGCGCCCATCCAGGTCAGCAGGTTGTAGGGGCCGCTCGAGCGGTCGATCGGCGCGTACTCCGTGTCCGGCTGCAGGAAATCGGCCCGGTTGGCGCGTTGCCACGCCTCGCCGTTCAGCAGGTGGGAATACAGGTCGCGCACGAGCTGCGGGCCGCCGACCTCGACCGCCCGCAGCGTGGCGGCGTTCATCCAGTCGATGCGGGGGCCGATCTTGCGCAGGGTGTTGATCAGCACCAGGCCCGAGACCGAGGCGCCCGCCAGCACGGCCTTGGCGGCGTACAGGCCGCCGATCGACAGGCCGACCAGAACCGGGCGCTCGGGCGCGAGTTCCTCGAGCAGGCGGACCAGATCGCCGACAATCAGCGCCTCGTCGAGTCGGGTGTCGGGCGCGAAGGGACTGTTGGCCTGGCCGCGGAAATTGTAGCCTAGGCTGCCATGGCCCCGGGCCCGCAGCGCCGGCGCGATCGCCGCTTCCCACATGCCGAGGTCGCCGGTGATCGCGTTCACGAACACGAAGGTGACGCCGTCCTCGCGGCTCGGGCGTTCCCATTCGTAGAACAGGCCGTCGTCGGGGGAGAGCTGCAGGACGGGCATCGGATCCTCCTCGTTTCAGGTCAGGGCGATGGCCGCGATCAGCCGGCCATAATCGGCCTCGCCACGATGGCAGGCGCGGCGATAGCTGAAGAACAGATCTTCCTCATCATAGGTGTCGCGGGCAAGGTCCTCGACCGCTCCTGCGCCGGCCCGTCGCAGTCGGGCGCCGACATAGCCCGGCAGGTCGAAGCGGAAGCGTCCGGGTTCGCCATCGGCGCCGAAGAACGGCGCGGCGGCCTCGTCCTCGGCCAGCGCCGCCGCGCGCATGTCTTCGCCCACCTGGTAGGAGGCCTGGGCGATGGTCGGGCCGATGGCGCAACGGATGCGCGCCGGCCGCGCGCCCTTCGCCGCCATCGCCGCCAGGGTGGCTTCCAGGATGCCGCCGGCCGCGCCGCGCCAGCCCGCATGGGCGGCGGCGATCACGCCCGCCTCGGGATCGGCGAACAGGACCGGCGTGCAGTCGGCGGTCAGCACGCCCAGCGCCAGGCCGGGCCGGTCGCTGACCAGTGCGTCCGCCTTCGGCGCGCCGTCGGGCGCCCAGGGCGTCTCCGCCGCCACCGCAACGGCGCTGTGCACCTGGTGCACCGTGAGCAGTCCGTCCGCCGGCACGGCCATGGCCTCCGCGACCCGCCGCCGGTTCTCGCGCACGTCGGAGGGCGCGTCGTTCGATCCGTAACCGCAGTTCAGGCCGGCATAGATCCCGCGCGACACCCCGCCGGCGCGGGTGAAGAAACCGTGACGCAGCCGGGGCGCGGCTTCGGCAAGTGTGTTGGATTGGATCGGATCGGGCATCGCGGGCTTTCAGAACGCGGGCGGCGGAGGCAGGTCGGGCGCGGACAGCGCCAGTACCTTGAACAGGCTGCCCATCCCGTCCTCGGCGGTCAATCGGTGGCGCGCCGCCGCGATCGCCGCGGACTGCGCCGGTGTCGCCGCCGCCTGCAGGCGCGCGGCCCGGTGCCGAAGGCCGAGGCGTTCGAGAAAGTCGCCCTGGCCGAGCGGTCCGTGCGCCCGGGCTCCGGCCTCGACGGCCGCCTCCGCCAGTTGCTGGAAGTCCACGTGCGCGGTCAGGTCGGCGCTGCCGGGATCGGCCAGAACGGGATGAAAGGCATGCCGGCGCACCGCCTGCAGGCTGTCGCCGGGCGCGCTTACGACATGGCCGTAGTCGATGATCAGCGCATAGCCGCCCGCTTGCGCGAGCCGGCCGGCGATTGCGCCGGCGATCGCCCGGTCGGCCTCGCGGCTTTCCGCCAGACTGCCGTCCGGCGCCTCGCGCAGCGCCGCCGGCAGGCTCTCCGGTCCGGCCGGATCGGGCGCGCTCACGAAACACAGTTCGCCCTCGCGCCAGCCGACCATGCGTTCGTACCAGCGGCCGCCGCGCCGCTCGAACTGGCGGAGCGGCAGGGCGTCGAAGAATTCGTTGGCGAGAAACCGCAGGGGGCCGTCGGGCAGGCTGTCGACGCTGTCGTACCAGTGCGGCGGCCGCGCGAGCGCGGGCAGGGCATCGGCCTGCAGCGCCCGCAGCCGCGGACTGGTCTCGACCAGCGCCAGCTCGATCGCGGCCAGGAAGCCGGGCGACAGCCGGGCGGCGCGCAGGGCGTCGGCCATCAGCGTGCCGCGTCCCGGGCCGGCCTCGGCCAGCACCAGGCGTTCGGGTGCGCCCATCTGCTGCCAGCAGGCGACCGCCCAGAGACCGATCAGTTCGCCGAACATCTGGCTGATCTCGGGGGCGGGGGTAAAGTCGCCGGCCACGCCCAGCGGGTCGCGGGTGGCGTAA
>JBGTSP010000400.1:0-3052 GCA_041940205.1 Alphaproteobacteria bacterium
GGTGCCATGGCTGTCGCCCAGGATCTGGCTTTCGACATGGCGGGCGCGTTCGACCAGTTTCTCCAGATAGACCTCGTCCCGGCCGAAGGCGGCCCGGGCCTCGCGGCGGGCCTCGACAACCTCGCGGGCGAGATCGGCCTCCTCGCGGATCACCCGCATGCCGCGTCCGCCACCGCCCCAGGAGGCCTTCAGCATCAGCGGGAAGCCGATCTCGCTGGCCATGCGGACGATCTCGTCGGGATCGTCGGGCAGGGGATCGGTCGCCGGCACCACCGGCACGCCGACCTCGATGGCGAGCTCGCGGGCGGCGACCTTGTTGCCCAGCCGGCGCATGGTCCCGGGCGAGGGACCGATGAAGGTCAGGCCGTTGGCCGCGCAGGCCTCGGCGAAGTCGGGATTCTCCGAAAGCAGGCCGTAGCCCGGATGCACCGCGTCGGCGCCCGAGAGCTTCGCCACCCGGATCACCTCGTCGATCGAGAGATAGCTCTCGATCGGCCCCATGTCGGCCTCCAGGTGCGGCCCGCGGCCGACACGGTAGGACTCGTCCGCCTTGAAGCGGTGCAGGGCGAGCTTGTCCTCCTCGGCCCAGATCGCCACCGTGGCGAGGCCGAGTTCGTTGGCGGCCCGGAACACCCGGATGGCGATCTCCGAGCGGTTGGCGACGAGGATCTTGGTGATGGCCATGGCGGGCTCCCGCAGGTTCAGGGCTTTGCGACGGAAGGCAGGGAGCCGGGATCCTCGAGCGCCGCCGAGAGCTTGTCGGCATAGCCGAAGACGCCCGGCGTGCCGCCGGTATGGATGAACAGGACCCGGGTGCCGTCCGGCAGCAGGTCGCGGCTGCGCAGGTCGATCAGTCCGGCCATCGTGCGGCCGCTGTAGACCGGGTCGAGCAGCAGCGACTCGCTGCGCGCGGCGCGCAGGATGGCGTCGAGCACCTCGCGGTTCATGCGGCCGTAGCCCGGGGCCAGCACGCGATCGTGCACGATGACGTCTTCCGGAGCGATCAGGTCTTCGGCGCCGAGCATGGAAGCGACCTCGCGGGCCCGGCGCAGCACCCTTGCATGCTGGGCGGTGGCGTCGCGGCGCACGCAGATCCCGTGCACCGGGCCGTCCCAGCCGGCGAGCCGGGCGCCGACCAGGAAGCCGGCATGGGTGAGGCCGCTGCCCGAGGGCACGACCGCCGTCTCCGGCGCCTCGTCGAACTGGGCGAAGGCCTCCAGGCCGCAGACGACATAGCCGAGCGCGCCGATCGGGGGATGGTCGATGCCGAGATGGATCACGTAGGGCCGGCGGCCGTCGCGGCGGGCCTCGGCGGCGAGCTCCTCCAGCCGGGCATCGGCGCCGGCCTCGTCCTCGCCCTCGGGGTAGTGGTGGATGGTGGCGCCCATGAGCTGGTCCAGCAGGGCGTTGCCGGAGGTGCGGTAGCTCGGATCGTTCGAGGGCACGCGTTCCTCGAACTGCAGGATCGGGTGCATGCCGAGCTTGCGCGCCGCGGCGGCGGCAAGCCGCATGAAGTTGGACTGCACCGCGCCCGTGATCAGGATGGTATCGGCGTCCGCGGCCTCGGCCTCGCCGAAATAGAACTCGAGCTGGCGCACCTTGTTGCCGCCGAGCATCAGGTCGAACGTGTCGTCGCGCTTGACCAGCAGGTCGAGCTCCAGTTCCTCCCCCAGCCGGGCCGCGGCCTGGATCTCGGTCGGACCGCGGCCGAGCACGGTACGCGGGAAGCGCGCGAGCGCGGGACAGGTCTCCAGCAGGTCGTCGAAGGTGGGCGACATGGCGGGCTCCCGATGCGGCGGACGAAGGGACCGGCGGGCTGGGCCGGGCGGCCTCGATTGTGCGCCGCAGCATAGCATGACGGCGCGGGCGCCGTCGCGCCTGCCGCAGACACGAAACGGCGCCCGCGCGTTCCGGCGCCGGTGCGCCGGCGGTCCGCACCCGGTGGCTTTTCCGCCGGTTCGTGATAGGCAGGACGCAGCAGGCACAAGGGCGGATCGCCCGGCTGATACTCGGGGAGGAGGGATCATGGCCGGAGAGATGATGCCGGTTTCGGAAAACCGGTACCGGGAGTCTTTCGGACGCTACCTGGAGGATTTCGCCGTCGGCGACGTGTACGAGCACCGTCCCGGCCGGACCATCACGGAAGCGGACAACACCTGGTTCACGCTGCTGACGATGAACAAGCACCCGCTGCATTTCGACGCCGAGTACTGCAAGCACACGGAGTTCGGAAAGCCGCTGGTGAACTCGGCGCTGACGCTTTCGATCGTCGCCGGCATGAGCGTTTCGGACATCAGCCAGAAGGCGATCGCCAATCTCGGCTGGACCGACATCGCCATGCCGCACCCGGTGTTCAACGGCGACACGCTGTATGCCGAGAGCGAGGTGACGGACAAGCGCGAGTCGAAGTCGCGGCCGACGCAGGGCATCGTCACCGTGGAGACGAGGGCCTTCAACCAGGACGGCGTGCTGGTGATGCGCTACAGCCGCAGCGTGCTGGTGCCCAAGCGCGGGCATGGCGTCGACGATGCGATCCTGGCCGCCGACCTGGCCGGCCGGAAGGCGGACGGTTGAGCGGGGAAGAGACGATGAACGACGCAGCGACAGGCGGTTTCACCGCCGAGGACGAAGCCCAGATCCTGGACGCCATCCGCAAGTGGCGCGACCGGGACGTGCGCCCGCACGTGCTGAGGCTGGAGCATGCCGACGAGTATCCCCACGAGATGGTCGAGCAGATGAAGGAACTCGGCCTGTTCGGCGCCACCATCAGCCAGGAGTATGGCGGCCTCGGCCTGTCCGCCTCGACCTACGCCAAGATCGTGACGATGATCTCGGAAACCTGGATGTCGCTGACCGGCATCTTCAATTCCCACCTGATCATGTCGGCCGCGGTGGAGCGTTTCGGCACCGAGGCGCAGAAGCGCCACTACCTGCCGAAATTCGCCACCGGCGAGATCCGCGGCGGCCTGGCCCTGACCGAGCCGGACTGCGGCACCGACCTGCAGGCGGTGCGCACGCGCGCGGTGCGCGACGGCGATCACTACGTCATCAA
>JBGTSP010000401.1:0-3047 GCA_041940205.1 Alphaproteobacteria bacterium
ACGTCCTCGATCTGCTCCGAGGCGACCTGGTCCTGCGGCAGGGCATCGTTCAGTTCGTCATAGGTGACGTAGCCGCGCTCCTTGCCGCGCTCCAGCATGCCCTTGATGGCCTGCTCCTGGGAATCGGCGAGCGGGGCGTCGCCCTGCTCCTGCCGCGGTTCGGCTTCTGCGACTGCGGTCGCCGTTTTTGCTGCCATGTGCTCGCGTCTCTCCAGCTTGGCCGGGCCGTCCCGCTGCGCGGGCGCCGGCCGGATCTCGGTGCATCGGGTCCTAGTCGTCCGACAGGTCGGACGTGGCCGCGTGTCGGTTCACATGTCGTGTCGCCGCAATACGCCGGCGCTGGGCGGCCCAGCTTTCCCCGTCCGGATCCGCAACCGAGCGACTGAGCTCCGCCTGCATCTCGGGCCGGCGGTGCAACAGGAACGCCTGCCGCCACGCCTGTTCCGCCGCGTCGAGATCGCTCGAGGGGCGCAACGTCGGGTACGGCCGCCGGAATCCGGGCGACGTCAGTTCGTGAACCAGCTCGGCTGCCGTATCGTTTTTTATCTCGTCCCTGAGGAGCGTGAGATCAAGAGGCCTGCCCGAGCCGGCGAGGTTTAGGATCGCAACCAGTATGCTGTCAAGCGCCGGCTGCCTGATTCGCAGCCCCGGGAGATCCTCGATCAGGCGTTCGGCCAGCGCCGGATGGCACAGCAGGGCGGCGATCAGGAAGCGCTCGCGCTGCGTGCCCTCGCCCGAAAGTCCCTCGGCGGGCCGCAATCGCCGCTCGTTCGCCGCCGGCGCCCCCCGGCCCCCGCCCTTTCCGCGCCAGCCGCCGCCGGTCGAATATCCCGCCGACCGCCGGCCCTGCCCGCCCGGGCCGGTGCGCCCGGGGCCGGCGAACAGCCGTTCGAGCCGCTGCTTGAAATCCTGGCCGTAATAGTCCCGCACCATCGGATCGCCGATCTGCTGCAGCCGGGCGCGCAGGGCCTGGCGCAGGCCGGCGCGGCGTTCGGGCGTGTCGACCGGCCGGCCCTCGGTCTCCAACCGCCAGACGAGGTCGGACAGCGGCTGCGCGGCGGCGAGCAGGTCGCGGAAGGCGCCGGCGCCGCGGCCGCGCACCAGGGTGTCGGGATCCTCGCCCTCGGGCAGTTCGACGAAGCGAAGCGAATGGCCGGGTTTCAGTTCCGGCAGGGCCTTCTCCGCGGCGCGGAAGGCGGCGCGCTGGCCGGCGGCATCGCCGTCGAAGCAGAGCACCGGTTCCGGGCACAGCCGCCACAATTCGCGCATCTGCTCGACCGTCAGCGCCGTGCCCAGCGGCGCCACGCTCTCGGGAAATCCCTGCTCGGCCAGCGCGATCACGTCCATATCGCCCTCGGCCACGACCACCCGGCCATGCTCGTGCGCCGCCTGCCGGGCGCCGGCATGGTTGAACAGCATGTGGCCCTTGTGGAACAGCGGGGTCTCGGGCGAGTTGAGATATTTCGCCCGCTGTTCGCCCAGCGCCCGGCCGCCGAAGGCGACGACGCGCTCGCGCCGGTCGGTGATCGGGAACATCAGCCGGTGGCGGAAACGGGCATAGGGCGCGCCGCCGTCCTCCGGCGTGGCGATCAGGCCCGCCTCGTCCATCTGCGCCGCCGTGATCCCGCGCGCTTCCAGCGCCGCGATCAGCGCCTGGCCGTTGTCCGGGGCGTAGCCGAGGCGAAACCGTCGGACCGTCTCGTCGGCCAGTCCGCGGCGGGCGACATAGGCCTGCGCCGTCCGCCCCGCGGCCGAGGCGAGCTGCGCCTCGAACCAGCGGCAGGCGAGTTCCATCGCGTCATAGAGGGTCTTGCGCTTCTCCGCCCGGTCGCGCTCCGCCGCGCTCTGGCGCGGCACATCCAGGCCGACCTGGCCGGCCAGCCGCTCCACCGCCTCGGGGAAGTTGAGACCCTCGGTCTGCATCACGAAGTCGATGGCCGAGCCGTGCGCGCCGCAGCCGAAGCAGTGGACGGCGTCTTCTCGTTGTGGAAGGGGCACAGGCCGGAATGCTCGCGGCCCTTGCGGGTGAGCTTGACGCGCCGGCCGACGATCTCCGAAACCCGCAGGCGGGCGCGCAGTTCGTCGAGAAACCCGTCGCCGAAAGCCATCGCCGCTGTGCGTCTCCTCCCTGCCTTCGCCTTGCGTTCAGCCGCCGAGCAGGCCCTTGACGATGCCCGAGGCCCGGGAGAAGTCCATTTCGCCCGCGTGCCGCTCCTTCAGGGCGGCCATCGTGCGTCCCATGTCCTTCAGGCTGCCCGCCTCGAGCTCCGCGATCACGCTGCGGGCCGCCGCCTCGATCGCCGCTTCGTCCATCTGCCGCGGCAGGAACTCCTCGATCACCGCGATCTCGCCGGCCTCGCGCTCGGCAAGCTCCATCCGGCCGCCCTCTTCGTAGTGGCGAATCGAGTCCTTCCGCTGCTTGATCATCTTCTGCAGGATTCCGAGCACGTCCTCGTCGCTGACGCCGTCGGAATTGCCGTCGCTGCGCGCCGCGATATCCCGGTCCTTGATCGCCGCATTGCACAGCCGCAGGGTCGAAACCCGCAGGCTTTCCTTGTTCTTGATGGCGGTCTTGAGAGCCTCGTTCAGGCGGTCGCGCAGCATCTGTTCGGCCTCCGGCCTGCATTGGCGAGCGGGGGACTCTAGCGGACGCGGCAGTTCACCGCAAATCCGCCCGGCCACCGGTCGATGAAGTTAACTTATTGAAACAACTCAATTTTTTCATTCAACGCCAGTCTTGACCCTGCCCCACCCTTTGCCTATTTTCCCGCGCCAATGCGCGCCGGGGACGCTCTTCGTTCCTGCCCCGATCGCCCGGAGCCACCCGCACATGAGTGAACACAGCCACGCCGCCGTTCCGCCTGCCTGGGCGACAGCGGTTCTGGTATTGCACGACGGCGCCCATTTCTGGGGCAAGGGCGTTGGCGCCACCGGCGAGGCGGTCGGCGAGGTCTGCTTCAATACCTCGATCACCGGCTACCAGGAGATCATGACCGATCCCAGCTATGCCGGGCAGATCATCACCTTCACCTTTCCCCATATCGGCA
>JBGTSP010000402.1:0-3045 GCA_041940205.1 Alphaproteobacteria bacterium
GTCGCTGGGCGCGGCGGACAAGGGCGGCACCTCGAACCTGGTGGACGTCTACGACTATGCCGCGCCGATCACCGAGAAGGGTTTCGTCTTCATGGACACGCCGGGATATGACCCGGCCTCGATCACCGGCATGGTGGCCGGCGGCGCCAACGTCGTCTGCTTCACCACCGGACGCGGCTCGGTCTACGGCTGCAAGCCCTCGCCCTCGCTCAAGCTGGCGACCAACTCGGTCATGTATCACCGCATGGAAGGCGACATGGACGTCAATTGCGGCCAGGTGGTGGACGGCGAGAAGAGCGTGCCGGAAATGGGCGAGGAGATCTTCCAGGCGATCCTGCGGATGGCCTCGGGCGAGAAATCGAAGAGCGAGGCGCTGGGCTTCGGCGAGGACGAGTTCGTGCCCTGGACCGTGGGCGCGGTGCTCTGAGCCGGCGCCGGCGTTAACCCGGCGCCGCTTCCCGGCGCGCGCCGGGCGCCGCCGCCGCGGGATCCCAGGTCAGGCCGAGGCGCAGGCTGTCGGCGATCCGCTCCGCGCGCTCAATGAACAGCGCCGCGATGGCGGCCGGCAGCACCTCGCGCGCGGTCGCGGAAAACAGCTCCAGCCAGAGCGCGAAGTCGGCCGCCTGCAGCCCGTCGAGATGCCGGTGCGCCTGCATCGGCCGGCCGTGATAGGCGCCGGTGCGCAGCATCACCGAGGACCAGAAGGTCACCATCCGGGCCCGGTGCGCCGCCCAGGAGCGGGTGAGGCCGTCGGCGAAGAGGACACCGAGGCGGGGATGCTCGGCGACGCGGGCGTAGAAGGCCTCGACGAGCGCGCCGATCATCGCCTCGTCGATGTCGGGATGCACCGGCTGCCGGCGCGGTGCGGCCGGGGACGCGTCCTGGGTCATGGCGGCTCCTTAACAGGTATTCGCGATGCATATATTGAGCGCGCGGCCTAAAAGCAATATTTTCCATGCCTATTAAATGGAGACGGCCATGCAGCTCACCGGCTACACGGATTACGCGCTCAGGGTGCTGATGCTGCTGGGGGTCGAGGACGACCGCCTGGTCACCGTGCAGGAGATCGCCGAGCGGTACGGCATCTCCCGCAACCACCTGATGAAGGTCGTACGGGACCTCGCCCGGGCGGGCTATGTCGAAAGCGTGCGCGGACGCGGCGGCGGCCTGCGGCTGGGCCGGCCGGCCTCGGAGATCGGCCTGGGCGCGGTGGTGCGCCATTGCGAGGACAATTTCGCCCTCGTCGCCTGCCTTGGCGAGGGCCGCGGCGCCTGCGTGCTGAGCCCCGCCTGCCGCCTGACCGGAATCATGAGGGAGGCGGCCGGGGCCTTTCTCGCCGTGCTCGACGGCTACAGCCTCGCCGACCTGGTGCGCCGGCCGGCCGACCTGCGCGCCCTGCTGGCCCTGGCCTGAACGGAAGACCGGATCAGTCGTCGCCGGCCGCGCCCGCGGCGCTGCTCGCCTCCGCCGGGTCGCGCGCGGCCTCGGCCCGTTCGCTCAGGGCCTGGCGGACGATCTGCACCGCCGAGGACAGGAACAGCGCGGCCATGCCGGCGGCGACGAGCAGGTCCGGCCAGGCGCTGCCGGTCGTCCACACCAGGAAGGCCGCGACCAGGACCGCGACATTGCCGACCGCGTCGTTGCGGCTGCACAGCCAGACCGAACGCACGTTGGCGTCGCCGTCGCGAAAGCGCAGCAGCAGGAACACGCTCGCCAGGTTTGCGGCGAGCGCCGCCGCACCGACGGCGCCCATCACCGGGGCCGACGGCAGGCCGAGCACCAGGACCTGCCAGGCGGTCGCGCCGGCGACCCAGAGCCCCATCGCCGCCAGGCTCAGGCCCTTGAACAGGGCGGCGTTGGCGCGGGTCCGCAGGCTGCGCCCGAGCACCGCGAGGCTGAGCGCGTAGGTCACGCTGTCGGCGAGGAAATCCAGCGCGTCGGCCTGCAGGGCCTGCGAGCCGGCGAGCGCGCCGGCGGTCATCTCCACGGCGAACATCGTCGCGTTAATGGCGATCACCGCCCACAGGGCGCGCCGGAAGGCCGGGCTTGCGCCCTCGAACCGGGGCGCGTTCGCGCAACAGCCGCCGCTCATCGTCTTTCCCTCGCCAATGCCTCGGCACCGGAGATAGGTCCTATAGCGACTATAGCTTCAAGGGATATTTCGAGCGGGCATCCCCGCGGTTTCAGAAATCCAGGTCGGCGTAGTGCGCGGGCGGCGGCAGGCCGGCGATCCGGTCGCCCAGGATCGGCCGGAAGCTGGGCCGCGACTTCACCCGGGCATACCAGTCGCGCGCCGCGGCATGATCGTCCCAGGGCACGTCGCCCAGATAGTCGAGGGTCGAAAGCTGCGCGGCGGCGGCGATGTCGGCGATGCCGAAGCGTTCGCCGGCGAGCCAGGCGCGGCGCTCGATCAGCCAGCCGACATAGTCCATGTGGACCGCCAGGTTCTCGCGGCCGGCGCGGATCACGGCGCTGTCCGGCGCGCCCATGCCCATGAAGCGCTTGAGCAGTTTCTCGGTCAGCAGATAGTCGGTGACCTCGCGATAGAATTTCTGGTCGAACCAGGCCGCCAGCCGGCGGGCCTCGGCGCGTTCCTCCGCGCCGCCGGTGATCAGCGAGGGATCGGGCACCAGTTCCTCGAGATATTCGACGATCACCTGGCTGTCGGGAATCGGCGGGTTCTCGTCCTCGATCAGCACCGGCACCTCGCCGGCCGGGTTGAGGGCGAGGAAATCCTCGCTCCGCTCCCAGTATTTCTCCGCCTGCAGCTCGAAGGCCACGCCCTTTTCCTTCAGGGCGATGCGGACTTTGCGGCAGAAGGGCGAGAGCGGGAAATGCACCAGAACACGCATGGTGGCGGCGAGAATAGACCCGAAAGAGACCGCTTGCCCATGCCTTTCGCGGGCCCGCGCGGGCGCGTCGCGAAAGCGCTTTTCGCCGCCGCGGGCCGGTGATAAACACCGCCGCCATGGCGGACCTCGACCATATCCGCAACTTCTCCATCATCGCCCATATCGATCCCGGCAAGTCGACCCTGGCGGATCG
>JBGTSP010000403.1:0-3043 GCA_041940205.1 Alphaproteobacteria bacterium
GGTGCTGCGCCGCAAGGCGCGGGTGGAGTGCGCCACCGAGCCCATGCCGCTGGTCACCACCGAGGACCTGCTGCGCGAGGTCGAGCTCTACCGGCGCACGCGCCAGCGCCTGCCCCACCAGGTCGCGCATCCGGTTGTTGGTCAACCCTTCCGACAGGCCATAGACGCTTTCGCGCGCCGGCACGGTGTCGGCCTCCTCGGGCGGCAGCACATAGTCGGGATGGACCATCTGCAGATTGTCGCCATAGGCTTCCAGCTTGCCCGACACGAATTTCGGTTCGTTGAGCGGCAGCAGCTTGCGCGGCCAGGCGCTGTTGCGACCGAAATAGACAAGGGAGACGGCGTTGCCATGGGCGTCCACCGCCTGCACCCGGAACGGCGCGCGCGCATTGCCGCTGGCGCGATAATCGACCGGGGTCAGCATGATGCCGATCACCTTGCCGGCGTCCGCCATGTCCAGTTCGTCGATCAGTTTCCGATCGACATAATTGACCGGCAGGTGAAAGGCGACATCGACCGCCCGCGCCAGCCCCAGCCGTTCGAGCGGACGGGCCAGCGCCGGGCCAATGCCCTTGAGCGCGGAGATTTCGGCAAAGAGCGGATTGAGAATATCGGGTCGCATGGCTATCTGAGGCTTCTCTAACGCAGCCGGGACGGTCATTCAAATATCCGATCGGCTGTTTCGGCACGTCCGTTAAAGGAACAAATTGTGAACGACAACCCGCTGATGCGTCGCCTGAAATTCCGCGCCTGGCACCGGGGCACGCGCGAGGCGGACTATACGGTCGGCGGCTTCTTCGAACGCTACCATGCGACCTGGAACGAAGAGCAGATCGCCTGGTTCGAGCGTTTCATGGACGAACAGGATGCCGACATCATCGGCTGGGCGCTCGGCACCATCGCCGTGCCGGACGAATGGAAGGGCCCGATGATGGACCAGTTCCTGAAGCTCGATTTCGTCAAGATCGAGAACTGAAGCCATCCTCCCCTGGCAGGGGAGGTGGCTGGCCGCAGGCCAGACGGAGGGGTGTCAACCTCTCGAGAGCGTAACACCCCTCCACCGGCTTCGCCGGTCCCCCTCCCCCAAGGGGGAGGAAGGAAGTAGAAACATGACCGATCTCCAGAAAATCCTGAAGGCGAAGGCGCCGCTCACTCTGTCCGGCGTGCCGGCCGGCTTCCAGCCCTGGCTGCTGGCGGACATTGCCCGCGCCGCCCATGGTTCGGATGCGACGCGCGCCGTCTTCGTCGCGTCCGACGAGCAGTTGATGCGCGCGGTCGCCGAGACCGCCCATTATTTTGCACCAGAGATCGAGCTCATCGAAATCCCTGCCTGGGACTGTCTGCCCTATGACCGGGCCAGCCCCTCGCTGCGCACCGCGTCGGCGCGCCTCGCCGGCCTTCATGCGCTTCAGGCAAAGCCTAAAGGGCCGCAACTGGTCCTCACCACCCTCAACGCCCTGACCCAGCGCACCCTCACCCCGTTCCGCGTCCGCCAGCTCGTCGCGCGCCTCGCGCCCAAGGAGCGGATCGCGATCACGCGCCTTGCCGACATGCTGCAATCCAACGGCTATGTCCGCACCGACACGGTGCATGATCGCGGCGAGTTCGCCATTCGCGGCGGCATCGTCGACCTGTTCCCCGGCGGCGAGGACCAGCCGCTGCGGCTCGACTTCTTCGGCGACGAGATCGAGACGGTGCGCCGCTTCGACCCGACCGACCAGCGCACCACCGGCAGCGTCGACGGCTTCACCCTGCTCCCCGCGTCCGAGGCGCTGCTGGACGAAGACACGATCAAGCGCTTCCGCGGCCGCTATCGCGAGACCTTCGGCGCGACCGCGACCGGCGACCCGCTCTATCAGGCGGTGAGCGAGGGCCGGCGCCTCGCCGGCATGGAACATTGGCTGCCTTTGTTCGAGGAAAAACTGGTGCCGCTGACCGATCATCTGGGCGACGACGCGATCATCGTCCGCGACCATGGCGTGGTCGGCGCGGCCGACGCCCGGTTCGAGGCGATCCGCGATTATCATGCCAACCGCATCGCCGCGAAATCGGCCGATCCCGGCGCCTATCGCCCGCTGAAGCCCGAAGCCCTCTATCTCGACGCCGCCGAGTGGGACGCTTCCGCCGCTGTCTGGCCGATGCACGCCACCACCCCCTTCCACGAGCCCGAAAGCGCCACCGTCCTCGACTTCGCCGTCGACGGCCCGCGCGATTTCGCGCCCGAACGCGCGCAGAACGTCAATGTCTATGAGGCGGTCGGCAAGCATATCGACGCCCTGCGCCGCACGAAGAAGAAGGTGGTGATCGCCAGCTATTCGGCCGGCGCGCGCGAGCGTCTGTCGGGCCTGCTCGCCGATCATGGCGTCGCCCGCCTCGCTGCAGCCGACAGCTGGCAGGAGGCTCTGGGCACCGCGGCGGGCGGCAGCGCCGTCCTCACCGTGCTCGGCCTCGACCATGGCTTCACCGCGCCCGACGTCGCCGTCCTCACCGAACAGGATATGCTGGGCGATCGCCTCGTCCGCCGCGCCAAGCGCAAGAAGAGCGCCGACGCCTTCCTCGCCGAACTCGCCACCCTCTCCCCCGGCGACCTCGTCGTGCATATCGAGCATGGCATCGGCCGCTACGAAGGGCTCACGCAAATCCCGGTGCAAAAGGCACCGCACGATTGCGTCGCGCTGACCTATGCGGGCGGCGACAAGCTCTACGTCCCCGTCGAAAATCTCGACGTCCTCTCGCGCTATGGCGGCGAGAGCGACGGGGTTGCGCTCGACAGGCTGGGCGGCGAAGCGTGGCAGCGGCGCAAGGCGCGGATGAAGGAACGGATCCGCGAGATTGCGGGCGAGTTGCTCGCCACCGCGGCGCAGCGCGCGCTCCGTCCCGGCGAGATACTCGCGCAGGACGCCGCCTATCCCGCCTTCGCCGACCGCTTCCCCTATCAGGAAACCGACGATCAGGACCGCGCGATCGGCGAGGTGCTCGCCGACATGGCGTCGGGGCGCCCGATGGACCGGCTGGTGTGCGGCGATGTCGGCTTCGGCAAGAC
>JBGTSP010000404.1:0-3005 GCA_041940205.1 Alphaproteobacteria bacterium
GAGCGCACCGAGACCAGCAGCGGGTTTTCAGAATCGCCGAAGCCGGCGCCGACCAGTTGCTCGACATGGGAGAGCGCGGCCGCGACCTGAGCCTCGAGGCCGTCGGGGTAGCGCCGGTCGTTGTCGTAATAGGCCGTGCACAATTCGGTGGTGATGGTGAAGCCCGGCGGCACCGGCAGGCCGAGCCCGCTCATCTCCGCCAGGTTGGCGCCCTTGCCCCCCAGCAGATTGCGCATGCCGGCGTCGCCTTCCGCTTCGCCGTTGCCGAATGTGTACACCCACTTGCTCATGGCACTCTTTCCGTCCGGTGTGGCGCGGGGCGCCGGGCTCAGGCCGTCTCGGGGCGTTGCTCGCCCTCGACCAGCGAGAAATCGCCGACCTGGTGCAGCGTGTCGCGAATGGCGGCCAGCAGGGAAAGCCGGTTGGCCCGCAGGCCGGGATCGTCGGCATTGACCGTGACCGCATCGAAAAAGGCGTCGACCGGGCTCCGCAGGTCCGCCAGCGCCGCCATCATGGCGGTGAAGTCCTCGTCGTCCCGGGCCTGTTGCGCCCGTGCGCGCGCCTGCGAGAGGGCGTCGTTAAGCGCCTTCTCCTCGGCCTGTTCCAGCAGGGCGAGGTCGACCGTCGCATCGTGGCGCCGCTCGTCCTTCTTTTCCTCGATGCGCAGGATGTTGGCGGCGCGGCGGTAGGCGGTCAGCAGGTTGGCGCCGTCCTCGCTCTCCAGGAAGGTCTGCAGCGCCTGTACCCAGTCGACCAGGCGCACCAGGTCGTCCTCGCCGCCACGGGCGAACACCGCGGCGATCAGGTCGTGCCGGATGCCCGCGTCGCGCAGGTGCACCTTCAGGCGATCGGCGAAGAAGCCCAGCAGGTCGTCGTCGAATCCCGGTACCTGGAGCAGCGGCAGGCGGACGCGGTTTTCCAGCAGCAACCGGATCACGCCCAGTGCGGCCCGGCGCAGCGCGAACGGATCCTTCGAGCCCGTCGGTTTCTCGTCGATCGACCAGAAACCGGTCAGCGTGTCGAGCTTGTCGGCCAGCGCCACGACGATCGCGACGGGCTCGTCCGGGCAGGTGTCCGCCGGGCCCGCCGGCGCGTAATGCCGGGCGATCGCCTCGGCCACGGCCTCGTCCTCGCCGTCATGCCGGGCGTAGTAACGGCCCATGATGCCCTGCAGCTCGGGGAACTCGCCGACCATCTCGGTCGTCAGGTCGGCCTTGGCGAGGCGCGCGGCGCGCCGGCAGAGTTCGGAATCCGCGCCGGTCACCGACGCGGCGAGGCTGCCGGCCAGCGCCTCGACCCGCTGCACCTTTTCGCCCAGCGTGCCCAGCCGGGCATGGAAGACCACGCCGTCCAGCGCCGGCAGCCGGCTTTCCAGGCGGGCCGCCCGGTCCTGCTCCCAGAAGAAAGCGGCGTCGGCCAGCCGGGCCTTCAGCACCCGTTCGTTGCCGTCGACGATGGCCCGGCCGCCGTCCTCGGCTTCCAGGTTCGCGACCACGAGAAAGCGTGCAGCGAGGCTGCCGTCGGCCTCCCGCAGGGAGAGATATTTCTGGTGCGCCGCCATCGAGGTGGTCAGCACCTCGGCGGGCAGGTCCATGAACGCCGGATCGATCCGGCCCAGCAGCGGCACCGGCCATTCGACCAGGCCCGCGACCTCGTCCAGCAGGGCATCGTCCTCGACCAGCGACAGGCCCTCGGCCGCCGCCAGCGCCCGGCCGCCCTCGAGGATCGCCTGTCGGCGTGCGTCGTGGCCCAGCACCACGCGGGCCTCGAGCAGGGCCTCGCGGTAGTGCGCCGCATCGCGCACGGCGAAGGCTTCCGGGGCATGGAAGCGATGGCCGCAGGTCTCGTTGCCGCTGTCGATGCCGGCGAAGGCGAACGGCACCACGGCGCCGTCGAACAGCGCCAGGATCCGCTGCAGCGGCCGCACCCAGCGGGCGGGGCCGGCGCCCCAGCGCATCGATTTCGGCCATGGCACGGCGGTCAGCACGTCCGGCAGGATCTCGGCCAGCACGTCCGCCGTCGGCCGGCCGCGCTTCTCGACGATCGCGAACAGGAACGTGCCCTTGGGGGTTTCGCGCTCCTCGCAGTCGGCCCGGGTCAGGCCGGCGGACCGCAGGAACCCCTCGATGGCCTTGTCGGGCGCATCCGCGCGCGGGCCGCGGCGTTCCTCGCGGACATCCGGCTGGGCGGCCGGCAGGTCGCGCACGACCAGCGCCAGGCGGCGCGGCGTGGCCTCGGCCTCGAGCGCACCGTGCGCCAGTTCGGCCTTGCCCAGCGCGGCGCCCACCAGGCGCGCCAGGTCGGCGGCAGCGCGCTGCTGCATGCGCGCGGGGATCTCTTCCGAGAACAGCTCCAGCAGAAGTTCGGGCATGTCAGGCCGCCTCGTCGCCGGGGGCTTCGCCCTGGCTCCTGAGCCAGGCTTCCGCACAGGCCTTGGCCAGCGCCCGCACCCGGGCGATGTAGGCGGCCCGCTCGGTCACGCTGATCACGCCGCGGGCATCCAGCAGGTTGAAGCGATGGCTCGCCTTGATGCACTGGTCATAGGCCGGCAGGGCAAGGTCGGCGGCGACGAGCTGGGCGCATTCGCGCTCCGCGTCCGCGAATTGCCGGAACAGGGTCTCTGTGTCGGCGTGCTCGAAATTGTAGGCGGAGAATTCTCGCTCGGCCTGCAGGTAGACGTCGCGATAGCGCACGCCGGCGCCGTTCCAGTCGAGCTCGTAGACGCTGTCAACGCCCTGGATGTACATCGCCAGCCGCTCCAGGCCGTAGGTCAGTTCGCCCGAGACCGGCTGGCAGTCGAACCCGCCGACCTGCTGGAAATAGGTGAACTGTGTGATTTCCATACCGTCGAGCCATACTTCCCATCCAAGCCCCCATGCTCCGAGTGTTGGAGATTCCCAGTCGTCCTCAACGAATCTAATGTCGTGCGCAAGAGGGTCTATGCCCAGATGCTTGAGGCTGTCCAGGTAGAGGTCCTGGATATCAATAGGGGAGGGTTTTAGAAT
>JBGTSP010000405.1:0-3004 GCA_041940205.1 Alphaproteobacteria bacterium
TCGGTATGGCAGACACCGGTGGCCTTGATCTCGACCAGCACTTCTCCGGCCCGCGGACCGTCGACCTCGACTTCGGTGATCTCCAGCGGCTTGCCTGCCTCGAAGGCGACCGCGGCTTTCGCTTTCATCCTGAACCTTCCCCCTGAACGGTTGCGCGCCGGCGGCAGTGTAGAGGCGTTTTCCCCCGGCAGGGAACGGCGAAGGGGCGGATCGTGCGATCCGCCCCGTCCTGCGCGTGGTCGATAAATGTCGATACTGCGGGCCGTTGCGGCCCTGTCCGGTCGTCTGGAGGCGGCAGCCGGGGCGAGGGCTGTGCCGCTTCGCCGCAACGCCGTTCCGTGCGCCGGAACCGATGCTTGCACTATGTTCCTTATTTGTTCTTTTTGTCAATACCGGGGTTTGCTACCCTCCGGGACCGGAAACGCAGGAGGGAGTTTCATGATCGATCACATTTCGCTGGGCGTGCGCAGCCTCTCGGCGAGCGCCGCCTTCTACGACGCGGTGCTGGGAACGCTCGGCTTCAGCCGCCAGGCGGACGCGGCGGAGACCGTGGGCTACGGGCGCAACTATCCCGAATTCTGGCTCAACGCCCGCCCGCAAAGGCTGCTCGAACCGGACGACAGCGGCCTGCATGTCTGTCTCAGGGCGCGCACGGCCGAGATCGTCCGGGCCTTTCATGCCGCCGCGCTGGAGGCGGGCGGCAGCGACGACGGTGCGCCCGGGCTGCGCCCGGAATACAGCGCCAACTATTACGCGGCCTTCGTGCGCGATCCCGACGGACACCGGATCGAGATCGTGACCTTCGTCGAGGATGTCGAAGGCGCCGCCGCGCAGGGCTGAATCGGTCCTCCCGGCGGGTGCGGAACGTCCCAATCGCCGGTCCGGGGCGGGTGATCCACTACCTGTGGTGGAATCGCTGCCGGCGGATCCGGCGACCGGACGCGCGTTATCCTTAATGCGTGTCCGGCGGGAGGCCCGGTTTCGGGCCCCGCGGTGGGTGGCTGGGCCCGCTTCGATCACACCCACAGCGCGGTTTGGCCTGCATTAACCGTGCATTAGCGGATTTCCGTCAGTGTGCCCGATCACTGCTGGTAACGGCAGCGATGGTGCCTCTGCTGGAGATTACGCAATGACCTCCCACAATTTCGTTCCTTCGGTGCTGGTCGTCGACGACTACGCGACCATGCGCCGGATCGTGCGGAGCCAGCTCGAAGAGATCGGCTTCCGCGACATCCAGGATGCCGAGGACGGCAAGGATGCCCTGACCAAGCTTCGGATGAAGGATTTCAGTCTGATCATCTCGGACTGGAACATGGAGCCGATGACCGGCCTGGAATTCCTGAAGCACGTCCGGGCGGACGATCGCTACAAGAAGATTCCCTTCATCATGGTCACGGCGGAATCGAAGCCGGAGAACGTGGCCGCGGCGCGCAAGGCCGGCGTGACGAACTACATCGTCAAGCCGTTCACCGCCGAGACCCTCAAGAAGAAGATCGCGGCGTCGTTCGGCGTTCAGTAGGCGACGCGTGATGGTTCTCGATCCCCGTATGCGCCGAATCCGCATCGAACGCCTGCCGCTTCAGCAGGCCGAGCATGCGGATCATGGAATCGCGCGAGGCCGCCTGGTCATCGTCCGATTTCTGCAGGCGTGTCTCGAGATCGGCAATCCGGCCCAGCAGCTCGGCGCGTTCCGCCGTCAGGGCGGCGAACAGGCGGTTGATCCGTCGGCTCGCCGGCAGGCTGCCGCCACCTTCAAGACCCAGCCGGGCTTCTTCCCGGGCGACCGAGCGCGCCAGTTCCTCGAATCCCTTCAGCAGCATGGCTCGAGCGCGCGCTGTTTTCCCGGGTGCCCGATCGGCTGATCCGACACCGCATGGCAGGCCCCTGGCCTTTCAGATTGTGAGACTGACATGGACGATCTCATTACCGAGTTCATCGAAGAGACCCGCGAAGGTCTGGCCGATATCGAAAACGATCTGGTCGAGATGGAACGTACACCCGACGATCCCGAGCGGATAGCCAGGGTCTTCCGCATCGTCCACACGATCAAGGGCACCTGCGGCTTCATCGGCCTGGAGAAACTCGGCGGTCTCGCCCATGTCGCCGAGAACGTTCTCGGCCTGCTGCGCGACGGCGATATCGCGCCGACCCCCGTGGTGGTGTCGGCGGTGCTGCAGTCGCTTGACCAGATCAAGGACCTGCTTGGCGCCATCGAGACTACCGGCGAGGAACCGCCGGTCGACATTTCGGGCCTGGTGCGCGATCTCGAGGCCATCGCCAACGGCGAGGTCGATCTCGATGCGCCGGTGGGCGATGCCGCCGCGGCCGCAAGCGAGTCGGGCACCGACGCGAGCGAGGACGAAGCCGCACCCTCCGGCGAGGCCGCGGTCGAGGAAACCGAAGCGGCGGGCGAAGACGAGACCGCCGGCGAAGATGCCAGCGGCGACGGCGAAGGCGTGGACGACGAGCAGGCCGCGCTGGCCGCCGCCGTGGCCCAGGTCCTGGGCGGCGCCGGGGACGACGAGGCGCCGGCGCTGGAAGTCGTCGAGCAGGACGACGAGACCTTCCTGAACGACGATCCGGAACTGGCCAATCACCTGGTTCAGGGCATCGAGCAGATTCTCAACATGGACCCGATCCCGGCCGCGCCCGAGGCCGAGGCGGCGCCCGCGGCGCCTGCCGCGGCGGCGCCGGCGGAGAAGGCGAGTGCGCCCGCGGAGTCCGTGAAGACGCCGCCGGCCGCCGCGCCGGCCGCCCAGGGCGGCGAAGCGAAGGCGGCGCCGGCCGGCACCCAGACCCTGCGCGTCAGCGTCGAGCTGCTGGAGCAGTTG
The DNA here is from genome assembly GCA_041940205.1 of Alphaproteobacteria bacterium. Taxonomy (GTDB): domain Bacteria; phylum Pseudomonadota; class Alphaproteobacteria; genus JBGTSP01. The sequence goes on from JBGTSP010000405.1 coordinate 2,832, forward strand.
ATGACGCTGGTCAGCGAGCTGGTGCTTACCCGCAACCAGCTTCTGCAGCTCATTCGCGGCCAGTCCGACAGCGTCTTTCACCTGCCGCTGCAGCGCCTGAGCCATGTCACCAGCGAGCTGCAGGAAGGATTGATGCAAACCCGCATGCAGCCCATCCGGAATGCCTGGTCCAC
>JBGTSP010000406.1:0-2996 GCA_041940205.1 Alphaproteobacteria bacterium
GGTCTCGCGCTCGATCTCGTCGATCCGCGCGACCTCGAAGCGGCCCTTCTCCCAGACCTCGCGCGCGGCCTCGGCGGGAATCACCCCCAGCTTCGCCTGCGCGTCGCAGGCATGCGCCTCGATCTCGAACCAGATGCGGAACTTGGCCTCGGGCTCCCAGAGGGCGGCCATTTCGGGACGGCTGTAGCGGGGAATCACGGTCTGTGCGGGCCTTTCTGGCGCTCCGGCACCGCGGGCGAGAAGACGCGGACCGGGGCGGCGATACGGGAAGGGGCGCTTATAGCAGTCCCGCCGGCGGGCGAGTAGCGGCGGCCGGCGGAGAACGCCGCGGCCCGTCAGCGCAGCCGGCAGCGGCTCTCGGGCGCGTCGAGGCCGAGGGTATCGAGATTGTTCAGGCGGTGCAGGAAGCCGTCGATCGGCGCCCGGGCGATCACCCAGTTGTGGGTGGCGAGCAGCAGGGGCTGGCGCAACTGGTTGTTCCAGGGCCGGAAATTCATCGGGTTGCCCTTGAAGCCGTCGAGCACCAGGTCCGCGCCCAGCAGGTGGTCGCGCAGATCCGCGAAGTCGGCGCCCTGCGTGCGCTGCACGGCCTCGCCGACCGCCTTCACCGCCATCCAGGCCGCCCAGTCGCCGTCGCGCATCGCCCGCTCGTGCTTCTTCTCGAAGCGCTTCTCCAGTTGCGGCGCGCCGTGGCGTTCCCAGGCCCAGTGCCAGGCCAGCGGCGCCAGGCCCTCGTCCCCGACGATCGGCCGGGCCCGGAACGTGCTGTAGGGCAGGAGGCGGGCGAACTCGCCGCGCGCATCGGAGACATGAACCACGTCGGGATCCGCGCCGCCGGTCAGCAGCGTCATGTTGTTGCGGTCGCGTTTGCGGGGATCGCGGCCGTGCACGAAATCCCGGCGCTCGATTATCTCGAGGCCGAAACGTCGCGCCGCCCGTTCGAAGGCCGCGGCATGGGCCTGGTCGGCAGATTCCGGCCCGACAAGCATCAGCACCTGCTTCCACTGTCGCGCCGAAAGAAACTGCGCCAGCGCGTCGGCCCGCATGGCCCGGCTGGGAATGACGTGCAGCAGGTGCGGCTGGCATTCCGCGCGCCGAAGCGCGTCGTCGGGATCCGCCACGTTGAAGACCAGGCTGTCCGTTCCCGCCAGGGCGGCCGTGACCTGCGCCAGGGCCGCGCCTTCGATGTCGGCGATGAAGAAGCGGATATCGTCGCCCTCGCGGGCCTGGCGGACCGCTTCGGCCAGCGCCGACGCATCCTTCGCGACGATCTCGCGCAGCGCGAAACCGACCTTCGCGGCGGCGCCGTGAAAGCGGATCTCGCGCAGGCCGGTCTGCGCGCCGGCGATCGCGCGGCCCGTCGCCTGGCCGAGAAAGCGCGCGAAGGTCCGGCTGCGCCGGTAGCGCGGATCGTCCGCCAGTTCGAGGGTGGCGATCGCAAGCGTGCGCGGCGCCGCCTGGCCGGTCGCCACCGACGGCAGCAGGACCGCCAGGACGAGGCCCGCCAGGGCGGCCCGCAGGCCGTCAGTCATCGATCAGGACAGTGTGCGGTACCCGTCCGACCGGGAAGGACGTGGTGACCCTCAGGTCGGCGACGTCGATCACCGAGACGTCGTCGCTCAGACCGTTGGCGACGAACAGCCGCTTTTCCCCGCGGTCGAAGGTCAGGTTCCAGGCCCGCTTGCCGACCAGGATGTACTTCTCGACCTGCCGGCTCGCCCGGTCCACCACGGCCACGTGATTGGCCCGGCCCAGCGCCACGAAGGCCTTGCCGCCGGTTTGCGACATGGCCAGCCCGACCGGCGTGACCTGCTCGGGCCGGAAGCCCTTCGGGGCGAAGGCGATCGTGCCGGTCACGGCGTTGCTGGCGACATCGATGATCGAAACATCGCCGCTCAGCTCGTTGGTGACCCACAATTCCTTCTGGTCGGGGCTCAGGGCGAAGCGCCTCGGCCGGTTGCCGCCGGTGATGTTGGCGACGATCTCCTCCGAGGCGATGTCGATCACGTGCACCAGGTTGGCGACCTCCGAGGTGACATAGACCTGCTTGCCGCCGGGTCCCACCAGCACGCCCTCGGGTTCGTCGCCGACCTCGATCTCGGCCACCATCTCGCCGCTCTCGAGCTCGAGGATGCCGAGCGCGGAATCCTCCTCCAGCGAGATGTAGAGCCGCTTGCCCTCCGGCCCGAGATCGAAGAGCTCCGGATCGTCGATGTCCTCGTAGCGCCGGACGACCCGATTCTGCGCGATGTCGATGACGTCGATGGAATTGCCCTCGCCGCAGGCGACGTAGATCAGCTTGCGGTCACGCGAAAACATCATGTGTCGCGGCCGTTCGGCCGTCGCGATCTTGGCTTCCGACTGATAGGTCGTGCCGTTCAGCCGGTAGACCGCGTCGTCCTTCTCGCTGCTGACGAACAGGCTACCGCTGCCCGCCGCCTGGGCCAGCGTCGCCGCGCACAGCGCGACCGCGCCGGCGAGGCCTGCCAGGACATGTTTCATACGCGTTCCCCCCGAAGTCGTGTTTTTGTCAACCTGCGGGAGTATTTCGCGATCAGGCGTCCGGGATCAACGAGGCTGGGCAGGTTTCGAGCGCTTGGCTAGTCTGCCGGCCGGGGGAGAAGGCATGAACGAAGATCAACCGGCGCTGGCGGTCGAAGGCGTGAGCTACCGCTTCGGGCGTACCGAGGCGCTGAAGGAGGTTTCCTTCGAACTGGCCGCGGGCGAGTTCTGCGTCCTGCTGGGACCGAACGGGGCGGGGAAATCCACACTAATGCGCATTATCAGCGGGATTTTCGAACAGAGCTACGGCAAGATCTGGATCAACGGCATCGATACCCAACAGCAACGGGAGGAACTCCAGGGGCTGATCGGCTACCTGCCGCAGGCTTTCGGCAGTTACGAAAACATGTCGGCCTGGACCTACCTAGATTACCAGGCCATTCTAAAAGGGCTATACGATCAAAAAATCCGCGAAGAACGGCTCGAATACGTGT
>JBGTSP010000407.1:0-2992 GCA_041940205.1 Alphaproteobacteria bacterium
TCGACGATCTCGCCGATCTGGCCACCGATGAACTGGTGCAGAAGAAGCGCGTCGATCAGCGTCGTCGCAAGTCGGACAGCGGCAATGAGGACAAGGGCGGCATCCTGGCCGCCTATGGCCTGACCGATGAGCAGGGCAATGAGATCATCATGGCCGCCCGCGCCCACTGGTTCGAAGGCGAGGAAGCGTAAGCCAACATGCCTTTCGTCGACATCCGCCTGGCCGGTAGCGCGACTCGCGAGCAGAAAGCCGCGATCGTTGCTGACGTCACCCAGTCGCTCGTGGAGCGGCTGGGAAAGCCGGCGGCTGCCGTCCAGATCGTGATCTCGGAAGTCTCGACCGAAAATTATGCGGCCGGCGGTCAGTTGATCGCCGACCGCGCAATTTCTCCAAACAGGGAGGACGCCAATGCTGCGGACACTCCCCGATGAGAGAATAAGCCTACTCGACAGCGTTGGTCTTGCCCTTTTGTCCGTTTTGGCGGAGGGGCGCGCATGACCGAACGCAAATGCATATTGAGCGGCGACCGCGCCGATCCCGAAACGCTGATCCGCCTGGCCATCGGCCCCGAAGGGCAGGTGATGCCCGACGTCCGTGCCAAGGCGCCGGGCCGGGGCGCCTGGATCGGCGTGTCGCGGGCCGAACTCGAAACGGCGCTGGCCAAGGGCAAGCTCAAGGGTGCGCTCGCCCGCGCCTTCAAGGAAGGCGCTCTTGAAATTCCCGACAATCTTCCCGATCTGGTAGAGGCCGGGCTGCGGCAGGATCTGCTCAGCCGCCTGGGGCTGGAGGCTCGCGCCTCCATGCTGCTGACCGGATCGGAAAAGATCGACGTCGCATGCCGCAAGGGCATGGTGAAAATGCTGCTCCATGCCGCCGATGCGGGCACGGACGGCAATCGAAAACTGGACCAGGCCTTGCGCGTGGGACAGGAAGCGGAAGGCACGGATCTTGCGGGCATCGTCTTGCCTGTGGACCGGCACGCCCTATCTATGGCAATGGGGCGCGACAATGTCGTCCATATCGCGGTGACCGACTCGCGGGCGACAGTGCGCCTGCGTGCGGCTCTGGGCCGCTTGGAAAGCTATCTGGGATGCGCTACCGGGGCGCCGGTGCATGGGGAGCAGGACTCCGCCGATGCGCAGGCGCATGAGGCTGCATGGAATGATGCGTCGGCGGCTGCGCCGGCTGATGATGATGTGAAGGGTTAAACATAGTCGATGAGTGACAGCAACGAAGACAAGCCGGTTCTGGGCCGCAAGCCGCTGGGGATCAAGCGCACGGTCGAGTCCGGTCAGGTGCAGCAGCAGTTCAGCCATGGCCGCAAGAACACGGTCGTGGTTGAGGTGAAGCGGCGCCGCGTCCCCATGGGCAAGCCGGGTGAAAGCACCGGCGCTGCGCCCGCTGCTGCGCCCCAGGCTGATCCGACGCCGGCCGCGCCCGCAGCGCCGGCCGCACCCCGTCCCGCCGCGCCTGCGCCGCAGCAGCGCGCGCCGCAGCCCGCCCCCGTGCGCCAGGCGCCGCCGCAGAGCCTGATGTCGCGTCAGGAACTGCAGGCCAAGCTGCTGCGCGAGGCCGAGGAAGCCCGCATGGCCGCCCTGGAAGATGCGCGCCGCCGTGAGGATGCCGCACGCCTTGCCGCCAGCGAGGAAGAAAAGCGCCGCGCCGAGGAAAATCGCCAGGCTGCCGAAAATGCCGAGGTCGAGGCCGCCAAGGCTGCCGAAGCCGCCGAGCAGGCCAAGGTTGCCGAAGCCGCCAAGCCGGCTGCGCCGGTCGAGGCACCGGCCGCGCCGGCTGCTGCGACCGAGCCTGCCGCTGCCGCCCCGGCTGCGCCCGCCGCACCGGCGACTACCAGCTCGACCATGCCGCCGCCGCGCCGCTTCACCCCGGTCGCGCCGGTCAAGCGTCCCGAGCCGGCGAAGCCCGATCGTGCCAAGCGCAACGACGATAATCGCCGCCAGTCCGGCAAGCTGACCGTCACCCGCGCGCTTGCGGACGACGACAGCGCCCGTGCCCGCAGCCTCGCCGCGCTCAAGCGCGCCCGCGAGAAGGAACGTCGTGCCCATTATTCGGGCGGCAGCCAGCCGCGCGAGAAGCAGAGCCGCGACGTCGTGGTGCCCGAAAGCATCACCGTGCAGGAACTGGCCAACCGTATGGCCGAAAAGGGCGCGGACCTGGTCAAGGCCCTGTTCAAGATGGGCACCGCCGTCACGCTCAACCAGCCGATCGATCAGGATACGGCGGTGCCTGTGGCCGGAAGGCGTCGACTCGCTCGACGCCGCCGAGGAGGCGGCGCTCGAGCAGGTCTGCCAGCGGGCCGGCGTCGCGGACGGCATGGAGATCCTCGAGCTCGGCTGCGGCTGGGGCTCGCTGTCGCTGTGGCTGGCCGAGCACTATCCCGCCAGTCGTGTGCTGGCGGTCTCCAACTCCGGCGCGCAGCGGCGCTTCATCGAAGCGGCGGCTGAGGAGCGAGGCCTCGGCAACCTCGAGTTGGTCACCGCCGACATGAACGACTTCGCCCCGGCCGGAGCTGCCGGGCCCGCTCGGCGCTTCGACCGCGTCCTTTCGGTCGAGATGTTCGAGCACATGCGCAACTACCGCGAGTTGCTGGCGCGGATCGCTTCCTGGCTCAGGCCCGACGGCCGCCTCTTCGCCCACGTCTTCTGCCATCGCCGGGTCCCCTACCTCTTCGAGGACCGCGGGCCGAGCGACTGGATGGCGCGCCACTTCTTCACCGGCGGCCTGATGCCGTCGGCGGACATCTTCCGCCACTTCGAAGACGACCTCGAGACCGAGAAACGCTGGGAGATCAACGGCGAGCACTACGAGCGGACACCGCGGGCCTGGCTCACCAACCTCGATCGCCGGCGGGAGCCATGCCTTCGGCTCTTCGAAGCCACCTACGGCGCCGCCGACGCCGAGCGCTGGTTCCATCGTTGGCGCCTGTTCTTCCTCGCCTGCACCGAGCTCTTCGGTTTTCGAGGCGGCCGGGAGT
>JBGTSP010000408.1:0-2956 GCA_041940205.1 Alphaproteobacteria bacterium
CGGATCACCGGCTCGGTGCCCGAGGGGCGGATCAGCACCCGGCCCTCGGCGCCAAGCTGCGCCTCGTGATCGCGGATCGCCGCCTGCACCGCGTCACTGTCGAGCGGCGAGGCGCCGTCGTAGCGGACGTTGCGCAGCACCTGGGGATAGGGGTCGAACCGGTGGCAGACCTCGCTGACCGGCTGGCCCGCCTCCACGATCACGGCCAGGATCTGCAGCGCCGCGATCAGGCCATCGCCGGTGGTGGCATAGTCGCTCAGCACGATGTGGCCCGACTGCTCGCCGCCGACATTGAGGCCGCCGCCGCGCATCTTCTCCACCACGTAGCGATCGCCCACCCGGGTGCGGTGCAGGGTCAGCCCCTTGTCGGCCAGCAGCCGTTCCAGGCCGAGGTTGGACATCACGGTGGCGACCACGCCGCCGCCGGCGAGCCGGCCGTCCTCCTGCCAGGACTCGGCGATGCAGGCCATCAGCTGGTCGCCGTCGATCAGCCGCCCCTTCTCGTCGGCGATCATCAGCCGGTCCGCGTCGCCGTCCAGCGCGATGCCCAGGTCGGCGCCGTGCGCGACCACCTGCTCGCACATGTATTCGGGATGGGTGGAGCCGCACTCCCGGTTGATGTTGGCGCCGTTCGGGCTCACCCCCACCGCGATCACCTCGGCTTCCAGCTCCCACAGCACCGAGGGCGCCACCCGGTAGGCCGCGCCGTTGGCGCAGTCGAGCACGATCTTCAGGCCGGAGAGCCGCCGGTGGGCCGGGAAGGTGCGCTTCGCGTACTCGATATAGCGGCCCATCGCGTCCTCGAGCCGCCGCGCCCGGCCGATTTCCTCGGCCGGCGCCAGGTTCTGGTTCAGCTCGCGCACCATCTTGCGCTCGATCTCGGCCTCCAGGTCGTCCGAAAGCTTCCAGCCGTCCGGCCCGAACAGCTTGATGCCGTTGTCCTGGTAGGGATTGTGCGAGGCCGAAAGCATCACCCCGACATCCGCGCGCAGGCTGCGCGTCAGCATCGCCACCGCCGGGGTCGGCATCGGGCCGACCTGGATCACGTCCATGCCCATCGAGGTGAAACCGGCGACCAGGGCGGATTCCAGCATGTAGCCCGACAGCCGCGTGTCCTTGCCGATCAGGGCGCGGTGGCGATGGTCGCCGCGACGAAACACCCGGCCCGCGGCCATGCCGACCCGCATGGCCACCTGGGCCGACATGGCGTCGTCATTGGCCCGGCCGCGAATGCCGTCGGTGCCGAAGAAGATTCGCGACATCCCGTCTCGCTCCCGATTGTTCCTGCGCCGGCGGGCGCGTTCATGCGCCCCCGTCCGGCAGACTACCCTGTTCCAGCGCCAGCCAGACATCAAGCGCCTGCCGCGTCGCCGCGACATCGTGCACCCGCACGATGGCCGCGCCCCGGCGCACCGCGTAGAGCGCCGCGCCGAGCGAACCCGGATCGCGCGCCCTCGCGTCCGCGATCCCGGTCAGCCGGCCGATGAACCGCTTGCGCGAGGCGCCGACCAGCAGCGGCCGGCCGAGCGCCGCGAGTTCCGGCAGCCGGTGCAGGATCTCCACGTTGTGGCCCGCGTCCTTGGCGAAACCCAAACCCGGATCCAGCAAGATGCGGCGGCGCGGGATGCCGGCCGCCTCGGCCGCCGCCAGCCGCTCGCCCAGTTCCTCGCGCACCGCGGCCACGACATCCTCGTAGCGGGCCAGCGCGTTCATCGTGTCGGGCGTGCCGCGCATGTGCATCAGCACCACCGGCAGGCCCGTCGCGGCCGCGGTCTCCAGACTGTCGGCGGCATGCGAAAGCGCCGTCACGTCGTTCAGGAGGGCCGCGCCCGCCGCGGCCGCCGCCCGCATCACCGCGGGTTTACGCGTGTCGACCGAGACCGGCACCCCCAGCGGCACCACCGCCTCCAGCACCGGCGCGAGACGATCCCATTCCTCCGCCTCGCCGACCGGCGCCGCGCCCGGCCGGGTCGATTCCGCGCCCAGGTCCAGCAGGTCCGCGCCGTCGGCGACAAGCCTCCGGGCCTGCGCCACGGCATCGGCGGGCGCCAGGAAGTCGCCACCGTCGGAAAAACTGTCGGGAGTCAGGTTGAGAACGCCCATGACCAGCGGCCGGCCGGTCTCCAGCCGGGCCAGCAGGGCTTCGGACGCGGCGGTCATGCGTTCTCCGGATTCCGGCCGGGATGCGGACGGACCGGCGGCCGCCGGCGGTCCCGCGCGGTCAGCCCTCGGGCTGCGGCTCGGGCCCCTGGGTATAGCCGCCCGGGCGTGGCCGCTTGGTGAATTTCGGCACCGAGGTGGCCTGGCCGGGATCGGCCGGCGACTCGTCGTCGTCCTCCTCCCGGTGGATCGCCTCGCCGCGCAGCAGCGCCGCGACTTCCTCGCCGCTCAGGGTCTCGTATTCCAGCAGCGCCCGGGTCACCGTGTGCAGGTCGTCGAGATGTTCGGTCAGCACGGTCTTCGCGAGCGATTCCGAGGTTTCGATCAGCTCGCGCACTTCCTCGTCGATCACCTGCGCGGTGGCGTCGGACACGTTCTTGCGCTGGGTCACGGAATGTCCGAGGAAAATCTCCTCGTCATTGTCGTTGTAGCGCAGCGGGCCCAGCCGGTCGCTCATGCCGTATTCGGTCACCATGCGCCGGGCCAGGTTGGTGGCCTGCTGGATGTCGTTGCCGGCGCCGGTGGTCACCTCGTCGGGACCATAGATCAGTTCTTCGGCCACCCGGCCGCCGAACATCAGGGCCAGCTTGGCCTTCAGCTCCGACTTCTTCATGCTCAGCCGGTCGCCCTCGGGCAGGTTCATGGTCACGCCCAGCGCCCGTCCGCGGGGGATGATGGTGACCTTGTGCAGCGGATCGTTGCCCGGCACGAAGATGCCGACCAGCGCGTGCCCGGCCTCGTGATAGGCCGTCAGTTCCTTCTCCTGCTCCGTCATCACCATGGAGCGCCGCTCGGC
>JBGTSP010000409.1:0-2950 GCA_041940205.1 Alphaproteobacteria bacterium
TACGGCTTCCCGCTCGATCTGACCCAGGACGTGCTGCGCGGTCGCGGCCGCGGCGTCGATGTCGCGGGCTTCGATGCCGCGATGGCGCAGCAGAAGGCCGAGGCGCGCAAGCACTGGGCCGGTTCCGGCGAGCAGGCGACCGACCGCATCTGGTTCGAGATCCGCGAGCGCGAGGGCGCCAGCGAATTCCTGGGCTACGGGGCCGAGGCCGCGGAAGGCCAGGTGGTCGCCCTGGTCGTCGACGGCGCCGAGGTCGCCGAGGCCGGCGCGGGCGCGTCGGTGTCGATCGTGGTCAACCAGACGCCGTTCTACGGGGAATCCGGTGGCCAGATGGGCGATGCCGGCGAGATCCGCACGCCGGGCGGCGAGGTCCGGGTCGCGGTCGCCGATACCCAGAAGCGGGCCGACGACCTGCACGTGCATGTCGGCACCGTGGCCTCCGGCACCCTGCGCCGGGGCGACGTGGTCGAACTGGCCGTCGATTCCGCGCGCCGCCGCCGGCTGCGCGCCAACCACTCGGCCACCCACCTGCTGCACGAGGCGTTGCGCCGCCGGCTCGGCGACCATGTCACCCAGAAGGGCTCGCTGGTCGCGCCCGAGCGTCTGCGCTTCGACATCTCCCATCCCAAGGGGCTGAGCGCGGAGGAGATCGCCGACGTGGAGCGGCAGGTGAACGCGGAGATCCGGGCCAATTCGGGCGTCGCCACCAGGCTGATGACCCCGGACGAGGCGATCGAGGCGGGCGCGCTGGCCCTGTTCGGCGAGAAATACGGCGACGAGGTGCGCGTGGTCTCCATGGGCAGCGGCGACGACAAGGTGTTCTCCACCGAACTGTGCGGCGGCACCCATGTCGCCCGCACCGGCGATATCGGCCTGTTCAAGATCATCTCGGAGGCCGCCGTCGGATCCGGCGTGCGGCGCATCGAGGCCTTGACCGGGGAAGGGGCGCTTGCCTGGCTGGACGAGCAGCAGCAGCGCGTCGGCGCCGCCGCGCAACTCCTGAAGGCGCCGCCCGAGGCGCTGGTGGAACGTCTCGAAGCGCTGCTGGAGGAACGACGGGAACTCGGCCGCGAACTCTCGAGGATGCGCCAGGAACTGGCCAGCGGCGGCGGTGGTGGCGGGCCGCAGGCCCGCGACGTCGGCGGCATTGCCTATGCCGCCCGCCGGCTCGACGGCGTGCCGGCGAAGGAACTGCGCGGCATGGTCGATGCCGCCCGCCAGCAGCTCGGTTCGGCCGTGGTGGTGATGGTGGCGGTGAACGACGGCAAGGCGGCGCTCACCGTCGGCGTCAGCGAGGATCTGACGGACCGTTTCAACGCGGTCGACCTGGTGCGCGTCGGCGCCGAAGCGCTGGGCGGCAAGGCCGGCCCGACATGGCCCAGGCCGGCGGTCCGGACGGCGCGGCGGCGGACAAGGCGATCGCGGCGATCGAGGCGGCGATCAGCGCCGCGGCCTGAACATTCCCCTGCGGCACCGGGTTCGCGCCGGTCGGCTGCCCTCATCGCCGCGGTATTGTGGTTCTCGCGCCGGAAACCGGTTGCCGGCCTGGGCCGACGCGCTCAACGCTTGGCACCGGAGTCACTGGCTTCGGATCCGGCCGGGGATGCGGCGTCCACCGCATTCAGGAATTCCGCCGCATTGTCATGTCCGTTGATAGATTTCACCTTGAAGAAGGAAATAGCTTCTCCGACGTGCAGAAAAACACGTTCGTAGAATTCGCAACTGGGTGACGTGTAGATGTGTAGAATCGTTTGATATTTTTCAATGGGCGTCAGTGTGTTGCCGTCCTTGTTTACAATATTTGCCAGAACCTGACCGTGTGGTGCAATTTGGACGGTCGCCTTGATGTTCAACCGTGTAAAGTCCTTGTCTTCAACCTCGACGAATTTTGGAATGTACAGCTGGTTGTCTTTGACGCATGCCGAACGCCAGTCGACATAGGCCCGGTCGCCGATGACAAGGTCGCCGATATAGTGCTTCCCGGCGCCGCTGTACAAATCGTGCAGAGTGGCATTCATCTCGAAGGCGTGGGCCGGAACCGGAAGGGCGGCAACGAGAACGGCGATTACCGGAACGGCCGATCGCAGAACGCTTCCGAATGGTTTTTTCGTCATCAAAACACACCCCCGCGTGTGCAAAGGGTACTGTCTTCAGCCGCTCAGCGCCAACATAGGGCGCGAGGCGTCGGCCCGGGATTTGAGCATTCTTCGCCTTCAGGGATGCATCCGCGCGCCCTTGGTCAGCTTGTCGACGATCTTCTTCTCGGCCCTGAAGCCGAGACCGACCAGGTTCGCCTCGTCCGGTCCGAAGGCGCGGAAGGCTTCCCGGTTGGCCGCGTCGTGGCCGGTCGCGAACATCTCCTCGACATAGGCCGCCGCCGGCACGCCGCGCTCCAGGGCGCGGCGGTGGATCCTGGAAAGCGTCGCCCCGTCGGCCGCCAGCACGATCATCGGCTGCACGCAGAGCGGATGGAAGCGGTTGCCCGCGGCGTCCTCGTAGGCCTCGCCGGTCAGGCCCGGCGTCGCGCCGACGATGCCCGAGGTCAGGAAGGCGGTGACGTTGAGGGCCTGCCAGCCGGCGAGATCCTCGCGCAGCACCAGGGCGATCTTGGTGTCGAACATCGTCATCCTTTCCTTGAAGCCTGCCGCGGCAATGAAAAAGGCCCCGGACGCGGGCGCCCGGGGCCTCGTTCCGTAACCGCGTCGGAGCCTAGCCGATGGCCTTCTGCAGGTTCTGGTCCAGCTTGTCCATGAACTGGTTGGTGGTCAGCCATTCCTGTTCCGGACCGATCAGGATCGCCAGGTCCTTGGTCATGTGACCGCTCTCGACGGTCTTCACGCAGGTCTTCTCCAGGGTCTCGGCGAAGCGCGTCACCTCGGGCGTGTCGTCGATCCGGCCGCGATACTGCAGGCCGCGGGTCCAGGCGAAGATCGAGGCGATCGGGTTGGTC
>JBGTSP010000410.1:0-2936 GCA_041940205.1 Alphaproteobacteria bacterium
CCGGTGAAGGCTTGGGCGTTGAAATGGAGCGCCTGGCAAAATCCACCCGCCGCCTGATCTGGCTCAACCCGCTCTTGCGCTACGAGGGCTTCCAGCCCAAATCCAGAGGCGTGCGGGCCCTGCTGCCGCATGTCGACGACTTCCGAACCGTGCATAATCTGTCCTCTCTTTCCGAACTCGCCGACGCCCTCAGCGGCGAGCATCGCGAACCCTCGGAACGCCACCGCAGACTGCTGGAGGAGGCCCAATGAGCATGATCGATCACGACCGGGTGCTGGAGCACGCCAGCCGCTGGCGCGCGGAAGGCCGGGACATCGCGCTGGCCACGGTGGTCGCGACCTGGGGCTCCTCGCCCCGCCCCGTGGGCAGCCAGCTCGTGGTCGACGCGAGCGGGAATTTCGTCGGCTCGGTCTCCGGCGGCTGCATCGAGGGCAGCGTCGTCACCGAAGCGGTGCAGGCGATCCGCAGCGGCGAGCCGCGCCTGCTGGAATTCGGCGTCAGCGACGACGAGGCCTGGGAAGTCGGGCTCGCCTGCGGCGGCCAGGTCCAGGTCTATGTCGAGAAGGTCGCATGAGAACCGAGACCCTGGAGAGCCTGCTCGCCGCCCGCGCCGACAAGCGCCCGGTGGTCCTCGTCACCGATCTCGACAGCGGCGACGAACGCCTGGTGGCGCCCGACGGCGACGATCCGCTGGCGGCCGAGGCGGCAGAGGCGCTGCGGGCCGACAAGAGCGGCATCCTGGAACGCGAGGGCAAACGCCTGTTCCTGCACGTGCACAATCCCCCGCTGCGCCTGATCGTGCTGGGCGCGGTGCACATCGCCCAGCCGCTCGCCCGGATGGCGGTGCTGGCGGGCTACGACGTCACCGTGGTCGATCCGCGCGAAACATTCGCCAGCGAGGAGCGCTTTCCCGGTGTCGGCCTGTCGCACGACTGGCCGGACGATGCGCTGAAGGCGCTGGCGCCCGACAGCCGCACCGCCGTGGTGGCGCTGACGCATGATCCCAAGCTGGACGATCCCGCCCTGATGACCGCGATCGACTCGCCTGCCTTCTATGTCGGTGCGCTGGGCAGCCGGCGCACGCATGCCTCAAGGCGCGAGCGGCTGCTGGCGAACGGCGCCGACGAGGCCGCGTTCGCGCGGATCTGCGGGCCGATCGGCCTCGACATCGGCGCCAAGTCGCCGGCCGAGATCGCGCTGGCGATCATGGCGCAGATCACGGATCACCTGCGCAAGCCCGCATGAAGTTCGGACCCGAACCGAGTGGCGAAGCCGCGGGCGGCATCCTGGTGCACGCCCAGCGCCGCGACGGGCTGAATTTCCGCAAGGGCCGGGTGCTCAGCGACGAGGACGCCCGGGCGCTCGTCGCCGCCGGCATCGAGAGCGTGACGGTGGTCCGCTTCGAGGCCGGCGACGAGCCGGAAGACGAGGCCGCGGCCCGGATCGCGGTCGCGGCCAGCGGCGACGGCGTTCGCCGCCAGGCCGCCTTCACCGGCCGCGCCAATCTGTACGCCGAGGCGCATGGCGTGGCGGTGATCGCGCGCGAACGGGTCGATGCCCTGAACGCGATCGACGAGGCGGTCACCATCGCCACGGTGCCGCCGATGGCGGTGGTCCAGCCCAAGCAGATGCTGGCGACGGTCAAGATCATTCCCTTCGCGGCCCCGCGCAGCGCCGTCGACGCCGCCGTCGCGGTCGCCGCCGAGGGTGCCCCGCTGGTGTCCGTGGCGCCCTTCGCGCCGCACCGGGCCGGCCTGATCCTGACCCGGCTGCCGGGCACCAAGGAAAGCGTGCTGGAGAAGACCGCCGAGGTGCTGCGCGGCCGGCTTGCACTCTACGGCAGCACGCTTGCCCAGGAACGCCGCTGCGCCCACGAGGCGCGCGAGATCGCCGCCGCGGTGGCTGAACTGCAGGCGGCCGGCTGCGCCCCGATCCTGATCTTCGGCGCTTCCGCGATCACCGACCGGCGGGACGAGTTGCCCGCCGGCATCGTGGCCGCCGGCGGGCGGATCGAACATTTCGGCATGCCGGTCGATCCCGGCAACCTGCTGCTGCTGGGCCGGCTCGACGAAAAGCCGGTGATCGGCCTGCCGGGCTGCGCCCGCTCGCCCAAGCTGAACGGCTTCGACTGGGTGCTCGAACGGCTGCTGGCGGACCTGCCGGTGGATGCCGCGGCCATCCGGGCCATGGGCGCGGGCGGCCTGCTGACCGAGATCCCTTCCCGGCCGCAGCCACGCGACAGCGCGCAGCCCGCGGCACCGCGCGCCCCGCGCATCGCCGTGCTCGTGCTGGCGGCCGGACAGTCGCGACGGATGGGGGTGGAAAACAAGCTGCTCGCCGACGTGGACGGTCTGCCGATGCTGCGCCATGCGGTGCGGACCGCGCGCGAATCCCAGGCCGACAGCGTCACGGTGGTGACCGGGCACGAGGCCGAGGCGGTGCGCGCCAGTCTCGAGGGCGAGAATGTCGACACGGTGCACAATCCGCGCTTCGCCGAGGGCCTGTCGACGAGCCTGCAGGCCGGTCTCGCCAGCCTGCCGGCGGACCTGGACGGCGTGGTGATCGCGCTGGGCGACATGCCGCGGGTGACGCCGGCGCATATCGATCGCCTGATCGCTGCCTTCAACCCGCTCGAGGGACGGGCGATCTGCGTGCCCACCCGGCGCGGCAAGCGCGGCAATCCGGTGCTGTTCGCGCGCAGCCTGTTCGACGAAATCCGCCAGGTTGCCGGCGATGTCGGCGCCCGCCACCTGATCGGCGCCCACGAGGACCTGGTCTGCGAGATCGCCTTCGACGACGACAGCATCCTGGAAGACGTGGACACCCCCGAGGCGCTCGCGCGCCTGCGCGCGGGGTCGTAACTGCGCGCCTGCGCGCGGGGTCGTAACTGCGCGCCTGCGCGCGGGGTCGTAACTGCGCGCCTGCGCGCGGGGTCG
>JBGTSP010000411.1:0-2923 GCA_041940205.1 Alphaproteobacteria bacterium
GATGGCGAGCACGACCACCGGCATGAGCACACCGTACCACGCGCTCCCCTCGGCGAGGAACGTGGTGCGCGCGGTGAGCACCGCGAGCAGGAACCCGATCACGAGCGAGCCGCCGTCGCCCATGAAGATGCGGGCCGGCGACCAGTTGTGACACAGGAAGCCGATGAGCGCGCCGGCCAGTAGCGAGAGGCTCACGCGCGGCTCGATGATGAGCCCGATGCCGACCAGGACACGGCCGATATTGCGGGCGCGATCCATCGCCTCATTGGCGAGATAGAGAGCGACACCACCGGCCAGGCACAGACCCCACAGCCAGCCGAGATCGAGCGAGATCACGAAGGCCGCCAGCGCCGTGCCGAGATTGGCCCCGAGCAGCACGGCGAGCGCCATGGCGGCGGCGATCAGGCTGCGACCGGCGAAGGAAGACACCAGCAGCGTCGTCGCGGTGGAGCTCTGCAGCACCATTGTGACGGCGACGCCGCTGCCGAAAGCGGCGAAGCGGTTCTGCGTGAAGGTCTGGAGCGCATGGCGAAGCGAAGCGCCGAAGGCCCGCATCGCGCCGGTCCGCACCAGCCTGACCGCCCAGATCAGCAGCGCCACGCCGCCGGCGAGGTGGATGAGGATCGTGGTCGCGCTCTCGCCGCCGGTCATTTTTTGTTGGGTCTTTCCCGCTTCAGGCCGCGAATATAGCGCGGAATCGTGATTTTTTCATTAGCCAGCTTATCAGAGATGCCTGAAAAAAATGCTTATAATGCGGCAGAATCGACATATTTTGCCGGATCGGCTGATTTCTTCGGCGGCTTCCCGGCTTTGCGCGTCAGCCCGGCGGGATCAGCATCACGCCGTGACTGGCGAAGGACAGCCAGACCGGCCTTCCCGCCTCCAGCATCTCGCGCGCGCCATAGCGGATGACGAAGAGCTCGCCGACCTCGGTCGCGACCATGATGTCGAGATGATTGCCGAGATAGGCGCATTTGCGCACCTGCCCGGCCAGGGCGGCCGGATGAGCCTCGTCGGAAAGCAGCAGGCTTTCCGGCCTGATCGCCACCTTGGCGGGTCCGGGCCCGAGCCCGCGCGACGGCAGTGCGACGGTCGCCGACCCGATCGCGACCTCGGCGCCGACATATAGGAAGATCGCAAGCGCGCCGAGACAGGCCCAGCGCGACGCGAAGGCCTCGCTGACCAGTTCGCCCATGCCCGCGCGCGCGCCGACGGGGGCAGGCGGGACGGCGGCATCGACGATCCGGCGGCTGACCCAGAAAAATATGAGGAGCGCGAGGATCAGCCCGCAGATCCAGAAATAGGCGCTGTCGATGCCCGCGAGCGCCTGCGCGCGCGCGGCGTCGGTCACGACGCTGCCTTCCTTCACCTCGACGCCTTCGAGGCACAGGTGCGCGCCGACCAGCGGCCCGAGGAAGGTGCCGAAGCTGTTGAAGGTCTGGCTGAACGTCAGGCGGAAATGACTCCGCCGCGGATCGCCGAGTGCGGTCGCGAGCGGGTTCGCCGCGACCTGGAGGATCGTTATGCCGGCGGCCAGCATGAACAATCCCGCGAGCACGAGCGGATAGACGGCGAGGTTTGCGGCGGCGAGCATCACGAGGCAGCCCGCAACCATCGTCGCCAGCGCGGTCAGGATCGAGGGCACCGAATGGAAGCGCGCGATCAGCGCGGCCGCTGGAAAGGACATCACGCCATAGGCGATGAAAAAGGCAAAGGCCGACAATTGCGCCTCGGCATCGCTGAGCGTGAAAATGCCCTTCACGGCCGCGACGAGCGGGTCGATCAGCGAGGTGATGAAGCCCCAGGCAAAGAAGAGGACGGTTACCGCCGCAAAGGCCGCCATCGCGGTCGATCGCCCGCCGGGCCGGGCGGACGCCTGGTTCGGCACGTCCATGCAGATATCCTCTTCACCGAAACTATGTTATGCCATGGGTCTAACGGGACGCCGGAACCAATGCAACCGGTTACATCCGTCTTCCCGAAACGCCTGTCACCAAGCGCGCCCCCAGCGCCGACGGCCGCGCGAAATAATCGGTCGCCGCCCACTGGCGCGCGCGGGCGCGACTGGTTACATGGGCCGCCACCAAATGATTCGCGCGTGCCGGCCCCGATCAAGCGGGACACGGGCACCGCCTTGCAGCAGAAAGTGGCGACCCATGGAAATCATCACCGGCCTGACCTTTGACGATGTGCTGCTGGTGCCCGGCGCCTCGGACATATTGCCGTCGGATGCCAATCTGGCGACGCAGCTGACCGGTGAGATCAGCCTCAACATTCCCATCCTGTCGTCGGCGATGGACACGGTGACCGAGGCCGACATGGCGATCCTGATGGCGCAGATCGGCGGCATTGGCGTCCTCCACCGCAATCTGACGATCGAGGAACAGGCGGCTGCCGTGCGGCAGGTCAAGCGGTTCGAGAGCGGTATGATCGTCAACCCGATCACCATCGGACCCGACGCGCCGCTGTCAGAGGCGAAGGCGCTTATGGCGCAGCACCGGATTTCGGGCATTCCCGTCGTCGAAACGGGTGGCAGGCTTGTCGGCATCCTGACCCACCGCGATGTGCGTTTCGCCGACAATCCGGGCCAGCCGGTGCGCGAGTTGATGACCGCCGATAATCTGGCGACCGTGCGTCCCGGCGTCGGCCAGGACGAGGCGCGAAGGCTGCTCCACCAGCGGCGCATCGAAAAGCTGCTCGTCGTCGACGACGATTATCACTGCATCGGCCTCATCACCGTCAAGGACATGGAAAAGGCGGTCAATTTCCCCGACGCGACAAAGGACGCCAGCGGCCGCCTGCGCGTCGCGGCGGCGACCAACACCGGCGACAGCGGGGTCGAGCGCGCCGAGGCGCTGCTCGATGCCGAATGCGACCTGATCGTCGTCGACACCGCGCACGGCCATAGCAAGGGCGTTGGCCA
>JBGTSP010000412.1:0-2921 GCA_041940205.1 Alphaproteobacteria bacterium
GCCAGTCCGGCCAGATCATGTCGGCCGCGGCCCTGCTGGCGGTCAATCCCGCGCCCGACGACCGGGCGATCGACGAGGGGATGAGCGGCAACATCTGCCGCTGCGGCACCTATCCCCGGATCCGCCGGGCCATCCACGCCGCGGCCCGGGCCGCCCGCGCGGGAGAACGCGCATGAGCGCCGGCGGGACCACGCCCGCCGGAAGGCTGTCGCGGCGCGCGCTGCTGAAACGCGCCGGCCTGACGGGCGGCGGCCTCGTCGTCGGCCTGTCGCTGAGCCAGTGCGCGTCGACCCCGCCCCCGCCGGCGGTGGCGAAACGCGGTGGTTTCAGCGCCGACGCCCTGGTGCAGATCACGCCCGAGGGCGAGGTGCATTTCGTGCTGCCGCGGGCCGAGATGGGCCAGGGGGTGTACGAGGGCCTGACGGTGCTGGTGGCGGAGGAACTCGAGGTCACGCCGGAGAGCATCCGGGTGCACCACGCGCCCCTGCACGAGGCCTACAACCTGCCGGGCTCGATCGTGCAGATCACCGGCGGCAGCACCAGCATCAACCGGCACTACGAACCGCTGAGGCAGGTCGGCGCCAACATGCGCGAGGCGATCCGGCGTGCCGCCGCCGAGGACCTCGCCACCGCGCCGGACACCCTCAAACTGGCCGACGGCATGGTGATCCAGGGCGACCGGCGCTGGTCCTACGGCCGTTTCGTCGAAACCGCGGCCCGGCGCCCGCTGCCCCGTGATACGCCGCTGAAATCCCCCGACCGCTTCCGGCTGATCGGCCGGGACCGCCCCCGCCTCGATGCCTGGGAGAAGGTCACCGGCGCGGCGGAATTCGGCCTCGATGTCGACTTTCCCGGCCTGCACCGGGCCGTGCTGCGGCGCTGTCCGGTGGCGGGCGGCCGTGTCGCCGCCCTCGACGACTCCGCCGCCCGCGCGATGCCGGGGGTGCGCAAGGTGGTCACCATCTTCAACGGCGTAGCGGTGGTCGCCGACAGCCTGTGGCAGGCCCGGCAGGCGGCGGACCGGCTGGAGATCGAATGGGACCTGCCGGAACTCGCGCGGATCTCCTCGCCGGCGCTGCGCGCCCGCATGGAACAGGCGCTGGCCGAAGACGGCCTGGAGGCGCACGCCCGCGGCGACGGCGCGGCCGCGCTGGAGCGCAGCGCCCGGCGCCATGCCGCCACCTACTGGGCGCCCTACCTGGCGCACGCCACGATGGAGCCGATCAACTGCACCGTCCGCCTCGACGGCGGGACCTGCGAGGTCTGGGTCGGCAGCCAGGCGCCGGCGGGTGCGGTCGGCGCGGCCGCCCGGCATGCGGGCCTGCCGCGGGCCAGCGTCACCCTGCATCCAACCTTCCTCGGTGGCGGCTTCGGCCGCCGGGTGACGAGCGAGAACGTGGCCGAGGCGACGGCCATCGCCAAAGCCAGCGGCCTCGCCGTGCAGCTTGTCTGGAGCCGCGAGGACGACATGCGCCACGACCGCTACCGGCCGGTCTCGCTCGTCCGGATGGAAGCCGGCCTCAGCGAACAGGGCGCGCTGGAAACCTGGTCGGCGAAGCGGGTCGGCCCCAACGTGGCGGCGCATTTCGGCGACGACCTGATGGAATACGCCCTGCCGGAATTCCTGCCCTTCCCGCTTGCCGACTGGGCCAGCCGGCAGGGCCACTGGTTCTTCCGCAACGTGATGGTAAACGGGGCCAGCGTGCACGGCCTGTTCGGCGACTACGACGCGCCGCACCAGGAGGTACGGCACGTCACCGTCGATGCCGGCCTGCCGATCGGCTACTGGCGTTCGGTCGGCCATTCCTGCAACGCCTTCTTCGCCGAGAGTTTCATCGACGAGCTGGCGCACGAGGCCGGCCGCGATCCCGTGGAATTCCGGCTGGCGCACAATCGCCACGATCCCCGGATGCGGCGGGTCATCCGCCTTGCGGCGGAACAGGCGGGCTGGGGTCGCCCGGCGCCCGGCCGTTTTCTCGGCATCGCCGCGCACAATTCCTTCGAGACCGCCGTCGCCCAGGTGATGGAGATCTCGCTGGAGGGCGACGCGGTGCGCCTGCACCGGGTGACCTGCGCGCTCGATTGCGGACGGGTCATCACCCCCGACATCGTCCGCGCCCAGATGGAAAGCGGCATCCTCTACGGCCTGGCCGCCGCGCTCTACGGCGAGATCACGCTGAAGGACGGCGCCGTCGAGCAGGGCAATTTCGACGATTACCCGATGCTGCGGATGGACGTCGCGCCGGCGATCGAAGTGCATATCGCCCCGAGCGAGGCGCCGCCCACCGGCGTCGGCGAGCCCGGCCTGCCGCCGGCCGGCCCGGCGCTCGGCAACGCCATCTTCGCCGCCACGGGCCGGCGTCTGCGGGAACTGCCGCTCGCCCGCCACATCGAGATCGTCTGAAAGATAGCGTGCGGCGCGCGGCGTGCGGCGCGCGCCACCCGCCTCAGGCCGACAGGCGCTCGGGCGGGATGGCGTAGAGCTCCGCTTCGCCGGCGCCCGCCGCCGGGGCCAGGCCGTGCACCTGCGGCAGCAGCTGGTGGGCGTAGAAGCGGGCGGTGGCGAGCTTGTCCTCGAGGAAGTCCTTCTGCTCGCCCGCACCCGTGGCCAGCCGCGCGGCCGCGGCGACGGCGCCGCGGGCCAGCAGGTAGCCGCCCAGCGTCAGGCCGAACAGCCTGAGATAGGGCTGCGCGCCGGCCGCGGCGGCGTTCGCGTTTTCCTGCAGTTGCGCGAACATCGCCTCGCTCGCACGCTCCAGCGTGTCGACGGCGGCGGCGAGCGCGGTGGCGATGGAGGCCAGGCCCGCGGTCTTCAGATCGGCATCGAGGCCGCGCATCTCGGCGATCAGGCCGCGCACCACCGCGCCGCCGGCCAGCGGCAGCTTACGCATCACCAGGTCCATCGCCTGGATGCCGTTGGT
>JBGTSP010000413.1:0-2883 GCA_041940205.1 Alphaproteobacteria bacterium
CGGCGCGTAGCCGGCCGCCGCCGCGCCACCCAGCAGGCCGCCGAGCGCCAGCCAGAACAGCGCCCGCAGCGCAAAGGGCGAGATCGTGCCGGCGATCGGCCGGCCCGGCTCGAGCCCCATATAGTCGAGCGCGCCGGCCATCGCCGCCTGCCGCGACGCGTCGCCGGCGGAAGCCGGATCCGGCACCGCCGCGCCGACATTGATCACGTCCATCGGGCTGGTGCCCCAGGTGATCTGCGGCTCGATCGCATCGACGTCGACGCTCACCTCGGCGTCGAAGACCGCATCCTCGTCGCTCGGCAGGGTGCGCCAGTGCGCCACCGCCTGCTCCCACAACGCGCCCTTCGGGGCGTAGGGGCGGTCGGCGAAATAGTCGATGGTGGTGTCGTCCGGCGCGACCATGCCGACCTTGGCGCCCAGCTCGATGCTGAGATTGCAGACCGTCAGCCGGCCTTCCATGTCCAGGGAACGGATCGCCGAGCCGGCATATTCCATCGCGTAGCCGTCGCCGCCGGCGGCGCTGATCTGGCCGATCAGGTGCAGGATCAGGTCCTTCGGCGTCACCCCCTTCTGCATGCGCCCCTCGAACCGGACCCGCTGGCGCTTCGGCTTCTTCTGCTCCAGCGTCTGCGTCGCCAGCACGTGGGTGAGCTCGGTCGAGCCGATGCCGAAGCTGAGCGCGCCGACCGCCCCCTGGGTGCAGGTGTGGCTGTCGCCGCAGACCAGCAGCAGGCCGGGCAGCACGATGCCCTGTTCCGGCCCGATCACGTGGACGATGCCCTGGCCTTCCTCGCCGAGATCGAAGAAGCGGATGCCGTATTCGGCGAACAGCTTGCGCATCGGCGGCACCAGCCGGGCGCTGATCTCGATCGAATCGTCCCGCCGGCCCGGCGCGGTCGAGATCGCGTGATCGGGCACGCCGAAGCAGAGCTCGGGATTGCGCACCGGAAGGTTGCGCTCCTCCAGGTCCTTCAGGCCACGCAGACCACTGAGGTCATGCATGAGTAGCCGGTCGACATGCAGCAGCGCCGTGTCGTCGCCCAGATCGGCGATGACGTGCTCGGCCCACACCTTGTCGAACAAAGTCTGTCCGCCCATCGGTCCCTCCCTCGCTGGCTCGCGCGCAAGGGCGGCGGGCGAACCTGCGGGGAAGTCTGGCAAGCCGGCGCCTTGGCGGTCAATAATTCCCGCAACAGACGGGAGGAACCTCAGGCATGACCAGACCCACGATCCGGCAGCTCATCGAAGCCGGCACCTTCATCGTCGCACCCGGCGTGTTCGAAATGGTCTCGGCGCGCATCGCCGACCGCATGGGCTTCAACGCGCTCTACATGACGGGCTACGGCACCACCGCGAGCTATCTGGGCCTGCCCGACGCCGGGCTCGCCACCTATACCGACATGGTCGGCCGCGCCGGCCAGATCGCCGGTGGCACCGCGACGCCGCTGATCGCGGACGCGGATACCGGCTATGGCGGCCTGCTGAACGTGCGGCACACGGTGCGCGGCTACGAGGCCGCGGGGGTGCAGGCGATCCAGATGGAAGACCAGGAGATGCCCAAGAAGTGCGGTCACACGCCGGGCCGGCACGTGGTCGCGCTGGACGACATGCTGCGGAAGATCGAGGTGGCGGTGGAGGCGCGGCGTTCGTCCGACACCCTGATCGTCGCCCGCACCGACGCCCGCACCGATCACGGCCTCGACGAGGCGATCCGGCGCGGCCAGGCCTTCGCCCACGCCGGCGCCGATGTGATCTTCGTCGAGTCGCCCGAGAGCGAGGACGAGTTCGAGCGCATCGGCCAGGAGATCGACGCGCCGCTGCTCGCCAATATGGTGCCCGGCGGCCGCTCGCCGATGATCGCGGCCGAAACGCTTGCCGCCTGGGGCTTCAACATCGCGATCTATCCCGGCGTCGGCCTGTCCTGCGCCGCCGAGGCGCTGCGCCGGGCCTATGCCGGCCTGCTCGAGAACGGCGACGCCCGGGGCCTGGAGGCGGCCATGTGGCAGGACGGCTCGCTGCACGAACTGATGGGCTTCCCGGAGATCTGGGAACTCGAGAAGAAGTGGGGACGGATGGCCGACGCCGCCGAGTAGGCACGGCGACGCCGCCGGGCCCGGAACGGGTCCGGCGGCGACAGCGCGGCCGTAGCCTTCAGGCCTCGCCCACGACCTCGGCGACGATGCCGCGAATGGCGTCGGGACCGATCGCCACCTCGCCCCGGCTGACGGCCTGCACCAGGCCGGTGATCGCCTCGTTGGCCGGTGTCGGGATGCCGACCTCGGCGCCTTTCGCGGCGACGAAGCCGTTGATGTACTCGATCTCGGTGCGGCGCCCCTTCTGCACGTCCTGTCCCATCGACGGCAGGTGCCGGCTCTTGCTGGCCACCGGCCGGCCGAGCAGGTTGTCCTCGACCGACTTCAGGCCGGCGGCTTCGCCCCGGGCCGCGGCGTCGAGATCGTCGGGCTCCAGCCCGTAGACCTTCTCTAAGACGATGCCATGCGCCCGGCCGACCCGCACGGTCTCGCCGGCAAGCTGGATCGCGAAGCGGCGATGGCCGGTGTCCTGGTCGCCCTGGTTGCCGGTCAGTCCGGTCGCCGCGGCCAGGCCGTTGCGCATGGCGTTGGCCGCCAGCTTCGACCAGCGCTCGCCCCACAGGTTGTCGGTCGCCTTGGCGCTGTCGGCGGTGCGCAGCATGTCGGCCACCGCGCTCACCCGTCCCGTGATCCGCCCGTGCGGTTCGCCGATGCGGAACACCGTGTGCTTCTCGCCGCCCAGCGGGACGTTGCGGCGGACCTTGCCGGGCTCGTACAGGTCGACGGCGATCAGGCTGGCGATGCAGCCGGTGGTCCGGCCCCAGCCGACGATGCCGGCGATGGTCTCCTC
>JBGTSP010000414.1:0-2877 GCA_041940205.1 Alphaproteobacteria bacterium
CCGGCCGTCCTTGACGTCGAGGCAGGGGATGATGCGCTTGGTCAGCATGGTTCGCGCAGTGCCGCAAGGGCGTCGGCGAGGCTGAAGGCCCCGTCATACAGCGCCCGGCCGACGATCACGCCCTCGATGCCGGCCGCCGCCTCGGCCCGGAGCGCCCGCAGGTCCTCGAGCCCGGTGACCCCGCCCGAGGCGATCACCGGCGTGCTCACCGCCTTCGCCAGGGCGACCGTCGCCGCGACGTTGCTGCCCTGCATGGCGCCGTCGCGATCGATGTCGGTATGGATCAGCGCGGCGGCGCCGGCACCCTCGAAGCGGGCCGCCAGCGTCGCGACCTCCAGGCTCGACTGTTCCCGCCAGCCCTCGACGGCGACCTTGCCGCCACGGGCGTCGATGCCGATGGCGACCCGGCCGGGAAAGCGTCCGCAAAGCGCCGCGGCCGCCTCCGGCTGGCGCAGCGCCAGGGTGCCCAGCACCACGCGGCGGACGCCGCGCTCGAGCCAGTCGGCGGCCTGTTCGGGACTGCGGATGCCGCCGCCGAGCTGCACCGGCACGTCCACCGCGTCCAGGATTGCGGCCACCGCGTCGGCGTTCACCGGCCGGCCCTCGATGGCGCCGTTCAGATCGACGACATGCAGCCAGCGGCAGCCCGCGTCGGCAAAGGCGCGGGCCTGGGCGGCGGGGTCGTCGTTGAACACGGTGGCGGCGGCCATGTCGCCGCGCAGCAGGCGCACGCAGGCGCCGTCCTTGAGATCGATCGCGGGGTACAGGTTCATCATTCGCGTCCGGCGGCGGTTCAGGGCGACCAGCGCAGGAAGCCGGCGATCAGGTTCAGACCGGCCGTCTGGCTGTTCTCGGGATGGAACTGGGTACCGAACAGGTTGTCGCGGGCCACGGCGGCCGTGAAGCGGCCGCCATAGTCGCTTTCCGCCGCCACGCAGTCGGCATCGGTCCGGAACCAGTAGGAGTGCACGAAATAGACATAGGTGCCGTCCGCCACATCGGCAAAGACCGGGTGCGGATCCGGCGGCAGCAGCAGCCGGTTCCAGCCCATGTGCGGAATCTTCAGCGTCCCGTCGTCCGGGGCCAGCGCCGTGACCTCGCCGGGAATCCAGCCCAGGCCCTCGCAGACGCCGTGTTCGAGGCCGCGCTCGGCCAGCAGCTGCATGCCGACGCAGATCCCCATGAACGGCCGGCCCCGCCGGTGCACCGCCTCCTCGATCGCCTGCTCCATGCCGTCGATCGCGGCAAGGCCGCGCCGGCAGTCGGCGAAGGCGCCGACGCCCGGCAGCACCACCCGGTCCGCCGCGGCGACCGCGTCGGGATCGGCGCTGACCCGGACGTCGAGCCCGAGATCGTGATCGCGGCCCGCCCGCTCGAAGGCCTTGGCGGCCGAGCGCAGGTTACCCGAACCGTAGTCGACAAGAACCAGCTTCACGTCCCGTCGCCTCCCGGCGTCCAGGGCGACCAGCCCGTCCCCGGCAGCGGTCGGGCCGCCGCCCGCCAGCCTGCATAGTCCGGCGCGCCGGCGATCCGCGCGAAGGCGGCGTCGTCGCCGCTCGCCTCGATCACCGCGATCGTCGGGCTGCCGCGTCGCCCGAGCTGCCAGCGCCGCAGGTCGCGGCCGGCCAGGCCGCAGACAAAGTGCAGCAGGACGAATCCCGCGGGCAGCAACGGATCGCCCGGCGCGAGCAGCGCCACCAGCGCGGCCGCCACCAGGCAATAGACCGCCAGCGCCGGCCACAGGCCGTAGCGCAGGAACCACAGCGGCGGCAGGAGCGCCGCCCAGCCGGCGAATCCCTCGCGCAGCAGTTCCGGTCCGGCCGGATCGCCGGGTCGCTGGTGCACCGTGTAGACCGGCATCAGAGCGACTGGCCGAGGGTGCCCTTGGTCGAGGGCACGGCATCCGCCCGGCGCGGGTCGATCTCGATGGCCTCCCGCAACGCCCGGGCCAGGGCCTTGAAGCAGCTCTCGATGATGTGGTGGTTGTTGGTGCCGTAGAGATTCTCGACATGCAGGGTGATGCCCGCGGCCTGGGCGAAGGCCTGGAACCATTCCTTGAACAGCTCGGTATCCATGTCGCCCAGTTTCGGCGCCGAGAAGGCCACCCGCCAGACCAGATAGGGCCGGCGCGAGACGTCGAGCGCCACCCGCGAAAGGGTCTCGTCCATCGGGATCAGGGCGGAACCGTACCGGCGGATGCCCTTCAGGTCGCCCAGCGCCTGGGCCACCGCCTCGCCGACGACGATGCCGGTATCCTCGGTGGTGTGATGGAAGTCGATATGCAGGTCGCCCTTGGCCCGCACCGTGAGGTCGATCAGGGAATGGCGCGAGAGCTGGTCCAGCATGTGGTCGAGAAAACCGATGCCGGTCTGGTTGTCGTAGATTCCCGTGCCGTCCAGGTCGAGCGTCACGCTCACCTCGGTTTCCTTGGTCTTTCGTTCCACGCTGGCGGTGCGCATGGCCCCCTCCGAGATCCGCCCGACGCCGATGCCCGCCGCTGCGGGCCCGGAGGGCGCCGGCGATATAGCAAGGGAACCGCGTCAAGGCCACTGCCCGGGGCGGTCCGCGCGGGCCTTGACCCGTCCGGTGAGGGGCTTACATGGGGGGTCCAGCGCCGTCCGCCTTCCGGGCGGCCCTTCCGGGAGCGATGATTTCGTGAACCAGACGCCGAGCGACCCCTGGCACGGCACCACGATCCTGAGCGTGCGCAAGAACGGCCAGGTCGTGGTCGTCGGCGACGGCCAGGTCAGCCTGGGCCAGACGGTCATCAAGTCCAACGCCCGCAAGGTGCGCCGCCTGGGCAAGGGCGAGGTCATCGCCGGCTTCGCCGGTGCGACGGCCGACGCCTTCACCCTCTTCGAGCGCCTCGAGGGCAAG
>JBGTSP010000415.1:0-2858 GCA_041940205.1 Alphaproteobacteria bacterium
GCCACCTGCTGTACAGCTTCCCATGACTGCTGCAATTTGGGGGATGCCAGCCGCGCTCATGGTCGCTTGATTGTAGAAGATGCGTCCAAAGTCATCGACATCGGGGAATACTTCGTCTTGCATGGGCAGGAATGCCCCGCCGCTATCCACTAGATAGATGCAGGGCAAGTTATTTTCGAGTGCGATTTGTTGGGCACGCAGATGCTTTTTCACGGTGATCGGATAATAAGTGCCACCCTTGATCGTCGCATCGTTGCAGACGATCACGCATTCCCGGCCCTCGATCCGGCCGATGCCCGTGATCACCCCTGCGGCGGGAATGTCCTCCTCGTAGACCTCGTGCGCGGCGAGCTGGGAGAGTTCGAGAAAGGGCGAACCCGGATCCAGCAGGGTGCGGATGCGTTCGCGCGGCAGCAGCTTGCCGCGCGCCACGTGGCGTTCGCGGGCGCGTTCGCCGCCGCCTTCGCGGACATGGTCGATGAGGCTCTGCAGCCGTTCCAGCAGGTCCCGCATGCGGTCCCGGTTGGCCTGGAACGCCTCGCTGCGCGGATTGATCTTGGAGGCGATGACGGGCATGGCTGTCCTGATACCCCGCCCCCGGCAGGGGCGCAACGCGGTCTGTGGCGGCGTGCGCGACGCCGCCCGGGCGGATTATGGCGGCGCCCGCGCCGCCGTCCGGGCGGATTGTGGCGGCGCCCGCGCCGCCCCTAGGACGGCGGCGTCAGGCCGCCAGGTTGAGCCCCTTCAGGCCGCCGGGCACGAATTCGCCGCCGGCTTCCCGGCCGGCCAGACAATCGCGCCGTCCGGCATCGAACGCCGCCATGAAGCTGCTCTGGTGGGCGAGTTCCTCCCAGGAATCCAGCAGGTTCTCCATGTCGCCCTCGCTCAGCACGCCGGTATCCGTGACCACCGTGCGCAGGCTGTTCTGGAAGGCCATCTTGATTTCCAGGTTGCCGCTGCCGATCTCGTCGACCGCGCCGGCGCAATAGCCCATCAGGGCGATCTTCTGTTCCACCGACTCGCCGAATTCGCCGCCAGCGACCTGCTGCGCGGCCAGCACCATGCGGGCGACCTTGGCGAGATCCTCGGCGATGGTGTCGACATCGTCATTGGCCGCCGCGACGTTCCTCGCCGAGCGTCCGCCCAGCGCCTCGTGGCCCGCCGCCGCCCAGTGCCGGGCGCGGTCGAGAAACAGGTCGGGCGCGCCGTTCTTGACCACGAAGTCGTCGCCGCCGGCGACGATGCATTCGCGCAGGGTTTCCATGTCGTCGAGCGCGGTCAGGAACAGGATCGGCACGTCGCTGCCGATGATCGGCCGGGCCTGCTTGCAGGCCTCGATCCCGTCCATCACCGGCATCATCACGTCCATGATCAGCAGGTGCGGGCGATGCCCCTCGCCGAGCAGGTCCAGCGCCTGCTGGCCGTCGCCCGCCGTCAGCACCTGGAACTCGTTCTTTTCCAGCAGATTCTTGTACAGCATGCTCAGGGTCGGATCGTCCTCGACCAGCATGACCAAGCCCGCAGACATGGCGCCCTCCTACCTGCCGGCCGCGATTTCGCGGCCGATCACGATCTTCTGCACGTCGCTCGTCCCCTCGTAGATCTGGCAGACTCGCACGTCACGATAAATCCGTTCCACCGGAAAGTCGCTGAGATAACCATAGCCGCCATGCACCTGGATGGCATCCGAGCAGACCTGTTCGGCCATCTCGGAGGCGAACAGCTTGGCCATAGAAGCCTCCTTGATATTGGCCTGCCCGGCGTCCTGCAGGGCGGCTGCGTGCAGGGTCATCTGCCGCGCCACCTCGATGCGCGTCGCCATCTCCGCCAGCCGGAAGGAGACCGCCTGATGGCCGATGATCGGCTTGCCGAAGGCCTCGCGCTCGCCGGCATAGGCGAGCGCGGCCTCGTAGGCGGCGCGGGCCATCCCGGTGGCCTGGGCGGCGATGCCGATGCGGCCGGTCGACAGGTTCGCCAGGGCGATGCGATAGCCCTCGCCGGGCGCGCCCAGCAGGGCGTCCTCCGGCAGGCGCAGGCCCTCCAGCGCGATCTGGCAGGTGTCCGAGCCGCGCTGACCCAGCTTGCGTTCCTTCGCCGCGATCCGGTAGCCCGCCGCGTCGGTGCGGGTGACGAAGCAGGAGATTCCGCGCGAACCGGCCTCGGGATCGGTGACGGCGAAGATCAGCGCCACACTGGCGATCTCGCCGGAGGTGATGAACTGCTTCATGCCGTCGATCACCCAGTCCGCGCCGTCGCGGCGCGCCCGTGTGCGCAGGTTGGAGGCGTCCGACCCGGCCTGCGGTTCGCTCAGCAGGAAGGCGCCGATCTCCTCGCCCCGGGCCAGCGGCGGCAGGATCGTGCGCTTCTGCTCCGCGCTGCCGTAGCGCTCGATGGCGGCGCAGACCGGGGCGTTGTTGACGCTCATCACCGTCGAGCAGGCGCCGTCGCCGGCGGCGATCTCCTCCAGCGCCAGGGCGTAGGAGACATAGTCCGCATCCGCCCCGCCCCAGGCCTCGTCGACGCAGACCCCCATCAGGCCGAGTTCGCCCATGCGGGTGAAGATCTCGCGCGGGATCGCGCCCTCGCGGTCCCAGTCGGCGGCGTGGGGCTGCAGCTCGCGGCGCGCGAACTCGCGCGCCATGTCGCGGATCATCACCTGGTCTTCGTTCAACAGCATGGCGGTCGTCCTGTCGTTCGGTTCGGGCCCGTCCGGCGCGCTCAGGCGGTTTCCTGGAACAGCTCGCGGCCGATCAGCATGCGCCGGATCTCCGAGGTGCCGGGCTCTGCGCGACGCCGATTTTGAAACGATCATGGTCAACTGCAATCCCGAAACGGTTTCGACCGATTACGACACATCG
>JBGTSP010000416.1:0-2842 GCA_041940205.1 Alphaproteobacteria bacterium
CGGTCGCGATCGCGCTGGAACACGCTGCGCGAGGGACTGGGCGGCTCGTCATGCAGGCGGCCGCGGGTCTGTCCGGGATGCGTGGCGTAGGGCGCCAGTCCGTGCCCGTCGCGCATGGTTCGATTCCTGACCCGTGGGCGGTTTGACAAATGCTTCTGCGGGCCCACATATACAGGGAAACCCACATCCGACGACATGCCATGAACGCGCCCCTGACCGACACTGCCGGCTTTTCCGTGACCGATGCCGCCGCCCGCCGCATCCGCGCCCTGATCGCGCAGGAAGCGGCCGACACCAAGCTGCGCGTCGCCGTCAACGGCGGCGGCTGTTCGGGTTTCCAGTACGCCTTCGACTTCGAGACGGCGGTGAACGAGGACGACACGGTGATCGAGCGCGACGGCGCGGTCGTGCTGGTCGATTCGATGTCGATGGAACTGCTGCGTGGCGCCGAACTGGATTTCACCGAGGACCTGATGGCGGCCGCCTTCCGCATCAACAATCCCAACGCGGCCTCGTCCTGCGGCTGCGGCACCTCCTTCTCGATCTGACTCCCGCCCCCTGAACACCGCCCGGCGCGCCGCCCGATGCGGTCGCTTGTGTTTGCGCGCGAGCCGTGAAAGATGCGGCGCATGCGTATCGCCACCTGGAACGTGAACTCGATCAAGGCCCGCCTGCCCCGGGTAACCGAATGGCTGGCCGAGGCCGCTCCCGATGTCGTGCTGCTGCAGGAACTGAAGGTGGTCGACGAGGCCTTCCCGCGCGAGGCGATCGAGGATCTCGGCTACAATGTCGAGACCCACGGCCAGAAGACCTACAACGGCGTCGCCATCCTCTCGAAACGACCGATCGAGGATGTCCGCCGCGGCCTGCCGGGCGACGACAGCGACGAACAGGCGCGCTACATCGAGGCGGTCGTCGACACCGTGCGGGTAGCCTCGATCTACCTGCCGAACGGCAATCCGCTGGGCACCGAGAAGTTTCCCTACAAGCTTGCCTGGATGGACCGCCTGGTGACGCACGCATCGTCGCTGCTGCAGCACGAGGAGGCCCTCGTCCTTGGCGGGGACTACAATGTCTGTCCGCTCGACATGGACTGCTACGACCCGCCGGGCTTCGCCGACGACGCGCTCTGCCAGCCCGAGAGCCGCAACCGCTTCCGGCAGATGCTCCACCTGGGTCTGACCGACGCCTTCCGGGCGCTGCATCCCCAGCGCATCGCCTACAGCTACTGGGATTACACCGGTGGCGCCTGGCAGAAGGACAACGGCGTGCGCATCGACCACCTGCTGCTGAGCCCGCAGGCCGCCGACCGGCTGGAGGCCTGCGACATCGACAAGAGCCCGCGCGGCCGGGAGCGGCCGTCGGACCACACGCCGGTCTGGTGCGAACTGGAAGAAGGCTGAGCGCGGCCGGCGCGCGCCGTCAGGTTTCGCCGATGTTGCGCCGGTATTCCCGGCCGCCCGGCGTCAGCCGCACGCCCTCGCGCAGGTTGCGGTAGGGCAACCGGTCCGGCCGGTCGACGAAGGCGCCGGGCGCCTCGACCACCAGGATCTCCTCGGCGATGTCGGTGAAGTCGGCGCGGAAATGCACCGAACTCTTCAGGCCCAGGATCTTCTGTTCCGCGGGCTCTACGCCCAGATGGCGGAAGATCTCCTTGTCGGCGGCCTGCATCCGGCCGGCCGAGACGATCACGCGGACCCCGCCCTTCGCAAGCAGCGCCGTCGGCCCGAGCTTCGCGCGGTTGCCGCCGTAGAACGGCCCGGTGCACAGGAACTCGCCCTGTGAAAGCCGCTCGACCCGGAAGCGTTCGGTCAGCGGCGGGTCGCCCTGGGTGAACAGCTTGCCGCCCAGGGTCAGCGTGACCTCGGCCCCCTCGCCCGCCGCATGCGCGGCCTCGGCGGCTTCCCGGTCGGTCAGGATCGCAACCACGGCGGCATCCGCGCCGCGGGCGATCAGCTCGCGCAGCAGGCCGGTGGTGTCCGAGGTGGCGCCCGCGCCGGAATTGTCCTGCACGTCGGCCAGCACGAAGGGCTTGTGGGCGTTCGAGGCCATCGCCTTCCCCACCGCCTCGGCCGGGCTCAGCATCGGCACCTGGAAGCCGCTCTCGCGCTCGATGATGTACGCCGCCAGGGCATCGGCCGCGGCGTCGGCGGCGGCCTGATCGTTGCCGTAGGCCACCACCACCGGACCGCAATCGTGGATGTCCGCCGGCGGAAAGCCCGGGGTGAAGGAGAGGCTCCAGACGCCCGGCAGGGCGGCCTCGAGGCGTTCGAGCTCGCGATAGACCCCCGCCATGGGCTCGGCCATGGTGCACTGGCCGGTCAGCGGCATCAGGAAGGGAATGGCGCGCCGGGCCTTCGCCGGACGCATGCCCTCGTCGAGAAAGCGCTCCAGCAGGGCGGCCGAGCGTGCGCCGGTCTCCGCCATGTCGACATGCGGATAGGTGCGGTAGGCGAGCAGCAGGTCGCTCGCCGCCAGCATCGTCTCGGTGACGTTGGCGTGCAGGTCGAGGCTGACGATCAGCGGGATATCGGGGCCGATAGCGGCGCGCACCCGCTCGATGAAGGCGCCCTCGCCGTCCTCCAGGCTCTCCGTCACCATGTCACTCAGGTCAGTTTTTTCACTGATGCTAAACTCTTTGTTCTCAATTTTCGTGAGGAGCGAAAGACTTTGTCCGAGCTGTGATAACCGTTTCAAAGACTGCTGAGCCGAGGTCACCAGGGCAAATTGTTCTTCGGTGAGATCGCTATCGGTCAGCAGATCCAGCTTTCCGGACGCAATGGCGAGGGGTGTTTGCATCTCGTGAGATGCATTTTCACTGAATTTCTTTAGCGCCTGGTAT
>JBGTSP010000417.1:0-2831 GCA_041940205.1 Alphaproteobacteria bacterium
CAATTTCGACCGCGCCACCGAGGCCCGCTTCATCTCCAGCCTGGAAGAGCGCAGCCGCGATTCGGCCGAGAAGATCCGCGCGCTCATGTTCACCTTCGAGGACCTGGTGCGGCTCGATCCCGGCGGCGTGCAGACGCTGATCCGCAGCGTCGACAACGCCAAGCTCGGCCTCGCCCTGAAGGGCTCCTCGGACTCGGTGCGCGACCTGTTCTTCACCAACATGTCCGAACGCGCGGCCAAGATCCTGCGCGAGGACATGGAGGCGATGGGCCCGGTGCGTCTCAAGGACGTCGACGAGGCCCAGCTCGAGGTCGTGAACATGGCCAAGGACCTGGCCGATCGCGGCGAAATCATGCTGTCGGAAGGTTCTTCCGACGACGAACTGATCTACTGAGCGCGCGGCCGCAATGTCCTCTCCCTCCCGCTTTCCCTTCGCGCGCGCCTTCGAGCCGGACAAGCACGGCCGCGACCGCTCGGAAGTGCACACGCCGGAAACCTACAGCGACGAACAGCTCGCCCAGGCCCGCCAGGCCGCCTTTGCCGACGGCCAGGCCCAGGCCCGCGCCGAGGCGGCGAAGGATGTCGAGCGCGCCATCGCCATGACCCTGCAGCAAATCGCCGACGGGATCGGCGGCCTGCAGGACGGCTTCGAGACCGCCGTCGAGCGGCATCGCCAGGACGCGCTTCAGGCCGCGCTGGCGATCGCCCGCAAGCTTGCCGGGGAACTGATTTCCCGGGAGCCGCTGGCGGAAGTCGAGGGCGCGGTGCGCGAGAGCCTGCAGCACCTGACCAACGAGCCGCACGTGGTGGTGCGCACGGCCGAGAACCTGGTCGATCCGCTGCGCGAGAAGCTGGACGAGCTCAGCCTGCGCAGCGGCTTTCGCGGCAAGGTCGTGCTGCTGGGCGAGCCCGACATCCTGCCCGGCGACTGCCGCATCGAATGGGCCGACGGCGGTGCCGAGCGGCGCCTCGAACACCTGAACACGAGCATGGACGCGATCGTCCAGCGCTACTGCCAGAACCCGAACCGCCGCCAGACCGGCGCACATGAGGATGAACACGATGGCCAGTGACGACGATGTCGGCTTCGAGGACCTGACGCCGCCCGCCGGCGGTGGCGACGCGCCGCAGGACGCCGTTCCGGCCCAGGCCGACGCGCCCGAAGGGGAAGACGGCGAGGCCGGGGAAGCCGGCGAGGCCGAACGTCCCTCCGGCCGCCTCGGTGCGGTCTACGACATCCCGGTGCACGTCTCCGCCGTGCTCGGCAAGTCCCGCATCCAGGTCGCCCAGTTGCTGAAACTGGGCAAGGGCACGGTGATCGAGCTGGACCGCAAGGTGGGCGAGGCGTTCGACATCTATGTCAACAACCGCCTGGTCGCCCGCGGCGAGGTCGTGGTCGTCGAGGAGCGCCTCGGCATCACCATGACCGAGATCATCAAGCACGAAAGCACGGCGGGGTAGCCGGCGATGGATCTGGCGACCCTGATCGGCCTGCTCGGCGCCTTCGCGCTGGTGGCGGCCGCGATCCTGCTGGGCGGGCATCCCGAAGCCTTCTTCGATGGACCCGCGGTGCTGATCGTGATCGGCGGCACCTTCTTCGCCACCATGATCTGCTTCAGCATCGGCGAGGTGATCCGCGCCCAGCTCGTCGCCTTCGAGGCCTTCCGCACCCGTATTCCCGATCCCGCCCGGGTCGCCACGCAGATGCTGGAGATCGCCGAGGAGGCGCGCGACAACGGCGTGCTCGCCCTCGATCGCGCGATCGACCGGCTGGCCGGCCA
Organism: Alphaproteobacteria bacterium; assembly: GCA_041940205.1. Classification (GTDB taxonomy): domain Bacteria; phylum Pseudomonadota; class Alphaproteobacteria; genus JBGTSP01. The sequence goes on from JBGTSP010000417.1 coordinate 1,782, forward strand.
GCCCTTCCTGCGCCAGGCGCTCACCCTGGTGGTCGACGGGACACCGGGCGAGGAGCTGGAACGCATCCTCAATCGCGAGACCGCGGCGATGAACGCCCGGCACAGCCGCAGCGCGGGGGTCTTCCGCAAGGCCGCCGAGGTGGCGCCGGCGATGGGCCTGATCGGCACCCTGGTCGGCCTCGTGCAGATGCTGGGCACGCTGGACGACCCCTCGACCATCGGCCCGTCGATGGCCGTCGCCCTGCTCACCACCTTCTACGGCGCGATCCTGGCCAACATGGTCTTCGCGCCGCTCGCCAGCAAGCTGGAGCGCAACTCGGGCGAGGAGGCGATGGTCCGCCACCTCTACCTGCTGGGCGCCGCTTCGATCAGCCGCCAGGAGAATCCGCGGCGGCTGGAAATGATGCTGAACACCGTGCTGCCGCCGGCGCAGCGTGTGCAGTTCTACGACTGAGACCGGGGAAGGAAATTTTTCGATGCGTTTGTTGATCATCGGACAACTGGGCAACCAGGCGGCGATCGCCACCAAGATCGCCATGGACCACGGCGCCAAGGTGGCGCACGCCGCCTCGCCCGAGATCGGCCTGCAGCACCTGCGCGCCGGCAAGGGCGCGGACCTGGTGATGATGGACGCGGTCGAGGACATCCGCGCCTTCATCACCTCGCTGAAGGCCGAGCGCTTCTCCGTCCCGGTGGTCGCCTGCGGCGTCAAGATCGATGCCACCACCGCGGCCGACGCGATCCGGGCGGGCGCGCGCGAATATGTGCCGCTGCCGCCCGAGCCGGAGATGATCGCCGCCGTCCTGGAGGCGGTCGCCGACGACGATCATCCGATGATCGTGCGCGACGAGGCGATGCGCCGGGTCGTGCTGCTGGCCGACCAGGTCGCGCCCAGCGAGGCGAGCATCCTGATCACCGGTGAATCCGGCACCGGCAAGGAAGTGATGGCCCGCTACGTGCACCGCAAGAGCCGGCGCGCCGACGCCCCCTTCATCTCGATCAACTGCGCCGCCATCCCCGACAACCTGCTGGAGAGCGAGCTGTTCGGTC
>JBGTSP010000418.1:0-2827 GCA_041940205.1 Alphaproteobacteria bacterium
CACCAGGAGAAGCGCACGGCCTTCCAGACCCGCGACAGCGCCCGGGTCGAATAGGCCTCGATGCCGGCCGACGATGATTCTCCGAAATGCTCGCGAAGCGCCTCGAACAGGTAGTGCACGTCGCTGGCCGCCAGGTTCAGGCCCTTTGCCCCCGTCGGCGGCACGATATGTGCCGCGTCGCCGACCAGGAACAGCCGTCCGAAACGCATCGGCTCGGCAACGAAGGAGCGCAAGGGAGCGATCGACTTCTCGATCGACGGGCCGGTGGTGACGGCGTCCGCCGCCTCGGCCGGCAGGCGCCTGCGCAGTTCGTCCCAGAAGGCATCGTCGCTCCAGCCTTCCACCCTGTCCTCGAGCGAGCACTGCACGTAGTAGCGGCTGCGGGTCCGCGAACGCATCGAGCAGAGCGCGAACCCGCGGGGATGGTTGGCGTAGATCAGTTCCTCGTCGACCGGCGGCACGTCCGCGAGCAGACCCAGCCAGCCGAAGGGATAGGCGCGCTCGAAGGTGGTCAGCGCGTCCGGGGGCACCGACTGCCGGCTGATGCCGTGATAGCCGTCGCAACCGGCAATGAAGTCGCAATCGAGGCGGTGGGTGGTTCCGTCCTTCTCGAAACTCACCCACGGGCGGTCGCCGTCGAAATCGTGCGGCTCCACGTTGGCGGCCTCGTAGTGGCAGATTCCTCCGGTCGCGTCGCGGGCCTCCATCAGGTCCAGCGTCACCTCGGTCTGTCCGTAGACCAGAACCCGCTTGCCGCCGCTCAGCGCATGCAGGTCGAGGCGATGGCTCTTGCCGTCGAAGGCAAGCGCGATGCCGTCGTGCGGCAGGCCTTCCCGGCGCATGCGCGCGCCGCAGCCCGCCGCGTCGATCATGCCGGCCGTCCCCTCCTCCAGCACGCCGGCCCGGATCCGGCCCAGGACATAGTCCCGGCTCACCCGCTCCAGGATGACATTGTCGATGCCGGCATTGTTGAGAAGCTGTCCCAGCAGCAGGCCGGACGGTCCCGAACCGATGATCGCGACTTGCGTGCGCATGTCTTCGTCCCTTTCTGATCCCGGCAGGCCGGCGCTGCGCCTCTTATGGCACGAAGACCGCGGAGGGGGCGACGGTCAGGCCTGTTCCAGTTCGTCGCGCAGGATCTCCAGGCGAAGCCATTCCTCTTCGGCGGCCTCGAGCTCCCGGCTCGCCTTCGCCAGGTCCTCGCCGGCCCGCGCGAACCCCTCCGGATCGCGTCCGTAGAAGGCCGGATCCGCCAACTGCGCCTGCAGTTCCGCGACCCGCGCTTCAAGACTGGCGATGGTCTCGGGCAGGGTTGCAAGCGCGTGCTTGTCCTTGAACGAAAGCTTCGCGGGCCTGCTGCCCGTCGCCGGCCGGGACGATCGCGATTCGACGGACTTTCTCGTCTTGCCGGCGGTCCGCCCGGAATCGTCTGGCCCGGCGGCGCCCTGTCGACGCTGGGCCAGCATGTCGGAATAGCCGCCGGCATATTCGACCCAGCGGCCGTCCCCCTCGGCATGCACGACCGAGGTCACGACCCGGTCGAGAAAGTCGCGGTCGTGGCTGACCAGCAGGACGGTGCCCGGATAGTCCGCCAGCACCTCCTGCAGCAGGTCCAGGGTCTCGAGGTCGAGATCGTTGGTCGGTTCGTCCAGGATCAACAGGTTCGAGGGCTGCGCCAGGGCGCGGGCCAGCATCAGCCGGCCGCGTTCCCCGCCCGACAGCGCCGAGACCGGAGTGCCGGCCTGTTCCGGCGTGAACAGGAAATCCTTCATGTAGCTGATGACATGCTTCTTCTCGCCATTGACCGCGACCATGTCGCTGTCGCCGCCGGTCAGTACCGCCTGCAGCGAGATGTCGGACTTCAGCAGGTCGCGGCCCTGGTCGATCCGCGCGATCTGCAGCGTCGTGCCCAGCTTCACCCGTCCGTCGTCGGGCGCCAGTTCGCCCGTCAGCAGTTTCAGCAGGGTGGTCTTGCCGGCGCCGTTCGGACCGACGATGCCGATCCGGTCGCCACGCAGCACCCGCAGGCTCACGTCCCGCACGATCGCGCGCTCGCCGAACCGTTTCGCGATCGCCCGGGCATCGATCACCTTCCGGCCGGAAACCTCGCCTTCGCTGGTGGTCATCCGGACCGTGCCGGTCTGCTTGCGCTGGGCCCGCTTCTCGCCGCGCAGGTCCTCGAGCGCCCGAAGCCGACCCATGTTGCGCTTGCGCCGGGCGGTCACACCGCGGCGCAGCCAGTGCATCTCGGCGGCGATCTTCTGGTCCAGCCGGCGGCGTTCGCTCTGCTCGGCATCCAGCACCTCGTCGCGCCAGGCCTCGAAATGCGCGAACGAGCGCTCCAGCCGTCGGGTGCGTCCACGGTCGAGCCAGACCGTCGCCTGCGACAGGGTTTCGAGGAAACGGCGGTCGTGGCTGATCAGGACCAGCGCCGAGGGCAGCGCCGCCAGTTCCTGCTCCAGCCATTCGATCGCCGGCAGGTCGAGATGGTTGGTGGGTTCGTCGAGGAGGAGCAAATCCGGTGCGGGAGCCAGCGTCCGCGCCAGGGCGGCCCGCCGCCGTTCGCCGCCCGACAGCGTGCCGGTCGTCTCGTCGCCGGTCAGGCCGAGCGCGTTCAGATAGTAGAGCGCCTGGTGCTCGTCATCGCCGGGCGCCAGCCCGTCACGGACATAGTCGAACACGGTCGGAAAGGCCGACAGGTCCGGGTCCTGGTCGAGATAGCGCACCGTCGCGCCGGGATGCAGGAAGCGCTCACCGCTGTCTGGCTCGACGAGACCGGCTGCCATTTTCAGAAGGGTCGACTTGCCCGACCCGTTGCGGCCGACCA
>JBGTSP010000419.1:0-2820 GCA_041940205.1 Alphaproteobacteria bacterium
GTCGTCGAGACGCTTCAGAACCACGATACCGGCGCCCTCGCCCTGAACAAATCCGTCGGCGCGGGCGTCGAAGGTCTTGCAGCGGCCGTCGGCGGCCATCATGCCGAAGCGGGTCGGGGTGCCGAAGATGATGGCGTCATAGTTCTCGAGTTCCTCCGGCGCGGCGACCGGCGCGGCCTGGTCCTGCTTGGCCCCGATCCGCGCGGCGACATCGTCGGGCAGCAGTTCCGGCACCCGCTTCACGTCGACGCTCGCGCCGGCGACGGCGCGCGCGCCTTCCGCGACGGCCTCGGCCATCTGCTCGACATGGCCGTGGGTGGAATAATAGAGAACGAGGATATTGCTCATGGCGACTGGCTCCCTGGCCCGCATTCGTCTGTTTCGGAACGGGCCCGCGGCCCGGCATGACTGCCATGTGGGCGCTGCCGGGCCGGAGATTAGGCGCGGCGGGTTCATCATTTTGTTTCCACTGAGAAACAATTAGAATCACCGGCATGGATGCCGAACGCCTCTCGGAAATCGCCACCTTCGTCGAGGTCGTGGACGCCAACGGCTTCTCCGCGGCCACGGCCCGTCTCGGCCTGTCGAAGTCGGCGGTCTCGAAAAAGATCGCCCGGCTGGAGGAGCGGCTGGGCAGCCGGCTGCTGAACCGGACCACCCGCCGGCTGTCGCTGACCGAGGCCGGCGAGGCCTTCTACAGCCGCGCCGCCGCCGTGGTGCAGGCGGCGCAGGAAGCCGAACAGGCGGCGATGGACCTGGCGGCCAACCCGCGCGGCCGGCTGCGGGTGAACGCGCCGATGAGCTTCGCCACGGCCCACCTGGCGCCGCTGATCCCCCGGTTCGCCGCGGCCTATCCCGACATCGAGCTGGAGATCGACCTCAACGACCGCCTGGTCGATCTGGTGGAGGAAGGCTACGACCTCGCCATCCGCATCGGCCGGCTGCCGGATTCATCCCTGGTCGCCCGCCGGCTGGCGCCCTCGACCCACGTGATCTGCGCCGCGCCCGCGTTCCTCGACGCCCACGGCCTGCCCGGGAAGCCGGAGGATCTCGCCGGCCTGCCCGGCCTGCACTACACCCTGAACCGCGGCACCCGCCTCACCTTCACCGGCGGCCGCAGCGTCAGCCTCGCGACCCGGCTGCGCAGCAACAACGGCGACCTGCTGCGCGAGGCGGCGATCGGCGGCATGGGCATCCTGGTCTCGCCGACCTTCATCGTCTGGCAGGCGCTCGGCGAGGGCCGGCTGGTCGAACTGCTGCCCGGCGAGCTGCAGCAGGGCTCGGCGGTCCACGCGGTCTGGCCGCACCGCCGCCTGACCCCGCTCAAGGTCCGGGCCTTCGTCGACTTCCTGGCCGAACGTTTCGGCGATCCGCCCTACTGGGAAGCCGGCCGCCGCGACGCGGCGCTTGGCGGCGGCGGGAAAAGGCTGTAAGCAGGCCGCCATGTCGAGAGCACTCCAGACGGCCCCGCAGGGCCAGCGACGACGAGCGGACCGGGCACGCGCGGCAGCGCGAATGATGCCCGCAGGCGCCGTCATCGCGCCTGTCCCCGTCGTCGCCGTACCCCCGGTACGGCGCCTACCGGCCGACTGAGACACCCAGCGCTCTCCCGGCCGGCCCCGACTGGCCCCCGCGGAGAGTTCCATGTTCCGGTTCAGCCTCGATCACGAAAAACCCGACGACAAGGATGCCATCGAAGACCTGCTCGACCGGGCCTTCGGTCCCGGTCGCCAGGCCAAGACGTCCTACCGCTACCGCCAGGCGGTGGGGCCGCTCGACGAGCTGTCCCGGGTGGTGCGCCATGACGGCCGGCTGGTCGGCACGATCCGCTACTGGCCGGTGATCGTGGAGGACACGCCGGCCCTGCTGCTGGGACCGGTGGCCGCGGACCCCGTGCTGAAGGGCAAGGGCATCGGCCGGGCGCTGGTGCGCGAGACGCTGGCGCTTGCCGCCGCGGCCGGTCATGGACTGGTGCTGCTGGTGGGCGACGCCGGCTATTACGGCGCCTTCGGCTTCGAACCGGCCGCCGCCTCGGGGATCCGGATGGCGGACGAACCCGACCGGGTGATGGTGAAACCGTTGCTGGCCGGCGCGCTCGAAGGCGTTGCCGGCGAGATCCTGCCGTGGCGCGAGCTTGCCCTCGGCGTGGAGACGCGCACCGCCGCCGCCCCGGCCATCGCCCGGACGGGCTGAGACCTCCCGCCGGGGCGGTTCAGCCGCCGCCGATCTTGGGCAGGACGAAGACCTCGCTGTCGGGCCGCAGTTCCTCGAGATAGGGGTCCTGGTGGATCTCCCCGTCGATCGCCATGGCCATGGTCTCTTCGATTTCCCGGCCGATCCCGGGATGCGAAGCCTCGAGCGCACGAACGAGCTGGCGCACGGTGTGTGCGTCCAGCTCGAACGTGGTCTCTCCCCCGCAGAAGCGCCGCGCCAGGTCGGTCGGCAGGATCACGCGGGGCATAGCGGTATCGCGCTCAGTCGTCGCCGGCGCTGCCGTTGGCGTCCAGCGCCGCCCGCATGCGCGGCGGCGACATCGGCAGGTCGGCCATGCGGATGCCCGTCGCGTTCTCCACCGCGTTGGCGATCGCCGCCATCGGCGGAATGATCGGCGTCTCGCCGACACCGCGCACGCCGAAGGGATGATTGCCGTTGGCGCACTCGACGATGACGGCATCGATCATCGGCAGGTCGGAGGCCACCGGGACGCGGTAGTCGAGGAAGCCGGCATTCTCCAGCCGTCCCTTGTCGTCGTAGATGTACTCCTCGTTCAGCGCCCAGCCGATCCCCTGGACCGTGCCGCCCTGAATCTGCCCTTCAACA
>JBGTSP010000420.1:0-2820 GCA_041940205.1 Alphaproteobacteria bacterium
AGGTACAGCGTGTAGGTGTCGGCGAGCAGCCGCGACAGGCCGTCGGCGATTTCGCGACGCTGTCCTTCCTCAATGCCGATATCGATCTGCATCTCGCACCTCCTCTCATGTGCAGCCTTTGATATAAATTCAGTTTCAGACCTTTCAACGAAATACTGGAATCATTCCAAATTAAACGAACGACACGCCGACCTGGCCGAGCGGACCGAAATCGCCGCGCACGCTGTCGCCCGCCTCGACCGGCAGCACCAGGGTCGTGGTGCCCGTAGTGACGAGATCGCCGCGGGCGAGCGCATGGCCGGAGGCCGCCAGGTGGTTGGCGAGCCAGACCAGCACGTTGAAGGGATCGCCCAGCACGTTGCCGCCGCTGCCCCGGTCGCGAACCTCGCCGTTGATCACCAGCGCCGTCGCGTGCCCGCTCAGATCGTACTTGGACCAGTCGCCGACCGCCGTCTCCGGTCCCTGCACCCAGGCCCCGTGCGCCGCATTGTCGGCGATCAGCGCCAGGGCGCCGATCGTGGTCCAGTCGGCATAGCGGGAATCGACGATTTCCAGCGCCGGCATGACGCTGCCGATCACCGCCTCGAGGTCCGCCCGCACGAAGGGGGCCGCATCGGCGGGCAGGTCGTCTGCAAGACGGAAGGCGAATTCCACCTCCATCTGCCGCATGAAGAAGCCGTCGGCGGCAACGCGCGCCCCGTCGCGGTGGATCGCGGGTCCCAGCAGACGGCCGCGAAAGGGCGCATCGAGACCCAGCTGCCGCTGCGCCGTGGGATTGGTGCAGCCGATTTTCCAGCCCGCGGGCGCGCCGCCCCCGGCCAGCGCGAGCAGGTCCGCGATGCTGGCGTCCTGGATCCGGTAGGCCGCCTCCTGGTCGGCCGGCATGGCTGCCGCCGACAGGGACGCGATCCGCCGGCGGTCCCGCCGCGCGGCGAGCAGTTCGTCGACCGCCAGGCGGGTCCGCGCGTCGGCGGACATCGGCGTCAGGCGTCGAAGCGGATGGTGACGCTGCCCAGGTCGCCGAAATCCGCCGTGCAGGTATGGCCGGTATCGACCGGGTGCGCCGGCGTGACGGTGCCGGTGGTGACGATGTCGCCCTTCTTCAGACCCTTGCCGGCAAGGCACAGGCTGTTGGCGAGCCAGGTGAGCGAGTTCAGCGGGTTGTCGAGCACCGCGGAGGAATGGCCTTCCTGCACCGTCTCGCCGTCGACCTTCAGCACCGCGGACAGGTCGCCCAGGTCGAGGCCGCGCCAGTCGGCGATCTCCTCGCCATAGACCCACAGCCCGGCAGCGCCGTTGTCCGCGATAACCTGCAGGCCGCCCACGGCCGTCCAGTCGGAATAGCGGCTGTCTACCACCTCGATCGCCGGGATCAGCGTCCCCACCGCTTCCGCCACCGCGTCGCGATCGTAGGGAAAGGCCGCCGGCGGCAGGTCGTCGGCCATGCGGAAGGCGAACTCGACCTCCAGCACCCGCATGAAGCAGGCCTCCGCCGGCACCGCGGCGCCGCTGGCATGCGCGTAGGCGGACAGCAGCACCGCCCGAAACGGCTCCTCAAGGCTCATGCGCTGCATCGCCGTCGGGTTGGTGGCGCCCGCCTTGTAGCCCAGCATCGCGCCACCGGCGCTGCCGTGGATGAACGGCACATAGGCGTCCTGGATGGCGTAGGCGGCTTCGGTATCGGCCGGTTTCAGGGCCTCGGGCAATCCGTCGATGCGCTGGCCGCTCTTGCGGACCTGCATCAGGATTTCGGCGGCACGGACGGCATCTTCGGAAATCATCGCGGTTCCCCCTGCTGGACCCGACCCGGTATAGCCGCGGCAGGGACGCAGGGTCGAGCCCCGTCGCGCGCGGGCGCGACGGGATCCGGCATTCCTTCCCTGCCGCGGGAACGGCCGCGCGGCCTCAGGCCGCTTCGGCGCGCGCCTCCTCGACCACCTGGTCGGCCAGCCGGCCGCTCAGTTCCTGCAGCCGCTCGAAGCGGTAGACGAAACTGCCGACGCCCTGGCTCAGCGAGCGCAGCTCGATGATCAGGTCGTGCATCTCCGATTGCGGCACATGCGCCGTGACCACGTCCCAGCCGGGCCAGCCCTCGCGGGAATCGAAGCCCAGGATCTGTCCGCGCCGGCCGCTGACAAGCTGGTTCACCTTGGGCGTGTATTCCGACGGCACCGCCAGTTCGACGCTCAGGATCGGCTCCAGCAGCACCGGCGAGCAGTTCGGCATGCCTTCGCGCATGGCGATCTGGGCCGCGGTCTTGAAGGCGATCTCGGACGAATCCACGGCATGGAACTGGCCGTCGTAGAGCGTCACGTGGACATCGACGACGGGGAAACCCAGCGGTCCGCGGACCAGATAGTCCCGGACGCCGTCCTCGACCGCCGGGATGTACTGCTTGGGCACGGCGCCACCGACGATCTTGTTCTCGAAAGTGAAGCCGCTGCCACGCGGCAGCGGCTTGATCTCTAGGTGCACGTCGCCGAACTGGCCGTGGCCGCCATGCCCTCGATCCTGATCCCGCTGAAAATTGCTACCGACGACCACCAGAGGCTGAACGCCAAGCTTCTGACCGATGTCTCGGCCGCCGAGATGATCCTGGAGGACGAGCTGACCGTGCAGATCTTCGAGCGGGGCACCTCCGAGGTGTCGGTGACGGCCATCGGCGAGCAGATCGTCGCGCAGGCGCAGCGTGTGCTTGAGCAGACCATGGCGATTCGTGAGATCGCCAAGCAGGGCAAGGACCCGCTGGCCGGGCCGCTGCGATTGGGCGTGATCTACACGATCGGGCCGTACCTGCTGCCGGCACTGGTCAAGCAGATG
>JBGTSP010000421.1:0-2816 GCA_041940205.1 Alphaproteobacteria bacterium
GAACGGCATGAAGATCAGGAAGCCGATCTCGAAGGCGCGTCGCAACTCGGAGATGATGAAGGCCGGCACCATGACGTGCAGCGGCGTCTCCGTGGCCTCCGCCGGGCGCTCCGTGCCGCTCAGCTCGATGAACAGCGCCAGGTCCTTTTCCCGGACGTGACGGATCATGAAGGCGCGCATCGGCACCATGGTGCGCTCGAAGGCTTCGGTCTCGTCGATCTCCTCGTTGATCAGCGGCACGATGCCCTGCTGCCAGGCCTGTTCCAGGGTCGGCGCCATGACGAAGGCGGTCAGGAACAGGGCGAGCGAGATGATCACCGTGTTGGGCGGTGTCTGCTGCACGCCCAGCGCGCTGCGCAGCAGCGACAGCACGACGACGATGCGGGTGAACGACGTCACCATGACGAGGATCGACGGCGCCAGCGACAGCACCGTCATCAGCAGCAGAAGCTGCACGATGCGGCCCGTCAGTTCGCCGCCTTCGCCGAGGTCGAAGGTGACGGTCTGGGCGCTGGCCAGCACGGGCAGCAGCAGGCCGCCCGCAAGTCCCGAAAGCAGCGCGATCCGGCGGCGCATCAGCCGTTCTCCGCCGCCGGCGACGCCGGCGACAGGCCGGAATCCAGCAGCAGGTCCTGATCGCCCCCGGTCAGCACCAGATATTCGCGCTCGTCGCAACGCAGGATGGCGAGCCGCCGGCGAGCATCCAGCGGCCGGCTCTCGACCACGGACAGCCGCTGGCCTTCGCCGCGATGGCCGGGACGCATGCCGCCCAGGCCCTGGCGGCGGATCAGCCAGGCCAGCCCGCCGATCAGCGCCAGGACGAAGATCAGCGCGAACAGGAAACGAAGATACTCGGTCCAGGGCATCAGGCCGCACTGCCTTCCAGGCTGGCGTCGCGCAGCCGGGCAACATCCTCGCGAACCCGACGCTCGAGATGGTCGAGTTCCGAGAGGATCAGCGGCAGATCACGGGCAACGACGCGGGCGACCGTGCGGTCGGCCTTCATCAGGTCGCCGCACAGACGCTCCGTCTCGTTGCGGATGGCCGCGACGGCACCGTTCATGTCGCCCGCTTGGCCGCCCGAGGCTTCGCGGATGCGCAGTTCGAGCTGGCGCACGCGGGAAAGAAGGATGCCCGAATTCATGAGCGCGAGAATGGCGGTTCATGGTTAACAAAGGCTGAAGCGGCGCGCGGCGAAGGCCCGGATTTCCGCGCCCCGCCCCCGGGGGCGACGGGGGCGTTAACCCTCTCGCTTCATGCTTTGTTAAGTGCCGCGCGGGCATGATGGCGCCGACAGGAGTGGATTGCATGAAACTCGTGAACTTGTCGGTGTTCGGCCTGCTGCGCGAACGCATGGACTGGCTCAACGAACGCCAGAAGGTGCTCGCGAAGAATGTCGCCAATGCCGACACGCCCGACTTCCGGGCGATGGACCTGGCGCAGCCCAGTTTCGCCGAGCTGATGCGCAACGCCGGCGGCGGTGCCGGCGGCGACGGCGACGAACGGCTGGCGATGAAGCAGACCCATGGCGCCCATATCCGCCCCGGCAGCGGCGGCATCGGCGGCAGCGCCGTCTTCGGCGGCGTGGAGGAAGCCAAGTACGAGGTCAGCCCCACGGGCAACACGGTGGTGCTGGAAGAGGAAATGATGAAGGTCGCGGAAACGTCCGCGCAGTACGAGATCGTCAGCACGCTCTACAGCAGGGGCATGAAGATGATGCGGCTGGCGATCGGCGCGCCGAACCGCTGAGCCGGATCCGGAGGATAGGACATGCTCGATTTTTCCAAGACCATGATCGTCTCCGCGTCGGGCATGCGCGCCCAGGGCCAGCGCATGCGGGTGGTGGCGGAGAACCTCGCCAATGCGGCCTCCCTGCCGACCAACCCGGACATCGATCCCTACCGGCGCAAGACGATCACGTTCAAGAACGAGCTCGACCGCAGTTCCGGCATGACCCTGGTGCGCGCCGGGAACCTGGTCGAATCCAAGGGCGAGTTCGAGAAGCGCTACGACCCCGGTCATCCCGGCGCGGACGGCGACGGCTACGTCAAGGTGCCGAACGTTAACTCGCTGATCGAGATGATGGACATGCGCGAGGCCCAGCGCAGCTACGAGGCCAATCTCAACGTGATCGAGGCGGCGAAGAAGATGCTCATGCGCACCATCGATCTGCTGAAGGCCTGAACGATCCGGTCGCGGGCAAGCTTTTGTTAACCATAACCGCCTAGGAATCGACCGGTCGGCGGTTTTCGGGAACACCCGTCGCGCAGGAGGTGACGGTCATGGATGTGAAGGCGTTACAGGCGGCCCAGGCCTATGCCCAGACGGCGAAGCCGTCCTCGACGGGCGAGGCGGCCGCGCTCTCCGGACCGGGCGGTGCCGCGGGCGGCGCCGACAGCTTCGCCGACCTGCTGAAGGGCGCGGTCGAACAGACCGGCCGAACCACGCTGGGCGGCGAGCAGGCGATCCTGAAGGGGGCGTCGGGCCAGGCCGAACTGGTCGACGTGGTCACCGCGGTGGCCAATGCCGAACTCGCCCTCGAGACCGTCGTCGCGGTGCGCGACCGGGTGATCCAGGCCTACCAGGACATCATGCGGATGCCGATCTGACGGGGTCGCGGCGGCGCCGGAACCCGGCCCGCCACGCCACAAGGGAGCGGCCTCATGGAACTCGCCGAAGTTCTCGACATCACCCGCGACGGCATCTTCGTCCTGCTGCTGATGGCCGCGCCGGTGATGGGCGTGGGACTGGTCGTCGGCGTGATCGTCGCGCTGTTCCAGGCGCTGACGCAGATCCAGGACATGACGCTGGTCTTC
>JBGTSP010000422.1:0-2816 GCA_041940205.1 Alphaproteobacteria bacterium
ACCTGATCGTGCCCGAGGACATGGTCGTCACCGTGACCATGAACGGCTACGTCAAGCGGGTGCCGCTGGACACCTATCGCCCGCAGCGCCGCGGCGGCAAGGGAAGGGCCGGGATGAGCACCCGGGACGAGGATCTCGTCACCGACGTCTTCGTGGTCAACACGCATACCCCGGTGCTGTTCTTCTCGTCGGCCGGCCAGGTCTACAAGCTGAAGGCCTATCGCCTGCCCGTGGGCGCGCCGCAGGCCCGCGGCAAGGCCCTGGTCAACCTGCTGCCGCTGGATGCCGGCGAAACCATCAACACGGTGATGCCGATGCCCGAGGGCGAGGAGGCGGCCGCCCGGGCCTTCGTGATGTTCGCCACCGCCAGCGGCAACGTGCGCCGCAACGCGCTGTCCGACTTCGAGCGGGTGCCTTCCAACGGCAAGATCGCGATGAAGCTGGACGAGGGCGACCGGCTGATCGGCGTCCGGGTCTGCGGCGAGCGCGACGACGTCCTGCTGGCCGCCCGCGGCGGCAAGTGCATGCGTTTCCCGGTGATCGACGTGCGGGTCTTCAAGGGCCGCGATTCCACCGGCGTGCGCGGCATGAAGCTGGCCCGCGGCGACGAACTGGTCTCGCTCTCGATCCTGCGCCACCGCGAGCTGGATACCGGCGTGCGCGACGCCTACCTGCGCTGGGCCAACGCACTGAGACGCGCCGAGAACGGCGAGGAGCAGGCGGATGCGATGCCGGCCGAGCCCGACAATGCCCGGGAACTCGCGGAGAACGAGGAATTCGTGCTCTCGGTCACCGCGAACGGCTATGGCAAGCGCTCCTCGTCCTACGAATACCGCACGGCCGGCCGCGGCGGGCAGGGCATCATCAACATCGAGACCTCGGCGCGAAACGGCGACGTCGTGGCCGCCTTCCCGGTGGCCGCGGAGGACCAGATCATCCTTGTCACCGACGGCGGCAAGCTGATCCGCTGCCCGGTCAGCGACATCCGCATCGCCGGACGCAACACCCAGGGCGTCACCCTGTTTGCCACCGAGGGCGGCGAACGGGTGGTTTCCGTGGCGCATCTGGACGGCGAAAGCGAATCCGACGGCGAGAACGACGGCGAGGCCGGGGACGCGGAGGCGTGAGCGCCGCGGTTGCGGTGCAGCGAAAGCTCCCATACAAGCCTCCACGGTTCACGATCGGGAGGGATCGACCATGGAAAAACCGCACCGCGTCGGGCTCTACCCCGGCACGTTCGACCCGATTACCCTCGGGCACCTGGATATCATCGAACGCGCGACCAAGCTGGTCGACAAGCTGGTCATCGGCGTCGCCATCAACCGCGACAAGGGTCCGCTGTTCAATCTCGAGGAACGGGTCGCGATGGTCGACGCCGAGATCGCCGCGCTCGGCCCCGACCGCCTCAACCACGCCGAAATCGTGGTGCATCCGTTCGACAATCTGCTGATGCATTGCGCGGTCGAGCAGGGCGCGGGCATCATCGTGCGCGGTCTGCGCGCGGTCTCCGACTTCGAGTACGAGTTCCAGATGGTCGGCATGAACGACCGTCTCAACCCGGAAGTTGAGACAGTGTTCCTAATGGCGACGGACAAGTATCAGTTCATCGCCTCGAAACTGGTCAAGGAGATCGCCCGCCTGAGCGGCGACGTGTCCGCCTTCGTGTCGCCCCGGGTGGAACAGCATCTCTACGACAAGTACAACGTCGCCCCATCGACCGGGGCGGCATAGGGCCGTTCGCGGCCGTCACGAAGAGCGGGGAGACCCAGATGTCGCATCGCGTGCTTCACTTCATTCGTACCTGGCTGTTGGCACTGGGGCTGGCCGCCGCAATCGGAGGACCCGCCATGGCCGGCGATCCGGAGAACACACTCTATCTCGAGCTCGATTCGGGCCGGGTAACCATCGAACTGCGGCCCGATCTCGCGCCCAACCATGTCGCCCGGATCAAGGAACTGACGCGCCAGGGTTTCTATGACGGCCTGAAGTTCCACCGCGTGATCGAGGGCTTCATGGCCCAGACCGGCGATCCCCGCGGCGACGGCACCGGCGGCTCGGGGCAGAACCTCAAGGCCGAGTTCTCGGACGCCAAGCATCTGCGCGGCACCGTCTCGATGGCCCGCGCGGCGAATCCCGACAGCGCCGACAGCCAGTTCTTCATCGTCTTCTCCGCCGCCCCCCATCTCGACGGCCAGTACACCGTCTGGGGCCAGGTGACCGACGGCATGGAGCATGTCGACGGCATCAAGCGCGGCGGCGGCCGCAACGGCATGGTGGACGACCCCGACAGCATCGTCAGCATGAAGGTCGCCGCCGACGTCGACTGAGGCGGGGCGGCGCGAACGGACGTGCGCGTCGAACTCTTCGATTTCGAACTCCCCGACGCGCTGATCGCGGCGCATCCGGCGGAACCGCGCGATTCCGCGCGGCTTCTGCACGTCCGGCCCGCAGCGCTGGCCGACCGGATCGTGCGCGACCTGCCGGCGCTGCTGCGCCCCGACGACCTGCTGGTGTTCAACGACACCAGGGTCATACCCGCCCAGTTGCGCGGCCGGCGGGGCGCGGCCGCGATCGACCTGACGCTGCACCGGCACGAGGGGCCCGGCCGCTGGCGCGCCTTCGCCCGGCCGGCGCGCCGGCTCAGGGCCGGCGACCGCGTGGTCTTCGCCGAGGATTTCGAGGCCCGGGTGGAGGACCGCGAGGGCGCCGAGGTCAGCCTCGACTTCGGCTGTCCCGACGCCGCCTTGTTCGAACTGCCGCGCAAAGGATGCCGCATAAGCCTCGGCCGCCTTATAAGCTTCGGATTGGTCAGCGCG
>JBGTSP010000423.1:0-2793 GCA_041940205.1 Alphaproteobacteria bacterium
GAGGGCGATCTGGCCCTGGTCGTGATACATCGTCACCACCGCATCGACCTCGCCGGCCTGCGCCTTCAGGAACACCGTGTCCGACGGCCAGGGTCCGTCGACAGCGATCTGTTCGCGCGCCAGCGCCTCGACCGCGGGCGCTATGACGTCGATTTCCTCGCGTCCGAAATTGCCGTTGTCACCGGCATGGGGATTGAGCGCCGCCACGGCGATCCGGGGTCGCGACAGGCCGGAAGTCCGAAGCGTGCGATCGATCAGGCGGACCGCCTCGCCGATCCCCTCCGCGCTGATCGCGTCGGCCACCGCGCGCAGGGCGATATGGCTGGTCACCCGGCTGGTCCAGATCCCGTCCATGACGTTCAGTTCGCTGACCCGTCCGGCGACCCCCAGCCGCTCGGCCATGTAGTGCAGTTCGTCGTCGTGCCCCAGCCCCGCGGCATGCAGCGAGGACTTGTTGAACGGCAGGAAGAGGACGGCATCGATCGCGCCGGCGCCGGCCAGCTCGAGCGCCCGGTCGAGGGTGCGCAGGCTGGCCCGCCCTCCCGCCTCGCTGACCTCGGCCAGCACCATCTCCTCGGGCGCGATGGTCCGGGTTTCGTGCCAGGCGAAGGGTGCGCCGGCGGTCCAGTCGCCGGCCAGCGGATCCGCCACGGCGACGAGGGGGAAATCGTTTCCCGACTGGGCCCCGGCCCGCTCGAACAGGCAGCGATCGCCGATCAGCAGCAGGTCGGCCGTCGCCGGCACCTGCGGGTCGGCCAGCAGCTTGCCCAGCAGCTCCGGTCCGATCCCGGCGGGATCGCCCGGGATCACGCCGATCCGCGGCTTCGCGCCGGCCGTATCCGCCACCGGCCCGCTCATGCCGCCCACCGCAGGACCACCGGATCGAGCGGGCGGATCAGGTCCAGCAGATGCCCGCGCGCCGGCTCCGGCAGCGGCGGCACCGGATGACGGCAGAAGTCCGAAGCGATCACGCCGCCGGCCGCCATCGCCGCCTTGGCGGCGCGGAAACCGCACTGCCGGTTCTCGTGGTTGATCACCGGCAGGACCCGGTGATAGCCGGCGACCGCCGCCGCCCGGTCGCCGTCGAGATGCGCCGCGATCACCGGCGCGATCAGGTCGGGAATCAGCGCCGATGTCATCGATCCGCTGGCGCCGGCATCCAGGTCGGCCAGCAGGGTGATGCCTTCCTCGCCGTCGAACGGGCCCTCGATGGCCTCGCCGCCTGCGGCAAGCAGGGCGCGCAACTTCTCCGCCGCGCCGGCGCACTCGATCTTGAACAGTTTCACCATCCCGATCTCGCGGGCCATCCGCACCAGCAGCGGCACCGGCAGGTCGACACCGGAGAGCGGCGCGTCCTGCACCATGATCGGCAGGCCGATCTCGCCGGCCCGGGCGAACTGCTCGACGGTCTGCTCCGCCGTCCCCTTGAGCGTGGCGCCATGATAGGGCGGCATCATCATCAGCATGTCGGCGCCGAGCTCGCGCGCCAGCCGGGCCCGCGCCAGCACGATGTCGGTGGCATAGTGACTGACCGTGACGATGATCGGGATGCGACCGGCGACATGTTCCAGGCAGGCCCGGGTCAGGCTCTCGCGTTCGTCATCCGAAAGCAGGAACTGCTCGGAATAGTTCGCCAGGATGCAGGCCCCGTCGATGCCCTGGTCGATCATGCAGTCGAGCGCGCGGCGCTGACCTTCGAGGTCGAGCGTGCCGTCCTCGTGGAAGACCGTCGGCACGACCGGCCAGATGCCGCGATAGGGTTTCATCCGCCCCTCCCCTGTAGACCCGTCGCCCGCAAACGGCGGCCGATGCCGTCAGCATAGCCAGATCGGGGGGCGCCTGGCGAACGCCGCCGTGCGTTGCTCGATTCCGACCCGCTTGCCCGGGCGCGGCCTTGGCGCGAGCATGCGGCACGGGCATCGATGAGGAGACGGGCGCGCCATGGACGGTCGGGAACGCATTGCGCGAGGCGGACGCTTCGACGAGACGGAAACGGATTTCGGCTACCTGCCGGGCTTCGCCAACACCTTCTCCTCGGAGGCCGAGGCCGGCGCCCTGCCGCTGGGGCAGAACTCGCCGCAGCAGGCGCCGCTGGGCCTGTACGCGGAACAGATCTCCGGAACCGCCTTCACCGCGCCAAGGGCCGTCAACCGGCGGTCCTGGCTCTACCGCATCCTGCCTTCGGTGAAACACGGCACCGGGTTCCGCGAGGTCGACGCCGGGCTGTGGCGCACCGCGCCCTGCCGGGAAGGCGCCCTGCCCGCCGCGCAGTGGCGCTGGCACCCGGTCGCGGTTCCGGAGGACGGCAATGTCGACTTCCTTGGTGGCCTGCGCACCATGGCGACCTGCGGCGATGCCGGGGTACAGGCCGGCATGGCGAGCCATGTCTATGTCGCCAACGCGTCGATGGAAAACCGCGTGCTGCAGAACGCCGACGGCGAGATGCTGATCGTGCCGCAGCAGAACCGGCTGCGGCTGTTGAGCGAGTTCGGCATCCTCGTGGTCGAACCCGGCGAGATCGTCGTGGTGCCCCGCGGCGTGCGTTTCCGCATTGATCTCGTCGACGGTCCGGTGCGCGGCTATGTCTGCGAGAACTACGGCGCCCCCTTCATGCTGCCCGAGCGCGGACCGATCGGCGCCAACGGCCTCGCCAACGAGCGGGACTTTCTCTACCCCGTCGCCGCCTACGAGGACCGCGAGGCGCCCTGCAGACTGTTCCTGAAATCCGGCGGCCGGCTGTTCTGCAGCGAACGGCCGCGCTCGCCGCTGGACGTGGTCGCCTGGCACGGCAAC
>JBGTSP010000424.1:0-2793 GCA_041940205.1 Alphaproteobacteria bacterium
GGCTTCACGCTGGACGAGCACGGCCGCAAGATGTCCAAGTCGCTGGGCAACTCGACCGAGCCGCAGGAGGTCTGCGACGCCTTCGGCGCCGACATCCTGCGCCAGTGGGTGGTCAGCACCGACTATGCCATGGACCAGCGGGTCGGCCCGGAGATCATCAAGGCCCAGGTCGACATCTACCGCAAGATCCGCAACACCCTGCGCTTCCTGCTCGGCAATCTGGCCGGCTTCGATCCCGCCGAGCGGCTGGCGCCCGAGGCGATGCCGGAACTCGACCGCTGGGTGCTGCACCGGCTGGCCGAGCTCGACGTGCTGGTCCGCCAGTGCTGCGATGACTTCGATTTCCACCGCATGTTCCAGGCGCTGACCAATTTCTGCACCGTGGAACTGTCGTCCTTCTATCTCGATATCCGCAAGGACGCGCTCTACTGCGATGCCCGCGACTCGTTGCGCCGGCGCGCGGCGCGCACGGTGCTGGACCAGGTCTTCGACTGCCTGACCGCCTGGCTGGCACCGGTCCACTGCTTCACCATGGAAGAGGCCTGGCTGGAGCGGACCGGCGCGGACGATGCCGGAAACTCGGTGCACCTGCGGCTGTTCCCGCAGGTGCCGGCCGACTGGAAGGATCCCGCACTGGCCGAGCGCTGGGAGGCGATCCGCCAGGTCCGGCGCGTGGTCACCGGGGCGCTGGAGATCGAGCGCCGCGAGAAACGCATCGGCGCGAGCCTGCAGGCCCATCCGACATTGCATGTCGGCCCCGAAACCGCCGCCCGGCTCGAAGGGCTCGACCTCGCGGAACTGGCGATCACGTCTGCGGTCAGCCTGAGCCTGGAACCGGCGCCGGCGGAAGCCTTCCGCCTCGAAGGGGTCGACGACGTGGCCGTCGTCGTGGCGCTCGCGGAGGGCGAGAAATGCGAACGCTGCTGGCAGGTGCTTGACGATATCGGCCGGGACCCGGCCCATCCCGGCGTCTGCGGACGCTGTGCGACCGCGGTCCAGGCGATCCGCCCGGCGGCATGAACCCGCGGTTTCCGCCGGGAACGCCGGCGGCGCTGGCGCTGGCCGTCGCGCTGTTTCTCGCGGACAGGCTGAGCAAGTCCTGGCTGATCGCGCTGATGGCCGAGGCCGACGGGCCGATCACCCTGACCCCGTTCTTCAACCTGGTGATGGTCTGGAACCGGGGGATCAGTTTCGGCATGTTCCAGACCGGCGATACCGGCCGCTGGATTCTTGTCGTCCTGTCGCTCGCCATCGTCGCCGGACTGCTGGTATGGCTGTGGCGGGCCAGCGAGTTCGGCGTCAAGCTGGCGCTTGGCGCCGTCACCGGGGGCGCGCTGGGCAATGTCGTCGACCGGGTCTGGCTGCCGCAGCGGGCCGTGGCCGACTTTTTCGACCTGCACGTGATGGGCTGGCACTGGCCCGCCTTCAATGTCGCCGACGCCGGCATCAGCCTGGGCGTATGCTGGCTGGTGATCGATTCCTTGCGGGGGGAAGGGCGAGGGACTAAGACTTGAAGCGGTTTCAGCGAAACAGGTCTCGACGCATGCGGCAGGTCATCAAATTCGTTCTGGCAGGCGGAATGCTCGCCGGCCTGGCGGCCTGCGACACGTTCCGCGAAGAGGTCGGCCTGACCAAGCAGGCGCCCGACGAGTTCACCGTGGTGACCAAGGCGCCCCTGACCATCCCCCCGAAATTCACCCTGCGACCGCCCCGGCCGGGCGCCCAGCGGCCACAGGAACAGCCGCCGCGGGAGAAGGCGCGTTCCGCCCTGGTCGGCGGCGCGGCCTCGGCGAAGGGACCGATCACCGCGAAGATTCCCGACCGCTCGGTCTCGACGGCGGCATCCCGCACGCCGGGCGAATCCCGCCTGTTGCTGCGCGCCGGCACCGACCGGGCCGACCCCGCGATCCGCGATCTCGTGAACCGGGAGACGGCGGTCCTGGCCGAGAACGATTCCTCGATCGCCGATCGGCTGCTGTTCTGGCGCGAACCGAATTCGTCCGCCCAGGTCGTCGACGCCCCGAAGGAAGCCAGGCGGCTGCGCGAGGCGCAGGCCACGGGCGAGAACATCGACGGCAGCCGGACCATCGTCATCCAGCGCCGCCAGCGCGGCCTGCTCGAAGGCATCTTCTGACGTCCCGCGTGGCGGGCCCTCCTGCCTGACCCGTTCGTGAACGTCCGGCGCTTGCCGAAGACCGGCGGGCGTCCCATGTTATCGGCGATGCTCACGCGAACCCTTCTGGCTGCCGCCCTGCTCGTCGCCGCGACCGTGCCGGTCCGCGCGGGGCTCTGGAATCCCGCCCGCTTCGTGCTGGACAACGGCATGGAAGTCGTGGTGATCGAGGACCATCGCGCTCCCGTCGTGGCGCACATGGTCTGGTACCGCGTCGGCTCCGCCGACGAGCCGCCCCTGAAGTCGGGCATCGCGCATTTCCTCGAACATCTGCTGTTCAAAGGGACCAAGAACAGGCCCGACCCGGTGCAGATAAGCGGCGCTATCGAAGGAACTGGCGGCACGCTGAACGCAGGCACCGAGCAAGAGCTTACAGTCTACTGGTGCAAGGTCGCACAACCCCACTTCGACGAGAGCCTCGATCTGCTGGTTGATATGCTCAGAAACTCGCTCTTCGAACAAGACAGCATCGACAAAGAGCGCATGGTCATTCTCGAAGAGTTAGCCATGATTAACGACTATCCGGGCGCCCGCGTTGATTCACTCATCGACGAAATGCTATGGCCTGAGCATCCCTTGGGCCGGGACATCGGCGGGACGAAAGAGTCGGTCACAGCCAT
>JBGTSP010000425.1:0-2792 GCA_041940205.1 Alphaproteobacteria bacterium
CATCAGCCGCAACGGCCGGAACTCCTCTTCCGACAGATCGCCGCTCAGGCGGCGGGAGACCTGGTCGCGAAACTGCGAAGCCCGCTCCTCCACCAGGCGCTGGTCGATCTCGTCGTAACGGTAGAAACCCATCTTGGTCGGTCCTCTGTCTCTGCCGCTCAGGACGGCAGGGTCACGGTCGGGCCACCGGCCCGGATCTTTTCGCGCATGCTCACCGGCTGGGCCTCGCCGCCCGCCGCGTCCGCGTCGCCGTCGACCGGCAGGTCGTAGACCCCGACGACCAGACGCGCGCCGACATCCGCTTCGGCCACATCCAGCATCTGCGCCAGCGCCTCGCGATCGCCGATGCGGCGGGCGGCGGCGAACTCGCCGGTCCAGTCGCCGGGGCCGCGGAAATAGACGACGGCCCCGTCGCCCAGGCGATTGGCGGTGATGACGTGCTTGCTCATGCTTCTCTCAATCCTCGTTCACAGGACACTGACCGGCAGCCGGTCGGCCCGGAATTCGCCGGCGCGGACATCCGGGGTTGTTTCCACGCGGGCCTCCGCGATGTCGTCCACGCGGGCTTCCGCGATCTCGTCCACGCGGGCTTCCGCGATCTCGTCCACGCGGGCTTCCGCGATCTCGTCCACGCGGGCTTCCGCGATGTCGTCCACGCGGGCTTCCGCGATCGCCTCGCCGATCAGCAGCATCGCCGGGGCCCGAACCGACTCGTCCGAGAGCCGCTTGCCCAGGTGGTCGAGCCGGGTCAGCAGGCGGCGCTCGTCCGGCAGGCTTGCCCGCTCGACAACCAGCACCGGGGTGTCCGCGGGCCGACCCTCGGCCATCAGTTTCCGGGCGGTTTCGGCGGCCCGCGCGACGCCCATGTAGATGCACAGGGTGCCCTTCTGCGCAGCGTCCGCGCTCCAGTCGGGCTCCGGCTCGCCATCGCCGGGATGCGCCGTGACAAGGGTGATCGCCTGGGCCCGACCTCGCCGGCTCAGGGTGACGCCGGCCGCGGCGGCCGCGGCGGAGGCGGCGGTGATCCCCGGGACCAGGGTGCAGTCGATACCGGCGGCGCGCAGCGCGGCGGCTTCCTCGCCGCCGCGCGAGAACACGGCCGGATCGCCGCCCTTGAGGCGAACCACCCGCTTGCCCTCCTGCGCCAGGCGGCACAGCAGTCGATTGATCTCGTCCTGGCGCCAGCCGGCCCCGCCGGGCCGCTTGCCCACGGCGATCCGCTCGGCCTCCTGCCGGGCGCGCGCCAGAATGGCCTCGGGCACCAGTCGGTCGTGCACGATCACGTCGGCATCCTGCAGCGCCTGCAGCGCCTTCAGGGTCAGCAGGTCCGGATCGCCCGGACCGGCGCCGACCAGAGCGACCCGGCCCCGCCTCGCGGCGACAGAGTTCTCGTGTTGGTCGCTCTCGTGTTGGTCGTTCTCGTGTTCGTCCAGCAGCGCTTCCAGGTGCGGCACGGCGGCCGCGCTCCGGCCGTCGAGCGCCAGGGCGCCGGCGGGGCCGTCGAACAGGGCGTTCCAGAACCGCCGGCGGGCCGAGGGCGATGACAGCCGCGCGCGCGCCTCGGCCGCATGCGCCCCCGCCAGCGCGGCAAGGTCCCCCAGGCGGGCCGGCAGCAGGCCTTCGATCAGGGCCCGCACGCGCTGGGCCAGCACCGGCGAACGGCCGCCGGTGGCGATCGCCACGCTGACCGCGCCGCGGCGCACGATTGCCGGCACGGTGAAATCCGAGAGTGCCGGCCGGTCGACGACATTCACCGGCAGGCCGTGCGCCCGGGCCCGCTCCGCAAAAGCCCGATCGAGCGTCTCGTCTCCCGTCGCGACGACGGCGAAAACGGCATCCTGGAAATCGGCGGCACCGGGCGCACCGGCGCCGCTGGTGCCCGCCCGCGGATCGAATTGCCGGATCGCGATACCGGCCTCGCCGATCAGGCGCGCCTTGGCTTCGGCCGCCGGCGTCGCGCCGACCACGAGCGCCGGCCTGCCGGCCGCACGCAGCAGGACCGGAAAGCCGAACTCGCCGTCGCCGTCATCCCGCGAAACCGCGGCATCCGCAGACTGGAACCTGAGGGGTGAGGGGAACCGGACCATGAATGCACTCCGCAAGCCGTGACGGGCCCACGGAGCGCTCGGCTCCGTGGCGCTTTAGCAGTTGGTCACGCGGGTGCAAGCTGCCCTTCAAATCGCCGCGGATCCCTTCGGGGGATCGGTCCCTCGGCCACGCCGCCAGGCGACTGCGGCCGATGACGATGATTTAATCCGTCTCATTTGCGCAGTCAACCGCAAAATCACTTCGCTCACGTAAATAATTTTCTTATACATTAAATATACGTGAATTGGACTCGCGACAAAGAGAGAGGGGCGGCCGCAACGACCGCCCCTCCCCGAACCCGTCCGCCGGGAAATCAGTCGCGGGGCTGGGGCACGATCCGCAGATAGGGCTTGGGCGCCTTCCAACCTTCGGGGAACTTCTCCTTCGCCGCCTCGTCGGAAACCGCCGGCACGATGATCACGTCCTCGCCGGGCTTCCAGTTCACCGGCGTCGCCACCTGGTGCTTGGCGGTCAGCTGCACCGAATCCAGCACCCGGAGCACCTCGTCGAAGTTGCGGCCGGAGGTCATGGGATAGGTGAGCTGGGCCTTGATGCGCTTGTCCGGGCCAATGAAGAACACTGAGCGCACAGTGGCGTTGTTCGAGAGGCTGGAGCGGGACCCGAACGTGAAGCCCGACGTCGTGAGCTACAGCAGCGTCATGAACGCGTTCGCGGCGCGAGGAGACCTGGTTGGGACAGAGGGG
>JBGTSP010000426.1:0-2784 GCA_041940205.1 Alphaproteobacteria bacterium
AGAAGGAGGAATGGAGGTGGAGGATGTGAAGCGGGCGAGCCATAGGCGAGGGATTAGCGGGCGGCGCTTGGCTTGAAAACCGCCAGTGCCGATGCCGTCCCCATTTTCCTCCCCTGCAAGGGGAGGTGGCAGGCCGCAGGCCTGACGGAGGGTGTCGCCGTTCGTGAGGGAACACCGGCATCGCCACCAAGGATACCTCCTATGGGGGGATATCGCGAATCCGCTATTTTACCGGACACCACAGCGGATTTGCCCGCTACCCTGCTGGAGGATGCGGCATTTGGGCGATCCCTCGACCGTGATCCGGCCCAAACCATTATTGGTGATGGTCGCGCCGTAGCGGGCGTGGGCGCTGATATCCCCCGCACCGTCGAGTGCGATGGTCACCTCGCCCGTATCCAGTCCTGCCGCCGCCGTCACGCCCGGGCCGTTGGCGGTAAGGCGTGCCTTGCCCACCCGGCCGCCGGCAATGGTCAGCTTGGTCGCGCCAAGCGAGGTCGCGGTTAGTTGTTCGCCATCGGCGCGGTCGATCCGGATCTCGCCCGGCCCGTTGATCGCCAGGGTGATCGTAGTCCCGCGCACCGCCTGCGCCGTCACCAGCGCCCCGCTGATCACCGTGATCCCGGACAGTGGCGGGGCGGCGATGGTCAGTTCCACCGGCCCGCTCCCTTCGCGACGCGGCGCTCCGTCGCGGACCGTGCGCACGACCAGGGTGCGTCCGCTGATCGCCGCCTCGGTCAGCGATCTGCGCTTCAAGTACCTGTTCTACCGCTTCGGGCTGGTGGTCGCGGTGATCAGCACCGCCGCCATGAAGGGCAGGCTCAGGCGCAGCCAGCGGGTCTGCACCAGGCCCAGCAGGGGCCGGCGCTCGGCCGACAGCGAGCGCGCCGCCAGATAGCCGCCCAGCACCAGGAAGACCTGCACCGCGATGCGGCCATGCTCGTAGAGCCAGGCGATCAGATTGGGCCACTGGGCCTGCACCGTGTCGGCCACCGGGCCATAGGCGGACAGGTGATGCAGCACGATGGCCTGGGCGGCCAGGGCCTTGAGCGCATCCAGCTGCAGCAGGCGGTGGGACTTCATGGTGGGAGGGAGGGCGGACTGGCAGGGAAAACCCTCAATTGTAGGAAATTCGTCATCCCGGCGCCGGCGCGTCGGGGTGCTGGCTATCGTGACTATGGCGAGCGCGACCTCCATCGCCTCCGGTTTATCGCCAATGCCCGCGATCTCGGCTTCCCGATCGAGGAGATCCGCACGTTGCTCAGCCTTTGGGCCAATACCGGCCGTGCCAGCGCGGAGGTGAAGCGGCTTGCCCTTGCCCGCGCCGATGAGTTTCAGCGCAAAGCCGAGGCGTTGACGGCGCTGCGCGACACGCTAATCGACCTGGCCGAGCGCTGCCAAGGCGACGAGCGGCCGGATTGTCCGATCATCGCCGAACTGGCCGCGGCCCGATCCGCATAGCATCCGGCATCGCACGGCCGAGAATTTTAGGGGTGCCCGTTTTCGGTCGATTCGTGCAGGTCGACGGCGAAAGCGATCCGCAACAGGTCGGGCAGGCTTTGCGCGTTGAGTTTGATCATCAGACTGGCCCGATGCAGCTCGACCGTGTGCGACGTGACGCCGAGTTCATCTGCGATAAGGCTATTTGGATAGCCTCGCGAAATTCCTCTCAGAACGGCCCGTTCGCGCTGCGTCAGTCTCGCGGCTTTCGAAAGAGCGTCGGCCTGTTCGGAGGCACGACGGGCTATACTCTCAAGCCAGCTGAAGCCGCGGTCGATCGCGCCGAGCAATGCGGCCTTCTCGACCGGTTTGGCGAGAAAGTCGGCAGCGCCCGCCTTCATCGCCTGTACGGCGAGCGTAGGATCGCCATTGCCCGTCAGCACCACGACGGGCATGTCGATACCGCGTCGCGTCAGCTCCGCCTGAACCTGCAGGCCGTCCATGTCGGGCATGTGCATGTCGAGAACCACGCAGCCTTTCTCGGCGTCCTCTGCGCTCAACAGAAACTCCGGCCCCGAAGCGTAGGCTTCTACGGCAAACCCTGCGGTCCGCAACGTGAAACTTAGTGCTTTTCGTATTGTCTCTTCGTCATCGACGATATGCACGACGCGCTTGTTCCCCATAGCCCCCGAGATCGATCAATACGCAGTGCCGCGAGGGCAGCGCTTCAAGGGATACTTCTCTGCACGTTGGACTATGGTCCCAGGTCAAGAGTAAAAATTTGGCGAGGCAAAACGGCGAAGGACAGCGAAACTGTGAGGGTTCGGCTACTCCGCTCACACCAATGCCGCGGTCGCTGCGGCTCATTGCCGGGTCTCTGCTCCGGACGATGCATGCGAGTTGCCCGCGCCGCCGTCGGCGCGATCGAGCCATCGCTACGCTTCCATCACATCGTCGACCGGCAGCGGGTTACTGGCGCCCGGCGGGCGAGGGGGGCGGGTTGGCCCTTGACGGCTGCGCGATCGGACGCCCAGGATAGCAGGGTGGCGCGCTTTACTTCGGGCTCAAGCTTCAGGTGCCCAGCAACGTCGAGGGGATCGATGAACGAGCGTGTGTGCGACACGACATATCCTCCTTCCCTGCCGCGATTTTCTCCGAAAGGGAGATCTCAGGAGATTGGTTCGGACTCGTTTAGGGTCAATGGATGAGGACGCGCACAGCGTTTGCCGGGCGTTCATTTCCGTCTTAGAACTGACGCGCAGCACGCCATTCAATCCGGTGGCGAACGGCCTCCGCGATCGCTGGCATGACGTCTATATCATTCGACGCATGTGCAACCGCGTT
>JBGTSP010000427.1:0-2761 GCA_041940205.1 Alphaproteobacteria bacterium
GAACGGCAGCAGGATGTGGGTCATCGCGATCAGCGTGCCGGTCTTGTTGTAGATCAGCGAGAAGCGGGCATCGTCGGGGGTCAGGCCGAACAGGACGGCGAGGTCGTTCAGCACCCCCTGCCCCTGCAGGATCGCGATCCAGGCCGTCGTGCGCACGAGGATCGAGGTCCAGAACGGCAGCAGCACCATGATCATCAGCAGGTTCGAGGTGCGCAGCGGCAGCGTCGACAGCAGGAAGGCGACGGGATAGCCCAGCAGCAGCGTGGCAATCGTGACGATCACCGAGATTTCCAGCGTGCGCAGGAACAGGGTGACATGGATCCGCCGTTCCTCGTCCTGGCGGATGATGCCCTGGTCGGCCGTGTACTGCAGGTCGACGGCGGCGGCGAGATAGGCCGGCGTGAAGCTGGTGGAGGCGACCTTGATGGCGCGCCAGACCTCGATGTCGGCCCATTTCTTGTTGGCCGCGATCAGGGCGTCCTTGAACGGCGCCTTCATGCGCTTGGCCTTGCGCGCGCTGGAGGTGATCAGCGAGCGGGCGCCGGGATATTCACGATTGAGACGGGTCGCGACCTTGCCGATCGGCCGTTCGGGGTGGCTCCGGGCGGCGGCGAGATCGGCGACCATCGCCGCGTACAGCGCCTCGTCCGGTTCGCTCCTGGCGTCCCAGGCCGCGATCAGTTCGGTCGATTGCGGCATGTAGCGGGCGTAGATGTCGTCGTACACGCCCCGGGTCATGAAGATGATGATCGGGATGATGAAGGCCATCAGCACGAAGGCCAGCAGGGGCGCGACCAGGCCGAGCGCGCGCATGCGCGAGACGAACAGCGCCTGCCTGAGTTTCTGCTTCAGCGGCGTGCCGTCGGCGGCGACCAGCGGTCCGGTGTCCGGTTGGGCCATGTCCGTGGCTGCCATGCGCGCCTCGTTTCTTCTACGCGGGAATTACTGTCGTCGCGGGATCGGTTGCGGTTCGCGGCAGATGCGGTCCGCGACGGCGCTGCCGCCGCGGACCACGATCTTCCGTTTCCGCGACTACTTCGCGAGCCAGGCGTTGAACCGCTCGTTCAGTTCGTCCTGACGGTCGGCCCAGAACTCGAAATCGTTCTGCAGGGCCGTCTTGAAGTTGTTCGGATCGGTCGGCATGTGCGGCGCCATCTTCAGGTCCGGACGGCCGGTATAGTGACCGACCAGCGGCGCCGAGGACTTGCGGGCCGGGCCGTAGGAGATCCAGGAGGCCTGGGCGGCGAGCTGCTCGGTCGCCGTCGAGAAGGCCAGGAAGTCGAGCGCGGCCTTCTTGTTCTTGGTGCCCTTCGGAATCGCCCACAGGTCGACGTCGAAGATCTGGCCGTCCCAGACGATGGTGAACGGCTTGCCCTCGGCGGCGACGGCGTTGAAGATCCGGCCGTTATAGGCGGTGGTCATCGCCACCTCGCCATCGGCGAGCAGCTGCGGCGGCTGGGCGCCGGCTTCCCACCAGACAACCTCGGACTTGATGGTGTCGAGCTTGGCGAAGGCGCGATCGATGCCGGCCGGGGTGCCCAGCGTCTCGTAGACCTTGTCGGCGGGCACGCCGTCGGCCATCAGCGCCATCTCGAGATTGGCCTTCGGCGTCTTGCGCAGGCCGCGCTTGCCCGGGAACTTCTTCAGGTCGAAGAAGTCGGCGAGCGTCTTCGGACCCGACGACATCTTCGAATTGTCGTAGGCGAAGATGGTCGACCAGACGATGTTGGCCACCGCGCACTCGGTGATCGCACCGGGGATGAAGTCCTTTTCCGCGGGCGTGCCGTCGGCGCCGGCCGGAAGGACCGAAGGATCGATGGTCTCGAACAGGCCTTCGTCACAGCCGCGCACGGCGTCCGACAGTTCGACGTCGACCAGGTCCCACTTCACGTTGCCGGCTTCCACCTGCGACTTCACCTCGGCGAGGCCGCCGCTGTAGTCCTCGGAAACGATCTGGTTGCCGGTCTTGGCGATCCACGGCTTGTGGTAGGCCTCGACCTGGCTCTTGGTGTACGCACCGCCCCAGGAGACCACCGTGATGGTATCGGCGGCCTGGGCGGACATCGCCAAGGCGAAGGTGCTCACGGCACCGACAATTGCATGTCTCAGCTTCATTGAGCTGCTCCCTGTGTTGCGCCCAATCGAAATTCGGCGCGCCGGCCTCGGGCCAAGTTCGGCGCGCCGGTCCTAAACGGCGTCGAGGGCCCGGCAGTCGTCCGTCTGCCAGCCCACGCGCACCGCGTCCTTGACCGCCAGGCGGACCTGCCCGGCGGCGTTCGGCACCTTGACGATGAACTCGTCATTGCCGGCGACCCGCATCCGGCAGCGGATGTGGTCGCCCAGATAGATCAGTTCCTGCACCTCGCCGTTCACCGTATGGGCGATGGCGGATTCCTCGGGATTGATGACCACGCGTTCCGGCCGCACCGACAGCAGGGTCCGCTCGCCGGCGGCATGCACGTTGATCGCCAGCGCCGACACGTCCTCGCCGTCGTCCAGACGGACGCTGGCGATGCCGTTCTCGATCGCCGTCACGGTGCCGTTGAGGCGGTTGTTCTCGCCGATGAACTGCGCCACGAACGCATTCTCCGGGCGCTCGTAGAGGTCCGCCGGCGGCGCAAGCTGCTGGATGATGCCGTCGTCGAACACCGCGATCCGGTTCGACATGGTCAGCGCTTCCGACTGGTCGTGCGTGACGTAGACGACGGTGACGCCCAGGCTTTCGTGGATGTGCTTGATCTCGTACTGCATCTGCTCGCGC
>JBGTSP010000428.1:0-2753 GCA_041940205.1 Alphaproteobacteria bacterium
CCTCCAGCCCCTGGCGGGCCAGCTCGTAGAGCGGCTTGCCATCGCGCTTGAGGGCCGAATACATGGGCGGCACCTGGGCAATCACCCCGGTGAAGCGCGGCAGCACCGCCTCGATGTCCGCCAGCGTCGGCCGCACGTCGCTCACCGCCACGACGTCACCCTCGGCATCGAGGCCCGCGGTTTCGGTCCCGAAGGCGATGGTGAAATCATAGACCTTGCTCGCATCGAGCATCCGTCCGGTGAGCTTCGTCGCCTCACCCAGCGCGATCGGCAGCACCCCCGACGCGAGCGGGTCGAGCGTGCCGCCATGGCCCACCTTGACCTTGCCCAGCCCCGCCTCGCGGCACACGCGCTTGACCGCGCCGACCGCCTGCGTCGATCCGAGCCCCATGGGTTTGTCGAGAATGATCCAGCCGTCCACGGGCGCGCGCTAGGCGCGCCGGGCCGCGCTTGTCAATTTGCCGCGGGCTTTTCGCCCATGATGTCCTTCGACTTGTCGCGCTTCGACGGCGGCGGCGCGGAGGTCACGAAGGAGGAGAGCGGGCAGCGCTCGCCGCGCACGATGATCGCCGAAAAACGGTCGAGCCGCGCCGCGCCGCGCGTTTCGACGCCGATCGCATGGGCGAAGTCGATGTCGCGGCAATATCCCGCAAAGGCGCCATAATACCAGTCGCCGCGGCGGTCCTGGATCCAGACGCCGCGTTCGCCATCGGCGCGCCAGTTGCGGATCGAGCTGTCGCTCGGAAAGACGATGCTCGATTCGACGCCGAGCGCGCGCGGTTCCCCGGCGGGCTCGTCGGCCGCCGCGACCGAAAGGGGAAGGAGCGCAGCGGCCAGGGAGAGTGCGAGTATCTTCATGGCGACTCGCCTAGCATGAGCAGGCTGAACCAGCGCTGACCCTGCTGCGGCCGTCATTGCGAGGAGCCGAAGGCGACGCGGCAATCTCCAGCTTTTGGCCGTGCACAAGGTCGATAGCTGGAGATTGCTTCGCTGCGCTCGCAATGACAAAGCCTGTTATCCGGCCCACTCCCCCGCCAAGATCGACCACAGCCCCGTATCGCGCACATGCCCGGTCCAGGTGATCCGCTCGGCGCGCAGCACGCCTTCCTTGGTGCAGCCAAGCTTGGCGACCGCCGCCTGCGACCGCCCGTTCCGCTCGTCGATGCGGAACTCGACGCGGCGGATGCCGACAGCGAACGCATGATTAAGCATCAGCCGCTTGACCCGGCCGTTGAGCCCGGTGCCGCGCGCAGCGGGATGGATATAGCTGTTGCCCAGCTCGATCGTCTGCGCCGACATATCGGGACGCAGCCACGCGGTCATGCCGACGAGCGTTTCGCGGTCGAAAATGGCATAGGGCATCCGGCTTTCATGCCCGACGAGCGCGGTGAAGCTCGCGTCGAAATGCTCGGGGTCATAGCTCGACGAATAGATCGGCCAGATGTCAGGATCGGCGGCGCAGGCGACGCGCAGCGCTTCGCGATGCGCCTCGGCGAGCTTGACGAGCCGAAGGTCGCCGTCGGCAAGCTCGACATAAAGCCGGTCAAGCATCGGCCGCCGCCTCGCGCCGCTTGGCCATGAAATGCCGTCGGCACATCGCGACATAGCGGTCGTTGCCACCGATCTCGGTCTGCGCGCCTTCGACCACCGCGCGGCCGCTTTCATCGACGCGCAGGTTCATCGTCGCCTTCCGGCCGCAGTGGCACACCGCCTTGAGTTCGACCAGCGTGTCGGCAATGCCCAGCAACGCGGCCGAGCCTTCGAACAATTCGCCCTTAAAATCGGTTCTTAGGCCGTAGCACAGCACCGGAATGCCCGCCTCATCGGCAAGGCGCGCCGCGCGGTCGGCCAGATCGGCTTTCTCAGCATCTCCGGCTGCGGTCGCCGCCGCAGGCGGAAGTCGGACCGGTCGCTGCTATGCTCGGCCCCGCTCGGGCCACCCACGTCGTGCTCGTGGCGAGCCCGAGGTCATCGGTCAACGAGAAGCGAGCCTCAGTCGTGTCCCGTCCCATTCAGATCGTCATCCTCGGTGCCTCTGGCGACCTCACCTCGCGCAAGCTCATCCCGGCGCTGCTGCGCAATTACGCCGAAGGCGCGTTCTCCCAGGCGGTGCAGGTGGTCGGGGTGGCCCGCTCCGACAAGACCAGCGAGTCCTGGCGGCGAGAGCTGAGCGAGGCCATCCCGCCCGAGCTGCGGGACGCCTGGGAGTCGTTCGCGCCCGGCCTGCACTGGCTGCGGGCCGACGCGACCACGCCCGAGGGCATCGCGACGCTGCGCGAGCAGACCGACGCGCTCATCGAGCAGCTGCCCGAGGGCTGGGACACGGACCTCCCGACCTTCCCCGCCGACGAGAAGGGCCTAGCCACGCGAGTCTCATCCGGCAAGGTGATCAATGCCATCGCCGAAAAACTGCCTGACCTGATTGGCGGTTCGGCCGACCTGCACCCGTCCACGATGACCTTCATTGATTCGGCGCCCGCTTTCCAGGCCGACATGCCCGAGGGGCGCCCGACCGGCAGCTCTTCCTTGACGACCTTTCCCTCTCGGACCGCGGGGAAATCGTAGGCCTGCGCCCATCGCGCCGGATCCCACTCGCCATGCACAAAGGTCAGCCCTTTCTGAAACGCGCTGAACAGTGCGGTCGCGTCGCGATAATAATCGTAGCGGACCTTCTCGAAGTTGAACCGGCCCTTTACGACCGGAAGGTTCCAGCCCCAATAGTCCGGACGCCGGGTCAGCGTCAGCACGGCTCC
>JBGTSP010000429.1:0-2728 GCA_041940205.1 Alphaproteobacteria bacterium
ACGCCGTCCGGCGTCTCCTACGTGGTCGAGAACCGCCACCTGATGCAGCGCGCTTTCGCCGACCTGATGGACGGCATCGGCGTCCGCCCGGTTTCCGACTACGGCCAGCGGCTGCACGCGGCGCTGAGCGAGGTCGCCCCCGAGGGCGTGAGCGAGCCCCGGGTCGTGCTGCTTTCGCCCGGGGTCTACAACTCGGCCTATTTCGAGCATGTCTTCCTGGCGCGCGAGATGGGCGTCCCGCTGGTGGAAGGCCGCGACCTGACGGTGCGCGAGGACGGCGTCTTCGTGCACACGATCAGCGGGCAGCGGCCGGTGCACGTGATCTACCGGCGGATCGACGACGACTTCCTGGACCCCCTCGCCTTCCGCAAGGACAGCGTGCTGGGCGTGCCCGGCCTGTTCGAGGCCTACCGCAAGGGCAAGGTCACGCTGGCGAACGCCGTCGGCACCGGGGTCGCCGACGACAAGGCGGTCTATGCCTACATGCCCCGGCTGATCCAATACTATCTCGGCGAGGAGGCGATCATCGCCAACGTCGACACCCATATCTGCCGGGAGAAGGAGGGGCTGGAGCGCACCCTCGACGAGCTTGCCAGCCTGGTGGTCAAGCCGGTCGGCGAATCCGGCGGCTACGGCATCACCGTCGGCCCGCGGGCGAGCGCCGAGGAGATCGAGAAGTGCCGCAAGAGCATCCTGGCCGATCCCGCCAACTGGATCAGCCAGCCGATGGTCAACCTGTCGGTCTCGCCGACCCTGACGCCGGACGGGATAGAGCCGCGGCATGTCGACCTGCGGCCCTTCGCGGTCACCGGACAGGACACCTGGGTGCTGCCGGGCGGCCTCACCCGGGTCGCGCTGAAGAAGGGGTCGATCATCGTCAACTCGTCGCAGGGCGGCGGATCGAAGGATACCTGGGTCCTTGAGTAACCTGCTGGCACGCTATGGCGAGGAGGTGTTCTGGCTCGGCCGGCACATCGAGCGGATCGAGAATCTCGCGCGCATCATCGACATCAACGAGACCTTCAGCCGCGACAGCCGGGGGGCGCAGGACTGGATGCTGGTGCTGCGCATCTTCTCGGACGAGGAACGTTTCGCCGAGCTGCACGGCACCCCGACCTCGACCGACGTGCTGCGCTTCTACCTTACCGACCGGGACAATCCGGGTTCGCTCGTCAGCATGGTGCGCGCCGCGCGCGAAAACGCCCGGACCCTGCGGCCGCTGATCTCGACCGAGATGTGGGAGCATCTCAACCGCTTCAACGGCCGCATCCGCGAACTCGCGGAACAGGACATCCGCGTCGAGCGGCTGGACCGGCTGACGGCGGAGATCAAGGAGGCCTGCCAGGCCCATATCGGCATCACCGACGGCACCTTCTACCGCGACGAAAGCTGGTGCTTCTACGAGATGGGCCGGATGATCGAGCGGGCCGACCAGACCACGCGCCTGCTGGACGTCAAGTATCACGCCCTGCTGCCGCAGATCGCCGATGTCGGCTCGCCGCTCGACGTCGCGCAGTGGAACGCGGTGCTGCGCTCGGCGGCCGGCTACCACGCCTACCGCCGGGTCCATCCGCGCGGCATGTCGCCCGCGCGGGTTGCCGGATTCCTGCTGTTCGATCCCTGGTTCCCGCGTTCGGTGCGTCGCTGCATCGGCCGCATCGACGACATGCTGGAGCGGCTGAACGCCGAATTCGAGGTCTCGCCCTCGCCGGAAACCGACGAGAGGCTCGACGACCTGAGAGCGGTGGTCGACAACGAAACCATCGACAATGTCATCGCCATGGGCCTGCACGAGTTTTCGGACCGCATCCAGATGGAACTGATCGCCCTGGCGAACGCCGTGCGCAGCGACTATTTCGCCAGGGACGAGGACGCCGCCTGACTCCCCGGACGGCGCCGGCGAACCGGCCGCGGCCGGGTAACCGGCTGTTCACGGACGGGGCTTAGGCTATCCTGCGCCATCCCCGCCGATTCATCCCATTTGATCCGATGCAACGTCTGTCCATTTCGCACGTCACCACCTATCGCTATCGCCAGCCGGTTCAGTTCGGCGAACACCGCCTGATGTTCCGCCCGCGCGACAGCCACGACCTGCGCCTGACGGACACGGCGCTGTCGATTTCGCCCGAAGCCCGGGTGCGCTGGCTGCACGACGTCTTCGGCAATTCCGTCGCGATCGCCCGCTTCGACGGAATCGAGGCGGACACGCTGCGCTTCGAGAGCCGTTTCACGGTCG
The DNA here is from genome assembly GCA_041940205.1 of Alphaproteobacteria bacterium. Lineage (GTDB taxonomy): Bacteria > Pseudomonadota > Alphaproteobacteria > JBGTSP01. The sequence continues at coordinate 2,237 of JBGTSP010000429.1, forward strand.
AGCTCTACACCCGGCCCGAGCCGGTGTTCGACATCGAGACGCATGCCCGTCACCTGCCCTTCGGCTATTCCGCCGACGACATTCCCGATCTCGGGCGCACGCTCGAACGCCACGTGCCCGATCCCGACCACGCCGTGGACGCCTGGGCCCGCGGCTTCCTGGCCTACAATGGCGGCAGTGGGCGCACGATCGACGTGCTGACCAGCATGGCCAAGGCGGTGCAGGCGGATTTCGAGTACCGCCAGCGCTACGAGCCGGGCGTGCAGGCGCCGGCGGACACCCTGGCCTGGCGCTCGGGCACCTGTCGCGATTTCGCCCTGCTGTTCATGGAAGCCGCCCGCAGCCTCGGCATCGCCGCGCGCTATGTCAGCGGCTATGTCTACGATCCCGCGCTCGATGCGGCCGCCGGCGATGCGGTGTCCGGCGGGCAGATCGTGGGCGCCGGCTCGACCCACGCCTGGGCCCAGGTCTACCTGCCCGGGGCCGGCTGGA
>JBGTSP010000430.1:0-2691 GCA_041940205.1 Alphaproteobacteria bacterium
GCATGCGCTCGATCGGCCAGGCCGAACTGGCGCTGGAACTGATGTGCGCCCGGGCCGGCGAGCGCCGCGCCTTCGGCAAGTACCTGCATGAACACGGCAGCGTCGCCGAGGCGATCGCGCTCAGCCGCATCGAGATCGAGCAGGCCCGCCTGCTGGTGCTGAAGACGGCCTGGCTGATCGACAGGGAAGGCGCCCGGGCGGCGCGCAACGAGATCTCGATGATCAAGGCCCTGGTGCCCTCGATGCAGGCCCGGGTGACCGACCGGGCGATCCAGGTGCATGGCGCCATGGGCCTGAGCCCGGACACGCCGCTGGCCGATCTCTACACCATCGCCCGCACCATGCGCATCGTCGACGGACCGGACGCGGTGCATCTGGGTGTGGTCGCCCGGCGCGAAATGAAGGCGAGCGAGACAGGCCGGCCGGAGATCGCCCGCTACCTCGCCGCCTGAGGCGGCCGCCTTGCCGGCGGCGGGGGCCTGGCCTATCCCTGCGGATGGACCAGCCCCCCGACCGTCCGCAAGAACGAGGTCGCCATGACGACGCCCGACGCCTTCGACATCCTCGGCATTCCCGCCTCGCCCTACACGCGCAAGCTGCTTTCGCTCCTGCGCTACCGGCGCATCCCCCATCGTCTCGTACACGGCGTTGCGCGCATGGTGACCGACCGGCCGAAGAGCAAGGTGGCCCTGCTGCCGACGGCCTACCTGCCGAACGCGGCGGGCGAGATCGAGGCGGTGGTCGACACCACGCCGATCATCCGTCGCCTGGAAGCCGATTACCGCGACCGCGCGGCGCGACCGGCCGATCCGGTCCTCGCGCTGCTGGATTCGCTGATCGAGGACTATGGCGACGAATGGCTGACCAAGGCGATGTTCCACTATCGCTGGTCCTACGAAGCCGACATCGCGCTGTCGGCCCGGATCCTGCCGCGCATGCAGCATCCCCGGGCCGACGAGGCGCGCTTGCGCGAACTCGGCGAGGCCTTCGCCGAACGACAGATCTCGCGGCTGGGCGTCGTCGGCTCGAACGCCACGACGGGAGCGTTGATCGAGGCCAGCTACCGGCGGTTCCTGGCGCTGTTCTCGGGCCATCTCGAAGGCCGGCCGTTCCTGCTGGGCGCCCGCCCGGGGGCCGCGGATTTCGCGCTGTTCGGCCAGCTCACCCAGCTCGCCCTGTTCGATCCGACGCCGATGGCGCTGACCGTGGCCGAGGCGCCGCGAGTCCATGCCTGGACGCAGATGACCGAGGACCTCTCCGGTCTCGAGGTGGACGAGGCGGGCTGGGAGACGCCGGAATCGCTGCCGGACAGCCTGAAGGCGCTGCTGGGCGAAATCGGCCGGGTCTACGTGCCGGTGATGCTGGCCAACGCCCGGGCCCTGCGCGACGGCGCCGGCGAGGTCCGGACCGAGATCGACGGCGCCGCCTGGGTGCAGCAGCCCTTCCCCTACCAGGGCAAGTGCGTACTCTGGCTGCGCGAGGAATATGCCGCGCTCTCGACTGCCGACCGGAAGCGCGCCGACGCGCTGCTCGCGGATACCGGCTGCGCCCCGCTGTTCGCCGGCGCGGACTGACCGCGCCGCCGGCGCCGGCGGCGGCCGGCCGCGGGTTCAGGCAACCGGCGTGTCGGGCGGGCCCTTCAGTTCGACGACATTGCCGTCGGGATCGCTGATGTAGATCGACGGTCCCGAGCCCTGCGCGCCGTATCGCGGGGCGGGCTCCGGCGCGTCGATGCCATGCGCCGCGAGATGGGCGCGGATGGCATCGGCGTCCCAGTCCGCGACCTGCAGGCAGAAATGATCCATGTTGCGCCCTTCCGCGCCCGGCCCCGCGCCGCCGGCCGCGCCAAGCTGGCCGTCGAGCGGCACAAGGTCGATCAGCGAGCGGCCGGCGCGCAACTGCACCAGGCCTATCGCCTCCTGCCGTTTCTCCACCGGGCAGCCCAGCACGGTCTCGTAGAACCGCAACGAGGCCGCGAGGTCGGCGACCCTGAGCACCACGTGATCCAGTCCGGCTATTGCGATCATCGGCCTCTCCCCCGTCGGCCGCGTTTGGCCCGCGTGCCCGGCGCACCGGCGCTGGAGCGGCCCTTGCGGCGCTTGCCGTCCAGCATGTCGGGCGTGATCACTTCCGGCGTGCCGCGCGGCTCCCTCGGCCGTTCGGCCTCGGCGCGGCGCTGCTTGACGTCCGCCGCGGTGCCGGCGCGCACCTTGCCGTCGGGTGCGAGCTGCCCGCTCATCCCGTCCAGTTCCATCTGTTCCAGCCGCTTGATCTCGTCGCGCAGGCGGGCGGCCTCCTCGAATTCCAGATCCGCCGCCGCGGTGCGCATGCGGCCCTCCAGGTCCTCGATATAGCTGCGCAGGTTGTGGCCGATCAGGTGGCTCTGATCGTCCTCCGCCACCTTCACCGTGACATGGTCCTGCTCGTAGGCGCTGTCCAGGATGTCGGCGATGTTCTTGCGCACCGATTCCGGCGTGATGCCGTTGGCCTCGTTCCAGGCCTGCTGTTTCGCCCGCCGCCGCCCGGTCTCGTCCAGCGCCCGGGTCAGGCTGTCGGTCATGGTGTCCGCATACAGCAGCACCCGGCCGTCGACGTTGCGCGTGGCCCGGCCGATGGTCTGCACCAGCGCCGTGGTCGAGCGCAGGTAGCCTTCCTTGTCGGCGTCCAGGATGGCGACCAGGGCGCATTCGG
>JBGTSP010000431.1:0-2691 GCA_041940205.1 Alphaproteobacteria bacterium
CACGAGCTGCGCACGCCGCTGAACGCCATCATCGGCTTCGCCGAGCTGATGCGCGCCGGCAAGACCGATCCCGAGGGTACGGCCGAGTTTTCCGGCATCATCTATGACAGCGGCCAGCACCTGCTGCAGGTGATCAACGACATCCTCGACCTCTCGCGGATGGAGTCCGGCCGGCTGGAACTGAAGGAGAGCGATCTCGAACTGGCCGGGCTGGTGGACGAGGTGGTCGACATCCTCTCCGGCACCGCCCGCGAGGCCGGGGTCAGCGTCGAGAAACAGCTTCCCAATGCGCCGATGCTGCTGCATGCGGATCCGCGCGCGGTCCGGCAGATGATCCTGAACCTGCTGTCGAACGCCATCCGGTTCTCCTATTCCGGCGGCATGGTGGTGGTCCGGGGCATGCTCGGCGCGGATGGCTCGACGATCCTGGAGATCGTCGACGAGGGGGTGGGAATCGCGGAAGAGGACATGGCCGTCGTCTTCGAGCCCTTCGCCCAGGTGTCTGGCAATTTCGACCGCGAATATGAAGGCACCGGCCTCGGCGTGCCCCTGGTGAAGTCCTTCGCCGACCAGCATGGCGCCGAATTCGTGCTCGACAGCGCGCCCGGCAAGGGCACGACGGCCCGCCTGGTCTTTCCGCCCTCGCGCACCGTCGAGGCGGCGTGAGTCCCCCGGGACAGGGGCCGGCGCGGGAGGCTCCCGCGCTGCTCGCCGCGATGTTCGAGGCCGCCGTCGCGGCCGCCCGCCCGTCGGTCTGTCTGCCCGCGCACCTGCCCGAACCGCCCCGTGGCCGGCTGCTGGTGCTGGGCGCGGGCAAGGCTTCCGCGGAGATGGCCCGGGTGGTCGAGGCGCACTGGCCGACGCCGCTGGAGGGGCTGATCGTCACCCGCTACGGCCATGCCGTGCCGACCCGCGGCATCGAGGTGCGCGAAGCGGCTCATCCCGTCCCGGACGCGGCCGGAGAGGCGGCGGCGCAGGAGATCCTGGAGCGCGCCCGGGCGCTGGGCGAGGACGACCTGATGCTGTGCCTGATATCCGGCGGCGGTTCGGCCCTGCTTAGCCTGCCGGCGCCGGGTCTCGATCTCGCCGACAAGCAGGCGGTGAACCAGGCGCTGCTCGAAAGCGGCGCCCCGATCGACGCCATGAATTGCCTGCGCAAGCATCTCTCCGCGATCAAGGGCGGCCGGTTGGCCGCCGCGGCGGCGCCTGCGCGGGTGCTCTGCCTGATGATCTCGGACGTGCCGGGCGACGATCCGGCGGTCATCGCGTCAGGCCCGACCGTGCCCGATCCCACCACCTTCGCCGACGCCAGGGCGGTGCTGGAGCGCTACGGCATCGCGCCGCCGGCCGCCGTCGCCCGCCATCTCGCCGACGCGGCGGAGGAGACCCCGAAACCCGGGGATCCGCTGTTCGAACGGGTCGAGAACCGCATCGTCACGGCGCCAGCCGTCGCGCTCGACGCGGCCGCCGGCGTGGCCCGCGAGGCCGGCCTGGCGGTGCGCCTGCTGGGCGACGCGCTGGAAGGCGAGGCCCGCGACCTGGGGCGGGCCCATGCCGATCTCGCCCGCCAGGCGCTCGCTGCCGGCCGGCCGACGGTGCTGCTTTCCGGCGGCGAGACCACGGTGACGATGACCGGCGAAAGCGGCCGGGGCGGGCGCAACAGCGAATACCTGCTGGCCCTGGCGGAGGCCCTCGACGGGCATCCGGGGATCTGGGCGATCGCCTGCGATACCGACGGCATGGACGGCAGCGAGGACAATGCAGGCGCCCGGATCGCGCCCGACACGCTTGCCCGGGCCCGCGCGGCCGGCCGCGATCCGGCGCGCGATCTCGCCGGTCACGATGCCTACAGCCTGTTCGAGGCGACCGGCGATCTGATCGTCACCGGCCCGACGCTGACCAACGTCAACGACTTCCGCTGCGTGCTGGTCGATCCGCGCGCAGGCGGGCACTGAAGGGGCGATCGCGTGCGCCGCCGCCGCAATACCCGCATCATCGCCACGCTGGGTCCCGCCAGCAGCACCGAGCGGGCGATCCGGGCCCTGTTCCGGGCCGGCGCCGACGCGTTCCGCCTGAATTTCTCGCACGGCGACCAGGCCGGACACCGCGCCAACATCGAACGCATCCGCCGGATCGAGGCCGCGACCGGCCGGCCGATCGCCATCCTCGCCGACATGCAGGGCCCGAAGATCCGCATCGGCGCGATGGCCGGCGACGGCGCCCGGCTCGCCCGGGGGGCGGCCTTCCGGCTCGACACCGGCGCGGAACCGGGGGATGCGCGCCGCGCACCGCTGCCGCATCCCGAGGTCTTCGCCGTGCTTGAGCCCGGCGCCGACCTGCTGCTGGACGACGGTCGCATCCGCCTCGAAGTCACTGCCGTCGACGCGAACGGCGTCGATACCGTGGTGCGTACCGGCGGCCTGCTGACCGACCGCAAGGGGGTCAACGTGCCCGGCGCGGTGCTGCCGGTCGCGGCGCTGACCGACCGCGACCGCGCCAACCTGCGCTTCGCCCTGGAAGCCGGCGCCGACTGGATCGCGCTCTCCTTCGTGCAGCGCCCCGAGGACGTCGCCGAGGCGCGCAAGCTGGTGGAGGGCCGGGCCGCGCTGATGGTCAAGGTCGAGAAACCGGCGGCGCTGGAACGGATCGACGAGATCGTCGATCTCGCCGACGGGGTGATGGTGGCGCGCG
>JBGTSP010000432.1:0-2690 GCA_041940205.1 Alphaproteobacteria bacterium
GAGCCAGGCTGCCATCACCAGATAGTCGGCGGCGATCTCGATCCTCAGTTTCCGCGCTTCGGCGATATAGGTCAGGTACTGCTCGGCGAGCTGCAGGATGGACACCTGCGCCAGGTCGACCTGCTGCTTGCGCGCCAGCGTCAGCAACAGGTCCAGCGGCCCCTCGAAACCGCCCAGATCGACGACGAAGGCGCGTCCGTCGCGGGCGGACGGCGGGACCTGGTCCTCGAACGCCGCGACCTTCTCGGCCGTGCTGTCGGGCCCGGCCGGGCCTCCCTCGTTTTGTGCCGTTTCGCTCATCGGCCCACAATATCTGGTAGCGCGGCGGCTTCCAAGCAGATCCTTGGCCTCACGACGAAAGCAGCGATTCAAGCTCCGTCAGGGCCTCCGCCGGATCGAAACCGGTGTCCGGGCGCAGGCCGGCGAGCGCGGTCTGCCAGCGTTGCCAGGCCCTCTGCGGCAGTGCCGGCGCGGTCCCCAGAACCGCCCGGTTTTCCTCGTAATCGCCGCTGCACATCAGGCCGATATCGCAGCCCGCCGCCAGGCTGTCGGCCAGGCGCCGTTCGGGCGAGCCGCTGAGCGCCTGCATGCACAGATCGTCGCTCAACAGCAGGCCGTCGAAGCCGATCCAGTCCCGGATGACGGTGTCGATGACGGTCGCGGAGGTGGTCGCCGGGGCCGTCGGGTCCACGGCCGGGAGCAGCAGGTGCCCGGTCATGCCCAGCACCGGCCGCCGGGCGAGGTTGCGGAACGGCAGGAAATCCCCGGCTTCGAGGGCCGCGCGCGACGCCTCGATGCGCGGCAGTTGGTGGTGGCTGTCGACCGTGGCCCGGCCGTGGCCCGGCAGGTGCTTGATCACGCCAAGCAGACCGCCGGCGAGCATGCCGTCGATCACGGCATCACCCAGCACGCTCACGCTCTCCGGCGTGGCGCCATGGGCCCTGTCGCCGATCGCGCCGTGCGTCTCCGGCCGGGCGAGGTCGAGGCAGGGCGTGCAGTCGACCGTGAAGCCGTGCGCTTCCAGTTCGGCGGCCAGCAGGCGGGCGTTGAGGAACGTCGCGCGTCGTCCGGCCTCGCGGTCTCGCGCGTAGAGTTCGGCAAGACGCGCCGCCGGCGGCGCCTGGCGCCAGTGCGGCGGCTTCAGGCGCTGCACCCGCCCGCCCTCCTGGTCGACCAGGATCGGCGGCGGCGCGTGCGGCAGCAGGTCCGCGAGCTCCGCGGTCAGCGCCCGAAGCTGGCCGGGATCGTCGACATTGCGGGCGAACAGGATGAAGCCGAAAGGCGGATGGGCCTCGAACAGCCGGCGCTCCTCGGCCGTGAGGCGCGTGCCGGCGAGCGAGACGATGACCGCCCGCACGTCCGGCAGCGGGGGCGCGGCGCCGGCCGCGGCCTCAGCGGACGACGACAAGACAGTCCTGATTCTGGGCCTTCAGCGTGCTGCACACCGCACGCGCCGCATTGCGGTCCGCGAAGCCGACGAACTGCAGCCGGTAGAACACGCCCCGCTGGCCCAGGTCGGCCCGCTGGATCAGGGTGGAGGCATCGCCAAGCACGGCGTCGAAACGCGCGCGCAATCGCCGGGCCTGGCGTTCGGCGTCGGCCTCCGATCCCAGCGAGGCGACCTGGATGCGCACCTGTCCCTGCGCCGCGGGCGCTGCAGCGGCCGCCGCGCCGGACGATCCGGGCGCGGGTTGCGCGGGCGGACGCACGAGGAGCGGCGCGACCGTGGCCGACCGTTCGGGCTGAGCGGTACCGGGCGCTGGCGGAACCGTGCCGGGAGCCGCGGGCGCGGCCGGGCGGCCGGCCTCCGCCGGCGTGCCCGGCGCGGGCGCATCGTCGTCCTGCCGGGCGATCAGGGCGCCGATCGGATCGTTGGTCCGGGCCACGGCGCCTTCGTTGGCCGACGGCGCGGCGGGCGGATCCACGGCCGGTCGCGCCAGCGGCACTTCCGGCGACGGCGCCAGGGATTCGTTTACGGGCTGCTGCGGCAACGGCGAAATCCGCCGCCAGACCTGCCGGTCGCGGTCGGGCACGTCCAGGCCGCCGGGATCCTCGGGCCGTTCGCGCACCGGACCCGGCTGGGCCCGGATGATCGGCGTCACCCCTGCCCCGCCGGCCGGCGCGCCGCGATCATAGGCGTACCAGACGGCGGCGCCGAAGGCGAAGAGCGCGGCCAGGGCGACGATGGCCGGGGCGATCTTGCGGGCGAACGGCGAGGGCGGCCGGGCAATGTCGCGTTCGCTCAGTTCCGCCATTCAGCGCATTTCCTCGGCCGGTTGCACCCCCATGATCTGCAGGCCGGAGGCGATCACGGTGGCGACGGCGGTGATCATCGCCGCGCGCGCCAGCGTCACCGCCGGGTCGTCCGGCCGGATGAAACGCAGATCGGGGCGGTCGTTGCCCTTGTTCCACAAGGCGTGGAATCGCGATGCCAGATCGTACAGGAAAAACGCGATTCTGTGCGGCTCGCGTGCCTGCGCCGCGGCTTCCACGGTGCGCGGCCAGCCGCCGATCTGGCGGATCACCGCCTGCTCTTGTTCATCCTGGAGCAGGCCCAGGTCGGCGCCGGCGAGCGCCGCCGGCGAACAGTCGAGCGCGGGCATCTCCTGCGCCAGGTTGCGCCGCACGGAATGCACCCGGGCGTGCGCGTACTGCACGTAGAAGAGCGGGTTCTCCTTCGACTGCTCGAC
>JBGTSP010000433.1:0-2676 GCA_041940205.1 Alphaproteobacteria bacterium
GGTTCAGCGTGATCAGCCCGACCGGGCCGCGGGTTTCCACAAGGATGTTTTCGTAGGCCATGGGGTCTTCCTCTTGAGGGGATCGGATGGCGGCGCGCAGGCCGCCGAAACGTCAGTCCGGAGACAGGAAGAAGCGCACCGTCAGCGCTTCGCCGTCGGACTGCGTGGTGATCTTCAGCGTCTCGCCCTCGCGCACATAGGTGCCGGGCGCCGTGCGCCGCCAGCCGAGCTGCGGCAGGCTGTTGCGATAGAACACGGCGACGAGATCGGGATTGCCGCGGCCGGCCGCATAGCTTTCGACGATGCGGCCGCCGGGCTTGTCGTAGATCAGCGCCTGGTCGACGAGTTCCGTCAGCCCCGGGGCCAGCGGCAGATCGGGGGCGTCCCGCAGGTACAGGGTCTGGGCCAGTCCGGGTGTGGCCGCGAACCAGGCCAGCAGCAGACCGGCCAGCATCGGCATCCGGCAGGGGCGTTTCATGCCCGACCCTCTACAGGGGCCCGGCACGGGAATCAACGCCGGCCGGCGCCGACCCTTCAGCTCGACTTGCGCAGGGCCCATTTGAGCGCCAGGTCGCTGTCCTCGAGCGTCGCGCGCACGACGATCTGCTGGCTGCGCCGGGTCTCCGCGGGGCGGCCGAGATAGACCGATTCCTCCAGCGCCACCTCGCCGCCGGCGACCCGGAACCGCCATCCCTGGCCATCGCCGAGCTTCAGCAGCACCGCCGTGCCGCCCTGTACCGCGGAGGCCTGCACGGCGGGGTGCAGATGAAAGCGCACGACCACTTCCTTGCCGGTGCTGCGCGGACCGACCCCCTGCAGCGAATCCTCGCCGCGCAGGTCCTGGCCGTTCTCGCTGAGAAACAGGCGCCGGTAATGGATCAGGCCGAAGCGGCCGGCATAGCCGTTGTGCTGGGCATCGAGCCAGACCCGACCCTGTTCGTCTTCCCGCCGTCGGCACTCGATCTGGATCGGTTCCGGCCGGCCGCGCTCGTCGCTGGCGATGGCCTCGCGGCCGTCGACGCTCAAGGCGTTGTGCGCGGCCAACGCCCGGGCGGCCTGCTGCCAGGCCTCGCTGCGGCCGGCGCCGGAGCCGCAATTGGTCAGGAAGCGGCGGGCGCCGACGGAAAACTCGAAGCTCAGCGGCGCGTGGTGGGCTTCCGGCAGGGTCGCGGGCGGCGGGCCGCAATCCAGCAGCAGCAGCGAGCGGCGCGCCTGCGCGCGCTGGTAGCCGGTCTGCTCGGCGTTGCGCACCGGCTTGCCCTTGCCCACCGCGGCGTTGAGGATCGAATCCAGTCGGCCGGCATGGCCCTCGTCGGCGTCCTGGAACAGGGCCAGGTGACCATCGCCGTGGCGGAACGCCCGAAGCATGGCCGCCATGCGTTCGACCGCGACCACCAGGGCCACCGGCGCGGTCTGCTTGGCCATCTCGAAGGCCGCGCGCAGGACGATCAGGTCGGCGAGAATCTCTGCCTGCAGGCGCGGCGAGCGGCTGACATGGCCGCCGTCGGGCCGGACCTGCTCCAGCAATTCGTTCTCCAGCCGGTCGATCCCCTGCGCCAGCCAGGGATCGCCGCCTTCGAGACACAGTCCGGCATAGATCAGGCCCAGCACCGCATCGAGTCGCGGCCGCCCGGCCGGCGCGTTGTCCCAGCTGCGGGCAAGATGGCGCGCCTGTCGCCCGACCGATTCGAGCACCGCATCGCGGTAGGAGGTGTCCGACTGGGCGAGAACCAGATCGAAATGCACCAGCCAGTTGGTCAGCCGCCGGCCGGTGACCCCGGGAGCCCAGCTGACAGCGTCCCAGTCGCTGCAGGAATCGACCCAGGAGCGCACCAGCCGGCGCACATGGTCGCGGCCGGCCTCGGCGCCGGTCGCCGCGAAATCCGCCAGCCAGCCGAAGCCGTGCAGCGCCTGGGTCCATTCGTGATCGTCGGGCCGCAGGCGCCAGGGCGGCTGGTTCGGCGCGCGGGCCTCGCGACCGGCGAAGCGGAAGCGGCCCTGGAAGATCGCGTCGGCCTGCTCGGCGTCGCCCGGCCAGCCGCCGGCCAGCGGCACGCGCACCCCGGCGGGCGCGGGACCGGCGAGCAGCATGCGGTAGACCGGCGAGGCATAGGCCACGCGACGCAGCCGGTCGCGCCAGCCGCCGTTGTCCGCGCCTGTCTCGACCGCGCTCATGGCGCCGCCGGTTCGCCCCGCAGCGCCGCGATGTTGGCGGCATAGTGATCGGGTCCGCCCCGGAAGCTGGCGCTGCCGGCAACGAGCACCGTGGCCCCGGCGGCAACCGCGCGCGGCGCGGTCTCGGCGGTGATGCCGCCGTCGATCTCCAGCGCGATGTCGCGCCCCGATTCGTCGATGCGCGCGCGCACCGCCGCGACCTTCGCGAGCTGGCTGTCGATGAAGCTCTGGCCCCCGAAACCGGGATTGACGCTCATCACCAGCACGAGGTCGACCAGGTCCATGAGATTGTCCAGCGCCTCGACCGGGGTGCCGGGATTGAGGGCGATGCCGACCTGCTTGCCCAACGCGCGGATGCTCTGGGCGGTGCGATGGGCGTGCGGACCGGCTTCGGGATGGAAGGTGATGATGTCCGCGCCGGCGGTGGCGAACGCTTCCAGGTAGGGGTCCACGGGGGTGATCATCAGATGCACGTCGAACGGCTTGTCGCTGTGCGGGCGC
>JBGTSP010000434.1:0-2672 GCA_041940205.1 Alphaproteobacteria bacterium
GGCCTGACCAAGGGCCAGTATTCGCCGACATCGAAGGTCGGCACGCGCTCGCCCTCGACGCCCATGGGCTCGATCGACCTGCCGCTCTCGGCCTGCCAGCTCGCGCTCGGCGCGAACGCCCGCTTCGTCGCCCGCGCGGTCGACACCCAGCAGAAGCAGATGCCGGACATTCTCAAGCGCGCCCACGCGCACGAGGGAGCCTCCTTCGTCGAGATCTTCCAGAACTGCATCGTCTACAACGACGGCGTGTTCGACCATTTCACCGACAAGCAGGCCGTCGCCGACAATCAGGTCGAGTGTGTGCACGGCGAGAAGCTGCTGTTCGGCAAGGAGCGCGAGAAGGGCATCCGGCTCAACCGCGAGACCCTGACGCTGGAAGTGGTCACGCTCGGCGAGAACGGCATCGGCGAGGACGACATCGTCACCCACGACGAGACCAACAAGTCGCTCGCCAGCATGCTGGTGCAGATGCAGCCGCCGGAGATGCCGGTGGCGGTCGGCGTGATCTACTGCAATCCGGGTCCGTCCTACGAGGACGCGATGGCGGCCCAGGCCGAGCAGGCCAGGGCCCGGGCCAAGGCCCACGATCTCAACGCCCTGCTGCGCCAGGGCGCGACCTGGGAGGTCGGCTGAGCACCGGGCTCTCCGGTGAATTGATCCCAACCACAGTGTTCGGGCGGCGGTATCGGCAGCGAGGGGGGAAGCCATGCCGGTGAGTGTTGCGATTGTCGGTGCGGGACCCAGCGGGTTCTACACGGCGGAGGCGCTGGCGAAGTCGGATCTCGATGTCGAGATCGACATGATCGAGCGGCTGCCGGCGCCGTTCGGCCTGATCCGCTACGGCGTGGCGCCCGACCATCAGACCACCAAGAACGTGATCCGCGCCTATTCGAAGACGGCGCAGGAGGACTGTTGCCGCTTCTGGGGCAATGTCGAGATCGGCCGCGATCTCTCCATGGATGAGCTGCGCGAGATGTACGACGCGGTCGTGGTCTCGGTCGGTTCCGCCCTCGATAGGCCGCTCGGCATACCCGGCGACGACAAGAAGGGCGTGGTCGGCGCCGCCGCCTTCGTCGGCTGGTACAGCGGCCATCCCGATTTCGCCGACCTCGACCCGCCGCTGGATTGCGCGCGCGCCGTGGTGATCGGGCAGGGCAATGTCGCCATCGACATCAGCCGGGTACTGGTCAAGACCCGCGAGGAGCTTGCCGTTTCCGATATCGTGCCGGTGGCGCTGGAGGCGATCCAGGCCTCGCCGATCCGCGATGTCCACATGGTCGGCCGGCGCGGCCCGGTCGAGGCCAAGTTCACCAATGTCGAACTGCGCGAGATGGGCGAACTCGCCGACGCGGCGGCGATCGTCGATCCCGATGTACTGCCGGAAGCGGTGCCGGAGGACGCCGATCTCTCCGATCGCGACCGGCGGCTGCGCGAACGCAACCTCGCGACCATGCGCGGCTTCACCGAGCAGGATGCCAGCGGCAAGTCGAAACGGGTGCATTTCGATTTCCTGGCCTCGCCCGTCGAGATCATCGGCAGCGATCGGGTGGAGGCCGTGCGCTTCGAGCGCAACCGGGTGGTCGACGGCCGGGCCCGGGGCACGGGCGAGTTCTACACGCTGGAATGCGGCCTGGTGCTGCCGGCGATCGGCTACCGGGCCGAACCCATTGACGGCCTGCCGCACGATGCGTCTGCAGGCGTCGTGCCCAGCGACGACGGCAAGGTCGAACCGGGCCTCTATGTCGCCGGCTGGGTGAAGCGCGGGCCGACCGGGGTGATCGGCTCGAACAAGCCCGACGGTCGCGCCGTGGCCGACCATATCGCCGCCGACATCCCGCAGGGCACGAGGCCCGGCCGCGCCGCCCTGGAAGCGCATCTTCGCGCTCAAGGCGGCCGGATCGTGGATTTCGCGGACTGGCAGAAGATCGATGCCGCCGAGATCGCGGCCGCCGGCGAAAGCGCACCGCGGCGCAAGTTCACCACCATCGCCGACATGCTCGCGGTGCTGGGGGACTGAGGGCTGATCAGAAGGGCCGGCGCGGGATCGGCTTGACAGGTCGGACAGGCCTCGCAAAACTTGTATGTATACGAACGATAACCGGGAAACTGCGTCGTCGCGATGGGGGTCTATGTCCGTCCCGAAACTCTTGAAGAGGCCCTGGCGGCGCGGGCGCGCGGGCCGCTGACGATCCTGGCGGGCGGCACCGACATCTACCCGGCCCGGGTCGGCCGGCCGCTCGACGACGACATTCTCGACATCTCCGCCATCGAGAGTCTGCGCGGCATCGCCCGCGACGGCGGAGCGCGTGACGGCGCCTGGCGGATCGGCGCCACCACCACCTGGAGCGACCTGATCGCGGCGGACCTGCCGGTGCTGTTCGACGGCCTGAAACAGGCGGCCCGCGAGGTGGGCGGCTGGCAGGTGCAGAACGCCGGCACGATCGCAGGCAACCTCTGCAACGCCTCGCCGGCGGCCGACGGCGTGCCGGCCCTGCTGGCACTGGATGCCGTGGTCGAGCTGGCCTCGGCGCGCGGCCGTCGACAGATACCGCTGGCGGACTTCGTCCAGGGTAACCGCCGCACGGCCTGCGCCGGCGACGAGATGGTCACGGCGATCCTGGTGCCCGCCCGCAGCGACAACGCGCGCAGCCGTTTCCTCAAGCTCGGTGCGC
>JBGTSP010000435.1:0-2649 GCA_041940205.1 Alphaproteobacteria bacterium
CATATCGAAGGGCCCGCGCGCCCAGTTGTAGCCGAGGGTCATGGCCTCGTCGATCGGCTCGGGCCCGTCTGAGACCTCCGGCACCAGGGAGGCGGCATAGGAGAGCGTGCGGGCCAGCACCCGCCAGGCGAAGCGGCCCTGGGGCCCCGGGCTCTCGACCAGCGCGCGCAGGCCGTCGCGCTCGCCGGCCACCGCCGCCTCCGGCTGCAGGCGCTCCGAGGGCCGGTAGGCGCCGCTTTCCAGGTCCACGGCCCGGCGCGCAGCCTATTCGTCGAGGCGTCCAGCGCGCCGAGGCCCTGGCGCACCGCCCGGCATTCGCGCTGGACGGCCGCCGCCTCGTCCTCGCCGTCGCGCAGGTAGGTCAGCGGCCGGCGCCACTGGCCGACCGGTTCGAACACCGCGCCATGCTCACCATGCCAGTCCTGCATCGCGGTCCGCCGCACCGGATCGAGCAGCGGGCCGACATCGCGGCCGGCGATCGCGCCGAAGGTGGCCGGCGTGTAGGGCGGCCGGAAGGTGGTGTAGCCGGTGCTCGCGGCCGCCTCGCCGAGGCTGGCATTGACCACGGCCAGCGCGTTGACGTTGGAGGTCTTGCCCTGGTCGGTTCCCATGCCGGTCGTGGTGTAGCGCTTGACGTGCTCGATCGAGCGATAGCCCTCGCGCAAAGCCAGTTCGAGATCGGCAACGGTGACGTCGTTCTGCATGTCGACGAAGCGCTTGGCCGACGACCTCCCGGAAGCCGGGCTGACCCACAGGGGCCGGGCCGGAGTCTCCGCGACGGTCTCCACCGCGGGCTGGCGCGGGCGCGGGCCCGGCTTGCGGAAGCCGGCATCGGCGGCGGCGTCATGGCCGGCCTCGGCGCCGCTGTCCAGCGCCGCCTGCAGGCCGAACAGGCCCGCCGCGGCGCCCGCCACACGGATCGGCTCGCGGCTGGCATCGGGCAGGTAGATGTGCCGCTCGGCATCGAAGCGCAGCCTGCCGTTGGCGTGGGCATAGAGGTGCGCGGTCGGATTCCAGCCGCCCGACATCAGCACCGCATCGCATTTCAGGCGCTGGGCGCGGCCGGCGGCCAGCCGGCCGTCCGCCTCCACCGGCGCGATCGTCAGCCCGGAGACCCGTCGCCCGCCCTCGGCCTCGACCGGCGCATAGCCGGTATGCAGGCGGATGCCGGCGGCGTTCACCCGCGCCGCCAGTTCCGCCGGCGCGTCGGTTCGCGAATCCACCAGCGCGGCGACCGTCCCGCCGACCTCCGCGATCGCCAGGGCCGCGCGGTAGGCGCTGTCGTTGTTGGTGACGATCACCGGCCGCTCGCCGGTGCGCACGGCGAAGCGGCGGGCATAGCTGGCGCCGGCGCCGGCCAGCATGATGCCGGGCCGGTCGTTGTTGGCGAAGACCAGCGGCCGTTCGATGGCGCCGGCGGCAAGCACCGTGCGTTTCGCCCGCACCCGCCACAGCCGCTGGCGCGGTTCGTCGCCCTCAGGCACGGCCAGGTGATCGGCATGGCGCTCGAGCATCAGGTAGGCGCCCTGGCCGTAGCTGCCGATCACCGTGGTGCGGGTCATCGTCCGGACCTCCCCGGCCTCCGCAAGTTCGGCCAGCGACTGCGCCAGCCAGTCCTCGCCGCTCTCGCCGTCGATCACCGCCGGCTCGCGCAGGAGCGCGCCGCCCCAGGCGAAATCCTGCTCGACCAGGATCACCCGCGCGCCGGTTCGCGCCGCCGCCCGGGCGGCCGACAGGCCCGCGGGGCCGCCGCCGATCACCAGCACGTCGCAATGCGCGTGGTGCCGCTCGTAGCGGTCGGGATCGGGTGCTTCCGCGGCCCGGCCGAGACCGGCCATGGCCCGGATCGCCTGCTCGTAGGTGTGCCAGAGCGAGGCCGGCCACATGAAGGTCTTGTAATAGAAACCCGCAGGGAACAGCGGGCTCAGCAGGTTGTTCACCGCGCCCAGGTCGAGGCCGAGCGAGGGCCAGCGATTCTGGCTCGCCGCGACGAGGCCGTCATACAGCTCGACGACCGTGGCCCGCTGGTTGGGCTCGCTGCGGGCGCCCTCGCGCAGTTGCACCAGGGCGCTGGCCTCCTCCACGCCGGCGGAAACGATGCCGCGCGGCCGGTGATACTTGAAGCTGCGTCCGACCAGGTGCACGCCGTTGGCGAGCAGCGCCGAAGCCAGGGTATCGCCGGGATGGCCGGTCAGGGTGCGACCGTCGAAACGGAAGGCGTGGAAGCGGGTCCGGTCGACGCCGCCGCCCGTCGGCAGGCGGAAGCGCTGCACGCTCATTCCGGCACCTCCGGCGGCGCCTCGCCCATGGGATAGATGGCGAGAAACTCGTGCGTCAGCGTCGAGCGCGCGGCATTGAACCAGCGCCCGCAGCCGTGGGCGTGCAGCCAGCGTTCGTACTGCACGCCCTTCGGATTCGTGCGCATGAAGACGTAGTCGGCCCAGGCCGCGTCATCCAGCTTCTCGCTGTCGGCCGGCCGGACGATGTGGGCCTCCCCGCCGCAGGAGAATTCGTGCTCCTCGCGCTCGCCGCACCAGGGACAGGCGATCAGCAGCATCCCGACCTCCCCCTAATGCGCCACCGCGGCCGCGCCGTGCTCGGCCACCAGCCTGCCGCTGGCGAAACGTTCGAGCGCGAAGGGCGCGTTCA
>JBGTSP010000436.1:0-2622 GCA_041940205.1 Alphaproteobacteria bacterium
TTCATCGAGTTCGGCGGCCCCGACGGCGGCGACGGCGGGCGCGGCGGCGACGTCGTGGCCGAGGCGGTGAGCAATCTCAACACCCTGATCGACTTCCGCTACCAGCAGCATTTCCACGCCGCCAACGGCCGCCCCGGCGAGGGCCGCAACCGCACCGGCGCGTCGGCCGACACGCTCGTCTTCCGGGTGCCCGTCGGCACCGAGATCCTGGACGAGGACGGCACCCTGATCGCCGACCTGACGGAGGAGGGCGAGCGCGCGCTGCTGGCGCGCGGCGGCATCGGCGGGCGCGGCAACGCGCATTTCAAGTCCTCGACCAACCAGGCCCCGCGCCGGGCCGATCCCGGCACGGAGGGCGAGGAATTCGCCGTCACCCTGCGATTGAAGCTGATCGCCGATCTCGGCCTGATCGGCCTGCCGAACGCCGGCAAGTCGACCTTCCTGGCCGCGGCCACCCGGGCCCGGCCGAAGATCGCCGACTACCCCTTCACCACCCTGCATCCCAACCTGGGGGTCGCCGCGATCGACGGGGCGGAATTCGTCATCGCCGACATTCCCGGCCTGATCGCGGGCGCCAGCGCGGGCGCCGGGCTGGGCGACCGTTTCCTGGGCCATGTCGAACGCTGCGGCGCGCTGATCCACCTGGTCGACGGCACCGCGCCGGACCCGCTGGCCGACTGGCGGACGGTGCGCGGCGAGCTGGAGGCCTACGATGCCGGACTGGCGGCGAAGCCCGAAATCCTCTGCCTGAACAAGGCGGACGCGCTGGATGAGGAGATGCGCGCCGCGCTCGTCGCCGAGCTGCAGGCGGCCGCCGGCGCCCCGGTGCTGCTGCATTCGGGCGTCAGCGGCGAGGGCCGCGAGGCCGTGCTGCGCGCCGGCCTGGCACAGATCCACGCCGCCCGCGCGGCCGCCGCCGGTGCGTCCGATACCGCGGCGGGCGGGGACGGCGGCAGCGGCGAGGCGGACGGCAAAGCGGCGCCCGATCGGGCGGAAGGCGATGTGGCGCCCGATGGGTCGGGCGACGAAACGGCCGCCGGCGGGGAGAGCACATGGCGGCCGCGCTGAACAATCCGCTGGCGCGCGCCCGCCGGGTCGTCGTCAAGGTCGGCTCCTCGCTGCTGGTCGACGAGGAGGGCGCGCTGCGCCGCGAATGGCTGGCGAGCCTGTCGGCGGACATCGCCGAACTGCGGGCCGCCGAGGTCGACGTGGTGCTGGTCTCCTCGGGCGCGATCGCGCTGGGCCGGGCACCGCTGGGCCTGGGCAACGGCGAACTGCGCCTGGAGGACAGCCAGGCCGCGGCGGCGACCGGGCAGATCCGCCTGGCGCACGCCTGGCAGGCCGCGCTGGAGGAACACGCGCTGACCGTGGCGCTGATCCTGCTCACCAGCGACGACACCGAGGTGCGCCGGCGCTACCTGAACGCCCGCAACACCTTCGCGGCGCTGCTGGCGCGCGGCGCGGTGCCGGTGGTCAACGAGAACGACACCGTGGCCACCGACGAGATCCGCTTCGGCGACAACGACCGGCTGGCCGCCCGGGTGGCGGCGATGCTGGGGGCCGACTGCCTCATCCTGCTGTCCGACGTCGACGGGCTCTATACCGGCGATCCCCGGCGCAACGCGGATGTCCGCCTGCTCGACCGGCTGACCCGGATCACCCCGGAGATCGAGGCCATGGCCGGCGACGAGGGCACCGGCCTGTCGCGCGGCGGCATGAAGACCAAGCTGAAGGCCGCGCGCATTGCCCTGCAGGCCGGCTGCTCCATGGCGATCGCCAACGGGCGGGCGCTGAACCCGCTGGCGCGCATCGCCGACGGCGGCCGGGCGACCTGGTTCCTGGCCGAGGCCAACCCGGCGAACGCCCGCAAGCGCTGGATCGCCGGCACGCTGAAACCGCTGGGCACGGTGCGCATCGACGACGGCGCGGTGGCCGCGCTGGCCGCCGGGCGCAGCCTGCTGCCGATCGGCGCCACCGCCATCGAGGGAGACTTCGAGCGCGGCGACGCGGTGATCGTGGCCGACGGCGCCGGCCGCGAACTGGCCCGCGGCCTGTCGGCCTGGGCCTCGGACGACGCCCGGCGGATCATCGGCCGGCGCAGCGAGGAGATCGCCAGCCTGCTGGGCTATGCCGGCCGGGCCGAGCTGGTGCACCGGGACGACCTTGTCCTGACCGGGCTGGAGACGCCAGACTGGCAGGACGCGGAGGCGGCACGGCCGCAAAGGGAGGACGCGGAATCATGAGTATCGCCGAACAGCTCGCCCCCGGGGACGACCTGCGCCAGCAGATGCTGTCCCTGGGCGCCGCCGCCCGCGAGGCGGCCCGGCGCCTGGCGACGACGCCGACCGAGGCCAAGAACCGGGCGCTGCTCGCGGCGGCCGCCGCGCTGCGCGCGAAAGCGCCGGCGATCCTGGCGGCGAACGAGAACGACATGGCGGCGGGCCGCGAAAAGCAGCTCACCGCCGCCCTGCTCGACCGCCTGCTGCTCAACGAGGAGCGGATCGAGGCGATGGCCCGCGGCGTCGAGCAGATCGCCGCGCTGCCGGATCCTGTAGGCGCGGTGATCGCCGACTGGCAGCAGCCCAACGGCCTGCGCATCACGCGGGTGCGGGTGCCGCTGGG
>JBGTSP010000437.1:0-2614 GCA_041940205.1 Alphaproteobacteria bacterium
CCGCTGAAGGATCCGCGCGGCGCGGACATCGACTTCGTGCTGGTCCGCGAATCCACCGAAGGCCTGTTTGTCGGGCGCGGCAAGGAGCAGACGGACGGCGACCGCGCCGTCAGGGACATCATGGAGGTCACGCGCGAGACCTCGGAGAAGCTGTTCCACTTCTCTTTCCAGCTGGCTCAGCAGCGGCGCAAGCACTTGACACTGATCGACAAGGCCAACGTGCTGGGATCGATGGCCTTCTTCCGCCGCATCTTCGATGAGGTGGCCGAGCAGTATCCGGACGTGACCACCGAACGCGCCTATGTCGACGCCATGGCGATGTGGATGGTGCAGCGGCCCTGGGACTTCGACGTCATGGTCACAGAGAACATGTTCGGGGACATCCTTTCCGACCTGGCCGCCGGGCTGGTGGGCGGGCTGGGTCTCGCGCCGTCGGGCGATATCGGCGACGGCTGCGCCATCTTCCAGCCGAGCCATGGCACCGCACCGGACATCATGGGCAAGGGCATCGCCAATCCCGTCGCGACCTTCTGGACCGCCGCCCAGATGCTGGAACATCTGGGCGAGGAGGCCTGCGCCGCGCGGCTGATGGCCGCGGTCGAACGGGTCTGCGCCGACGGCGTCACCACGCCGGACGTGGGCGGCAGCGCCACCACCCGGGAGGTCACCGACGCCGTGATCCGGGCGCTGCGCGGCGCCAACGACTGAAGCGGGCGTTCAGCCGGCGGCCTGCATCTTCGCGACGAGAGAGCTGGCCTCGTAGGCTTCGGGCACGCCTTCGAGCAGGAACACCGCGCCGCGGACATGCGCGGTGCGCAGCGGCAGGATCGCCCGGTAGGCTTCGGACCCGTACCAGGCTCGGGCCTTCGCCATGTCGGGAAACTCGATCAGCACCAGCGAATCCGGCCAGTCGCCTTCCAGCACCTGGGGCCGGGCGCCGTGCACCCGGAAGCGGCCTTCATAGGGCGCCAGCGTGGCATCGATGCGCCTGGCGTAGTCGGCGAGGTCGGGACCCCAGTCGATGGCGGTGAAATGGCCGACGGCGAAAGCGGGCATGGCATGGCACTCCTGCGCTGATGGGTGACTGTCCGCGCGACGCTACGGCCCGGCCGCATCGCCGTCGATTACCCCGCGCGTCATCACCGCGCCGCGACGACGATGGTTTCGGCGGAAGAGACGAGCTCTAGTCCGGCAGGCGCGCGACAAAGGCGCGCACGACCCGCGCGGCGTTGCCGGCGGCCAGCGCCAGGAAGGTCTCCATCTCGTTGGCGCCCTCGCCACCGCCGGCGAGGTCCGAGAGGCTGCGAAAGGCGATGAAGGGCACGCCGTTGGCGTGCGCGACATGCGCCACCGCGGCCGATTCCATGTCCAGGACCCGGGCCCTGTAGGTCGCGAAGGTATGGGCGCGGAAGGCCGCGTTGTCGATGAAGGCACCGCCGGAGACGCCGGCGCCGCCGACCAGCACCCGGGGACGGCGCGACAGGCAGCCGCCTTCCGGGCGGCAGGCCGCAAGCGTCACCCGGCCGGCGACCTCGCGGGCGAGCGCCAGCAGGGCGGGATCAACCTCGAACCAGAAGCGGGTTTCAGGCGCCGGTGCGCCGTCGCGCTGCACGGTAAGCGCCCGGGGCACCATCATGCCGAAGCGCGCCTCGGGGCCGAAGGGATAGCTGAAGAAGGGCGGCAGCGCCGCCTTGCCGTCGGCGGTGCGCGCGAACACGGTTTCCAGGTACTGGCCCCAGCGCTCGGCGACCACGACGTCGCCGATGCCGAGCGCGGGATCCACGCCGCCGGCAATGCCGGAGAAGACGATGCGCCGGATCGAAAAGCGGTCGAGCGCGAGCTGGCTGGTCATCGCCGCGTTGATCATGGAGATGCCGCTGGGAAACAGCAGGACATCGCGGCCTTCCAGCCGGCCCGTCCGGAAAACGACGCCGTTGTGGCTCACGCTGCCGGCGTCCTCGAGACCTGTTTCGAGCGCGGCGAGTTCCGGCGGGAAGGCCGATACGATCGCCGTGCGCGGAACCTCCGCGGCCCGCGCGGGAATCGCGAAAAGCACGAGGAGCAGGGCGGCGCAGAGCACCCGGCAAGGACGGAGCGGATTCATGGCGGCAACCTCCGGACGGGTCGTGAAACGAAAGAGGGCGGGGAGACCATCCCCGCCCTCGCGATGCGATCGTACAGGTCGCGGCGCCTATTCGGCGACCGCCTCCTGCTTGTCGTCCTCGCCGATCTCCTCGCCGGTCTCCTGGTCGACGACCTTGCGCGACAGGCGCACCTTGCCGCGGTCGTCGATCGAGAGCAGCTTGACGTAGATCTCGTCGCCCTCGTTGATCACGTCGGTGACCTTGTTGACCCGGCGCGGTTCCAGCTCCGAGATGTGGCAGAGCCCGTCCCGGTTGCCCATGAAGTTCACGAAGGCGCCGAACTCGACGACCTTCACGACCTTGCCGCGGTAGATCTTGCCGATCTCCGGCTCGGCGACGATGGATTCGATCCATTCGACCGCCTTACGGATGTTCTCGCCGTCGGGCGCGGCGACACGGATCGAGCCGTCGTCCTCGATGTCGATCTTGGTGCCGGTGGTTTCGGTGATCTCGCGGATCACCTTGCCGCC
>JBGTSP010000438.1:0-2590 GCA_041940205.1 Alphaproteobacteria bacterium
TTGTGCGTTGCAAAAAGGAGGGGGTGTTATGCAACACACGGACCCCTTATGACCAGGAAGCATGGTTTCCGGTATGTTTGATAAGGGAATTTTGGCAACTTTGGGGTCCATTTGGGCCCCCCCCGAGGAAGGCCGACTTCTGGTGATCTCCGATCTCACCGACAAACTCGACCAGCGGATTGGCCTCGATCATCGGCCGTACGACCGTTTCCCAATAGACCTTGTCGGCCGCATCGACCTTGGCCGCCATCTTCAGCGGCCTGTTCAGCTTCGTGGCGATCTCGATGGCGCGGTCCGGGCGCTTCTCCGGCGAGATGCGTCCGAGGAAGGCCAGATAGCCGTCGGCAGCCGGCGAGAACCTGTACAGCTCGGAGGGCATGCCGTGGTGGACCGTGGCCTTCCAGTTGGCCAGCGGCAGCGGCCGTCGCTGGTCGTCTGAAATCGAGACCAGTCCGAACTCGCTCCAACGCTCGTAGACGCCGGGCAAATCCTTCAGATCCAGCCTGCCGTGCAGGGTGGTCACCGTCCGGTCGGCCCAGCGCGAAAAGAAAGGGAAATGCACCATGTCGGTGTGGAAGTGGATGACGTCGAACTCGTCGACGCGCTTCAACACTTCCGACAGCAGGGTCATGTGAGCGGCGAGATCGGATTTCAGCGGCGCCGAATCCAGCCGGATGGCCTGATCACGGACGGGGATCAGGCGCGCCCGCGTCTCGGCGTCCGCCGAGGCGAACAGGGTTACCTCGTGACCGAGGTCGACCAGCGCCTCGGTCAGGTGGGCGACGACCCTCTCGGTGCCCCCGTACAACTTGGGCGGGACGGCCTCATACAGCGGGGTGACCTGGGCGATCTTCATCGTACGACGCTCCCGACGACCCTATGATAGGGACGCCGCGGCGGAAACAATCTCGCACGTGCGAAGTTCCCGAAACGTCGGTTTTTCTTGCGTGAAGTCGGGCAGTTACAGAGCCTGCAAGTGTCCGGAGGCGGTCACTGCATTCCGGCCCGCACCTCTGCCCTCAAGGTGTCGATCGACCTAAGCCCTTGATCCGACTTGAAGCGCCAGTAGGTCCAGCCGTTGCAGGCCGGCGCATTCTCGAACAACGCGCCAAGCTTGTGGATCGAGCCGCTCAGCGAACCGGACACCAGCGAGCCGTCGGCGCGGACGCGCGCCTCGCGCTCGCCCTTGGGGCAGTACAGCCGGTCGCCCGGCCGCAGCAGACCGGCCTCGACCAGCGCCCCGAACGGCACCTTCGGTTCGGCGCGCTTGGAGCCCATCACCGTCAGGTCCTCCGGCGCGGCGGGGATCACCGCCTTGATCCGCTTCTCGGCCACTTTCGCGTAGCCTTCATCGCGTTCGATGCCGATGAATTGCCGGCCCAGCCGCCTGGCCGCCGCGCCGGTCGTTCCGGTGCCGAAGAAGGGGTCCAGCACCACATCGCCCGGCTTCGTCGCCGCCAGCAGCACCCGGTGCAGCAGGGCCTCGGGCTTCTGCGTCGGATGCGCCTTCTTGCCGTCGGCGTCCTTGATCCGCTCCTCGCCGGTGCACAGGGCGAAGGTCCAGTCCGAACGCATCTGGGTGTCTTCGTTGAAGGCCTTCAGGGCGTCGTAGTTGAAGGTGTAGCGCTTCTGGTCGCGGAACTTCAGCGGGTCGGGCGGCGCCTTGGGCAGCTCGATCAGGCTGAACTGGCCTTCGTCGAACAGGAACTCGAAACGCTCCTGCGGGCTCTGGCGCATGTGGAAATTGCAGTGCCGGCAGACCCGCTGCGCCGCCTTGATCTCCTTGTGGTGCAGCATCTGCCCGCAGCTCGAACAGGTCACCCAGAGATTTTCCGGCGTGTCCTTCTTGCCGATCAGGTCCTTCAGCTTCGGACGGACGAAATTGGTGATCCAGTTCATCGCTCTCGGATACTCCGCCGTCGGGCCGGGTGGGGCCGGCTCAGGTCCGGGCCGCGCGCACGCCGTCGGCCAGGGCCCTGACCTTATCATGCACCGCCGCGACGGTGCGATCCGTGGCCCGGCCTTCGGGATCCAGGCTGTCGCGCAGCGCGTCGACGAAGGCGGTGCCGACGACGGCGGCATCGGCGACGCGGGCGATGGCCGCGGCCTGGTCGGGTTCGCGGATGCCGAAGCCCACGGCGATCGGCAGGTCGCTGTGCTGGCGCAGCCGCGCGACGGCGTCGCCCACGGATTTCGACTGCGCCGCCGCGGCGCCGGTGATGCCGGTGTAGGAGACGTAGTAGACGAAGCCCTTGGTGTTGTTCAGCACCGCCGGCAGGCGTTCGTCGTCGGTCGTCGGCGTCGCCAGCCGGACGAAGCCCAGGCCCGCTTCCAGCGCCGGCAGGCAGAGCTCGCTGTCCTCCTCGCAGGGCAGGTCGACGATGATCAGGCCGTCGACGCCGCTTTCCAGCGCCGCCGCGATGAATTCCGGCACCCCGAACTTGTGGATCGGGTTGTAGTAGCCCATCAGCAGCACCGGCGTGTCGCTGTCGCGCTCGCGGAAGCGGCGCACCATGTCGAGCGTCCCGCGCAGCGTCATCCCGGCTTCCAGCGCCCGCAGGCCGGCCGCCTGGATCGCCGGGCCGTCGGC
>JBGTSP010000439.1:0-2570 GCA_041940205.1 Alphaproteobacteria bacterium
GCCGAGGAATGCCTGATCCAGCTCTCCTACGCCATCGGCGTGGCCAAGCCGCTGTCGGTCTATGTCGACACCTACGGCACGGCCAATTGCGACGAGGCCCGCCTGGAGCAGGTCATCGCCGAGATGTTCGATCTTTCGCCGCGCGGCATTCGCGAGATGCTGTCCCTGGCGAAGCCGATCTACCAGCGCACCTCGGCCTACGGTCATTTCGGCCGCGACGCCGAGGCCGACGGCGGCTTCTCCTGGGAGCGCACCGACAGGGCGGACGCGCTGAAGGCCGCGATCGCCTGAGGCCGACCGGCCGGCGGACAGGCGCCGGGGCGACAGTGAAACGATGACGAACGACGAGGACGGCGCGCCGGCCCGTCCGCGCCTCTACGGCCGGCGCAAGGGCAAGCCGCTGCGCGAGGGCCAGCAGACCCTGCTGGACGAACGCCTGCCCGAACTGCAACTGCCGGCGGCATTTCTCGCCCGGCGGCCGGCGGATCCCGCCACCCTGTTCGGCTTCACGCCCCGGCAGATCTGGCTGGAGATCGGCTTCGGCGCCGGCGAGCACCTGGCCTGGCAGGCCGCGGCCAACCCGGATGTCGGCCTGATCGGCTGCGAGCCCTTCGTCAACGGCGTCGCCCGCATGGTCCGCCATGTCGCGGACGGCGACCTCGAGAATGTCCGCCTGCTGCCCGACGATGCCCGCCCCCTGCTCGATGCCCTGCCCGAACGCAGCATCGACCGGCTGTTCCTGCTGTTTCCCGATCCCTGGCCCAAGACGCGGCATGCCGGCCGCCGTTTTGTCGGCCCGGCGAACATCGCGCGCGTCGCCCGGGTGCTGCGGCCGGGCGGCGAATGGCGGGTGGCGAGCGACGATCCGGGCTACCAGCGCTGGAGCCTGCGCCACCTTGCCGGCGATCCCCGCTTCGACTGGCTGGCGGCCGGTCCGGACGACTGGCGGGTGCGGCCCGGCGACTGGCCGGCGACGCGCTACGAGCAGAAGGCGCTGCAGGCGGGCCGCCGTCCGGCCTTCTTCCGCTTCCGCCGTACCGCCGTCCCGGCGGGGGGGACTTGATGCGCGCGCGAACATGCGTATATTCCCGCCAACTCACATACGTCCTCACGTAGCGAACTACGAAGGATGCACTGGCAAGTGGGCCGCCGGCCCACTTTTTTATTGGGTGAACGAGCAGCGGGGACCGGCCTTTCGGAACCGCCCTGCGGAGGCACCGTGATCGACACGATCGAAAACCGGATCACCGCGATGATCGCGCCGTCCGTCGAGGCGATGGGCTTCGAGGTCGTGCGCGTGCGCCTGAGCGGCGGCGACGGCGACCGGACGTTGCAGATCATGGCGGAGCCGGCCGACGGCAGCGAGATGCTTGTCGATCACTGCGCCGAGATCTCCGAGACCGTCTCGGCGCTGCTCGATGTCGAGGACCCGATTCCCGGGGCCTATGCGCTGGAGGTGAGCTCGCCGGGGATCGACCGGCCGCTGACCCGGACGCGCGACTTCGAGCGCTTCGCCGGACATGAAGCGAAGATCGAGCTGGACCGCGCCGGGGAGGGCCAGCGCCGGTTTCGCGGCGTGCTGGCCGGCGTCGCCGACGACGAGGTCGCGCTGGAGTGCGAACCGCCGCTGGGCCTGGTCCGCCTGCCGCTGGCGCGGATCGCGGAAGCCCGCCTGGTGCTGACCGACGAACTGATCAGAGAAAGCCTGAAACGGAGAAAGAACGATGGCGAATAGCGAAGCGGCGGTTGGCGCCAATCGCCTGGAACTGTTGCAGATCGCCGACGCCGTGGCGCGCGAGAAGATCATCGACCCCGATATCGTGATCGAGGCGATGGAGGACGCGATCCTGAAGGCCGCGCGTTCGCGCTACGGCCAGGAGAACGAGATCCGCGCGGAGATCGACCGCTCCAACGGCGACATCAAGCTCTACCGCCTGCTGGAGGTGGTCGAGGCGGTGGACGACGACGCCACGCAGATCGCGCTGTCGGTGGCGCAGCGGCGCAATCCCGACGCCCGCGTCGGCGATTTCCTGTCCGATCCGCTGCCGCCGATCGATTTCGGCCGGATCGCGGCGATGAACGCCAAGCAGGTGATCGTGCAGAAGGTGCGCGAAGCGGAGCGGCGTCAGATCGTCGAAGAGTACCGCGACCGCATCGGCGAGCTGATCGAAGATCACTTCGGCGGCGGGTAGCCGCGCGTGATCCGGACGGAATGAGGATTCGGCATCGGCCATGGCGTGCGGGGCGGATTCGGGCGATATGACTGCGGGGTCATCAAGTATACCCCTGCCGCCCACCCGGTCTGCCACATTCAGCAGCCCCGTCAATGGCCCGCCGGATGAAGGCCTCAAAAACGCCGCACTTCGATATCGAACTTCTGCAACGCGTAGCCCATCTGCCGTGGCGTGATGTTGAGCAGGCGCGCCGCCTTGGCCTGCACCCAGCCGCTGCGCTCCATGGCCCAGATCAGGCGCTCCTTCTCACCCTCTGGCATATCGTCACCAAACTGGCGGGCCGGTGCCGCAGGGCTGCTGCGATGGGGCAGCTCGGGCACGGGGACCGACACCTCG
>JBGTSP010000440.1:0-2499 GCA_041940205.1 Alphaproteobacteria bacterium
GCGCATCGACGGGATGTCCGGATTGCCGGTGTAGCCCATCGCCGCCTTCAGGCCGCCGACGAGCTGGTGGAGAACGCCCGCCGTCGGCCCCTTGTAGGGCACCTGGCCCTCGATGCCTTCCGCCAACAATGCCTCGAGATCGGCAAAAACGTCGGTGTCCCGCCTGGCGCCCATATCGCCCACTCCATTCGGACCGAAGCGCAAGGATACTGCGCGGATCCGTTGGCTTGCAACTTAATCGATTGTGATCTGTAGCCTGAATCACCTTTTGGAAAACGGTCGGTTCTGCCGACGCGTGCTTTATCCTTTGCGCCAAGCTTCGCTAGAGTAGCGCCGCGGAGCAGGAGAATTCACATGAAGCGCTGTTGGCTGATCGGGTGTCTGGCGGCGATGCTGTTGATCGGCGGGGGCGCCGAAAGCGCCGATCCGATCGCGCAGTCCGGCACGTTGGACGAGATCCGGCGCCATGGTGCCGTCCGCTGTGGCGTCGGGCCGGCTCAGCCCGGCTTCGCCGTCCGCGAGGACGGCTGGCGCGGTTTCGACGTCGATGTCTGCCGCGCGGTGGCCGCCGGCGTGTTCGGCGACTCCTCCAAGGTGAAGTTCGTGCCGACCACCGGCAAGAGCCGTTTCCCGGCGCTGCAGTCCGGCGAAGTCGACATGCTGGCGCGCAACACCACCTGGACCTTCGACCGTGACGTGAAGCTCGGCTTCGAGTTCACCGGCATCAACTTCTACGACGGCCAGGGCTTCATGGTCCGCAAGGCTCTCGGCGTGAAGTCGGCCAGCGAGCTTGACGGCGCCAGCGTCTGCGTGACGACCGGCTCGACCACCGAGCTGAACCTCGGCGACTTCTTCCGTGCCAACAACATGAGCTACACGCCGGTCATCTACGAAAAGGCCGACGAGATCCGCACCGCCTACGACAGCAACCGGTGCGACGTGTACACCACCGACCGCTCCGGCCTGGCCGCGCAGCGTTCGCAGCTCTCGGCGCCGGACGAGCACATGGTGCTTCCGGAAGTCATCTCGAAAGAGCCGCTCGGCCCGCTGGTCCGCCATGGCGACCATCAGTGGGGTGACGTGGTGCGCTGGTCGCTGAACGTCATGATCATCGCCGAAGAGAAGGGCATCACCGCCGGCAACGTCGACCAGGTGAAGTCCTCGACCTCCGATCCGGAAGTCAAGCGGCTGCTCGGCCTCGAGGGCGAGTATGGCGCGCGGCTCGGCCTCGACAACGACTGGGCCTACAACATCATCAAGCTGGTGGGTAACTACAAGGAATCCTACGAGCGCAATATCGGCCCGGATACCCCGATCGGCCTCGATCGCGGCGTGAACGCGCTGTGGACCGAAGGCGGCATCCTGTATTCCCCGCCGTTCCGGTGATCGGAACCTGATCGGCCCGAGGGGCGCGCCCGCAACGACGGGCGCGCCCCGAAGGTCGCTGTTCGGCGTACCGCCGGCCATGCCGCGAAAGGGGTCCCGCGATGGCTGCCACGGATCTAGGCGAGGGGAAAACCCAGACCAGCACCAACTGGCTCTATGACGCGCGCGTTCGCGCCGTCCTCTATCAGGTGCTGACGATCGGACTGTTCGTCCTGTTCGTCGGCTGGCTGACAAGCAACACCATCCAGAACCTGGAAGAGCGCGGTATCGCGACCGGGTTCGGCTTTCTCGAACATCCCGCAGGCTTCGGCATCCCGTTCAGCCCCTTCCTCGAATATACCGAGGAGAGCAGCTACGGACGGGTGATCGTCGTCTCCATCCTGAACACGCTGTTCATCTCGTTCCTGGGCATCGTGCTGGCGACCATCATCGGTTTCCTGTTCGGCGTGATGCGGCTGTCGAAGAACTTCCTGATCTCGACGATCGCCGCGGCCTATCTCGAGACCGTCCGCAACGTGCCGCTGCTGCTGCAGATCCTGTTCTGGTATTTCGGCGTGATCGGCACCCTGCCGACCCTGCGCCAGAGCCTGAACATCGCGGACACCTTCTTCGTCAACAATCGCGGGGTCTACTTCCCGGCGCCGGTCTTCGAGAGCGGCTTCATCGCCGTGCCGATCGCCTTCGTGATCGGCCTCGTCGCGACCTGGGCGCTGGCCCGCTGGGCGCACAAGCGCCAGGACGCCACCGGCGAACAGTTCCCGGTGTTCTACGCCGGCCTGGGCCTGATCGTCGGCCTGCCGGTCCTGGCGCTGCTGGTCACCGGGGTGCCGCTGAGCTGGGACTATCCCGAACTGAAGCGCTTCAACTTCCAGGGCGGCGCGGTAATCATCCCCGAGCTGATCGCCCTGCTGCTGGCGCTGACGCTGTATACGGCGGCCTTCATCGGCGAAATCGTGCGTTCGGGCATCCAGGCGGTGAGCCACGGGCAGACCGAGGCCTCGTTCGCGCTGGGCATCAAGCCGGGCGTGACCATGCGCCTGGTGATCATCCCGCAGGCGCTGCGGGTGATCGTGCCGCCGTTGACCAGCCAGTATCTGAACCTGACTAAGAACT
>JBGTSP010000441.1:0-2449 GCA_041940205.1 Alphaproteobacteria bacterium
CGCCGTCGGCCTGCAGGACGTCGCAGTCGATGACGATCTGCCGTTCGCCGACCGCTTCCAGGTCGGTGACCGCGCGCAGCGCCCGGCCGATCAGGCGCTGGATCTCCTGGGTTCGCCCCGACTGCTTGCCCCGCGCCGCCTCGCGCGAGCCGCGATCGTGGGTGGCGCGCGGCAGCATGCCGTATTCGCCGGTGACCCAGCCGCGACCGCTGTTGCGCATCCAGCCGGGTACCCGATCCTCGACGCTGGCCGTGCACAGCACGTGGGTGTTGCCGAAGCGGATCAGGCAGGAGCCTTCGGCATAGCGGGCGAAGCCCGGTTCGATGCTGATCTCGCGCAGGGCATCGGGTGTGCGGCCGGACGGGCGCATGCGGCCTCCTTTCAGACGGTTGGCGGGGCCGACGGGCCCCGCGTTGACGCTCAGCGGGGCGATTACTACATTCACCGCGACATTCCAAATGCAGGCAGGTGTGCGCTATGGATCGCGTGATTTCGGGAGAAATCGGCGCGCTGAGCGACCGCAGCCGCGAGATTTTCCGGCAGATCGTCGAATCCTATCTGGAGACCGGTCTGGCGGTCGGTTCGCGGACCATCGCCCAGCGCCTGAACGGGTCGCTGTCGCCGGCTTCGATCCGCAATGTGATGCAGGACCTCGAACAGAGCGGCCTGCTGTATGCCCCCCATACCTCGGCCGGCCGGATGCCGACCGAGCTGGGTCTGCGCATGTTCGTCGACGGTTTGCTCGAGCTCGGCGACCTCACGGACGAGGAACGCGGCGCGATCGAGGCGCTTTGCGACCGTCAGGGCCGCAGCCTCGAGGCCGCGCTGACCGAGGCCTCGCACACCCTCTCGGGCCTGACCGGCTGGGCCGGTCTGGTGCTGGCGCCGAAATACGATGCGCCGCTGAAGCACGTGGAGTTCGTGCATCTCAACGACGAGCGCGGGCTGGTGATCATCGTCACCGAGAGCGGGGCGGTCGAGAACCGGGTGATCGAGCTGCCGCGCGGCCTGCCACCGTCGGCGCTGATCGAGGCCACGAACTATCTCAATGCCCGCCTGCGCGGACGCTCGCTGGGCGAGGCCCGCCGGCAGATCGAGCGCGAGCTGAACGCCGAGCGCGCCGAGCTGGACGAATTGTCGCGCAAGCTGGTGGAAGCCGGGCTGGCGATCTGGTCGGGCGGCAACGATCCGGCGCTGATCGTGCGCGGGCGCGCCAACCTGCTGGAGGAATTCGGCGAGGCGGAAGACCTGGCGCGCGTGCGCACCCTGTTCGACGCGATGGAATCCAAGCGCGACCTGATCCGGCTGCTGGAGCTGGCGCACGACGGCGAAGGTGTCCGGGTGTTCATCGGCTCGGAGAACAACCTGTTCTCCCTTTCGGGGTCCTCGGTCATCGTCGCGCCCTATTCCAACAGCAGCCAACAGGTGGTAGGCGCCATCGGCGTGATCGGACCGCGGCATCTCAACTATGCGCGCATCGTGCCGATGGTGGACCTGACCGCGCAGGTGATCGGCCGGCTGGTCGGTTGAGCCGCGCCGGGTCGGGACGAACGGAGTAGACGGACATGAGTGACGATCAGAAGAACGACGGCGCGCCGGACGAGGACAGCGAGATCGACCTGGAGAAGCTGGCCGAGGCCGAGCGGGCCGAGCATGCGGCGCCGGACGATCCGGGCGAACTGCCGCCGGAACTGCAGGTGGTCGAACTGCAGAAGCAGGTCGCCGGTCTCGAGAAGCAGCTCGCCGAGATGAAGGACCGGGCCCTGCGGGCGCTGGCCGACGCCGAGAACGTGCGCAAGCGTTCGGAGCGCGAGAAGAAGGAAATCCGCGAGCTGGGCGGTCTCGAGCTGGCCCGCGAGATGCTGGGCGTGGCCGACAACCTGCGGCGCAGCGTGGAGGCGGTGCCGCCCGAGGAAATCGACGCCAGCACCGAGCTCGCCTCGCTGGTCGAGGGCATCGAGCTGACCGAGCGGGACCTGCTGAAGGCGTTCGAGAAACACGGTATCGAGAAGCTGGATCCGATCGGCGAGAAGCTCGATCCCAATTTCCATCAGGCGATGGTCCAGCTCGAGGACGAGAACCATCCCGCCGGCACCATCGTGCAGGTGATGCAGCCGGGCTACGTGATGAAGGGCCGGCTGCTGCGCGCGGCGATGGTCGCGGTGTCCAAGGGCGGCGATGCCGCCGCGGCCAAGGTCGACACCACGGCCTGAAGCCTTCCGGCGCCGGGCGCCGGACAGGAAACGGAAAGGGGCCGGTCCCGCGCGGGACCGGCCCCTTTTTCGTGCGGTCCGCGTCGCAGCCGCGACGCGGGCGTCAGCGGTTCTGCCGGTTCTCGATCAGGTCGTCGACCACCGCCGGTTCGGCCAGGGTCGAGGTGTCGCCGAGATTGCCGAAATCGTCTTCCGCGATCTTGCGCAGGATCCGGCGCATGATCTTTCCCGAGCGG
>JBGTSP010000442.1:0-2436 GCA_041940205.1 Alphaproteobacteria bacterium
CGACATCGTCGATTCCGCCGGCACGCTCTGCAACGCCGCGAACGCCCTGAAGGAACAGGGCGCCGAGGCCGTCTATGCCTATGTCACCCACGGCGTGCTGAGCGGCGGCGCGGTGGCGCGGGTCTCCGCCTCGTCGCTGAAGACGCTGACCGTCACCGACTCGATCCAGGCGACCGAGCCGATGCGGCACGCGGAAAACATCCGCTCCATCACCATCGCCCCGCTGATGGGCGAGGCGATGCAGCGGATCAGCGACGAAAGCTCGGTCTCCTCGCTGTTCAATTCCTGACCGTCACCGCGTTCCGGCCCCGGCCTTCCGGCGCCGGATGGCCCCGCTTGTCAGTGCACGGCGTCGCTCAGCGGGGCACGGCAATGCTCAGCGGGCGAAACCGCCGATCTGCGAATGGTGGACCGCCCCCATCGGGCCCAGCGCTCCCAGCACCTTGTCGTCGGCCGGGCCGTACAGCATGAAGCGGCTGGGCGTGACGCATTCCATGAACCGGCCCGCGAACTTCGAGCCGAAATTGCCGAGATGCACCATGGTGGCGGCGTTGTCGGCGTAGCGTTCGTAGATGTGCACGCTGGAATTGTCGGCCGAGATGAACCACTCGTAGTTCAGCGCGCCGGGCTCGTCGGCCTTCGTGGCGTCGACCATTTCGGTCATCAGCGCCTTGAAATCGTCCAGCTTGCCCTCGTTGATCGAGACTTCGAGCATCCAGAAAACGTTGTCGGTCATGGGTTCCTCCCCGTCTTGCCGATGCCTGCAGACTAGAACAGTGCCGCGGTCGCGGCCATCGCCGATGGGTGCCGGCGGCGGGTCCTGACCACAATGTGACGCGGAAGGTCGGGTCCGCGCGCCGACGCCGTCCTATGCCGATGGTCAGGGAAGTCCGAACCGGGAGGCTGCGGATGGCGATCACGAGCTTGCGGCAGCAACTTCGCGCGGTGGTCCGGCCGGTCGCCGAGGCGCACGGCCTGCCGAACCCGCTCTACACCGATCCCGGACTTGCAGCCGCCGAACGCGAGACCCTGTTCGCCCGGACCTGGGCCTGCGCCGGCTTCGAGGCCGACGTGCCGGCGCCCGGCGATGCCTGGCCGGTCGACCTGTACGGCGAGCCCCTGCTGCTGCTGCGCGGCCGGGACGGCGCGGTGCGGGTGTTCCGCAATGTCTGCCGCCATCGCGGCATGCGGCTGCTCGATGCCCCGGCCCACCTCGCCTCGACCCTGCGCTGCCCCTACCATTCGTGGTGCTACGACCTCGACGGCGCGCTGCGCAGCACGCCGCATGCCGGCGGCCCCGGGCAGCCCGACTGCGCCAGCCTGCCGCGCCCGGAACTCGGCCTGCTGGAGGTCGAGAGCGCCTGCTGGATGGGCCTGGTGTTCGTCAATCTCGATGGCGAGGCGGCGGATTTCGAAAGCCACGTCGCGCCGCTGGCCGCCCGCTGGCATCCCTTCACGATGCAGGCGCTCTTCGCCGAACCGGCGGAGACGGGCTTCGAACTCGAGGTCGGCTGCAACTGGAAGCTGGCCGTCGAGAACTATTGCGAATCCTATCACCTGCCGTGGATCCACCCCGACCTGAACCGCTACTCGCGGCTGGAGGATCACTACGACATCATCGAGCCCGGCCGCTTCGCCGGCCAGGGCAGCCGGGTCTACGCCCCCGATCTCGACGCGGCCGGCCGGCGCTTTCCCGACTTCCCGCACACGCCCGCCGACTGGGCGACGCGGGGCGAATATGTCGCCCTGTTCCCCAACGTCCTGCTGGGCCTGCACCGCGACCATGCCTTTGCCATGCTGCTGCTGCCGCAGGCGGTCGATCGCACGCGCGAGCGCACCCTGATCTGGTATGCCGCAGACAGCGCCCTCGACGAGGCGCATGCGGCGCTGCGGGCGCGCCATCGCGCGCTCTGGCGCGAGGTCTTCGTCGAGGACATCCGGGCGGTCGAGGGCCTGCAGGCCGGGCGGGCGGCGACCGCCTTCGACGGCGGGCGCTTCACCCCGGCGATGGACGCCGCCACGCACAGTTTCCATGCCTGGGCGGCGGGCTGCCTGCTGGCGGCCGGCGACGCGGCGCCGCGGGACGCCGAACCGGTCGGGATCTTCGCCTGACGGCAGGGAAGCAGGCGGAACGGCCGCCGGGCAGAACGGCGGCCGGGCTGACTCAGCTGCCGGAATCGCTGCTCATCTGTGACTGGTTGTAGTTCTGCAGGCCGACCAGCTCGATCAGGCCGAGCTGGGTCTCCAGCCAGTCGATATGCTCTTCCTCGGATTCCAGGATGTCTTCCAGCAGCTCGCGCGAGACATAGTCGCCGGCCTTCTCGCAGTCGGCGATCGCGGCCTTCAGATCGGGATGGCCGTCCATCTCCATCGCCAGGTCGCATTCGAGGATTTCCTTGGTGTTCTGGCCGATCCGCAGCTTGCCCAGATCCTGCA
>JBGTSP010000443.1:0-2428 GCA_041940205.1 Alphaproteobacteria bacterium
AGCAGCAGGATGTCCGGTTCGGCGAACAGCGCCGCGGCCAGGGCCACGCGCATGCGCCAGCCGCCGGAATAGGCCGAGCAGGGCCGCTGCTGGGCCTCGTCGTCGAAGCCGAGACCGGCAAGGATCCGCGCCGCGCGCGCGGGCGCGGTTTCGGCGTCGATGTCGCCCAGGCGCTGGTGGATCTCGGCGATGCGGACCGGATCCCTGGCGGTCTCCGCCTCGGCCAGCAGCGAGAGCCGTTCGGGATCGGCGGCCAGTACCGTGTCGCGCACGCTTTCCGGGCCGCCGGGCGCCTCCTGGGCCACGGTGCCGATGCGCCGCCGGGCAGGCACGGCGATCTCGCCGTGATCGGGACTGATCTCACCGGTCAGCAGGCGCAGCAGCGTGGTCTTGCCGGCGCCGTTGCGACCGACAATGCCGACCCGGGCGCTGTCGGGAAGCTGGGCGCTGGCCTCGGCCAGGATCTCGCGGCCGGCGAAGCGCACGGTGATGTTGCGGATATCGAGCACGGGGGCTGTCTAGCGGAGTTTCGCGGCCCATGCCATCGGCGCCGGCCGGACGGCTGCGACATCGCGACCGGGCAAACGCGGCATCCCCGGTTGTGGCCTCCTGCCGCCATGGCTATACACCGGCCGCCGACTTTCCCATCCGACAACGAGGAACGCGAAACCGCCATGGCGATCGAACGCACCCTGTCCATCATCAAGCCCGATGCCACCCGCCGGAACCAGACCGGCGCCATCAATGCCCGCTTCGAGGAGGCCGGCCTGCGCATCGTCGCCCAGCGCCGCATCCGCCTGTCCCAGGCCCAGGCCGAGGCGTTCTACGCCGTGCACGCCGAGCGGCCGTTCTTCGCCTCGCTGTGCAGCTTCATGACTTCCGGCCCGGTGGTCGTGCAGGTGCTCGAGGGCGAGAACGCGATCGCCCGCAACCGCGAGGTCATGGGCGCGACCAACCCGGCCGAGGCGGCCGAGGGCACGATCCGGAAGGATTTCGCGGAATCGATCGAGGCCAACTCGGTGCACGGCTCCGATGCGCCCGAGACCGCGGCCCAGGAAATCGCCTTCTTCTTCTCCGGCCTCGATATCGTCGGCTGAATTTTTACCGACGATCCCTCCGCGACCGCCCTCAGGTCGCGGGCATGTCCGGGCCGGGATAGATCAGGGGCGGCGGCGTCTCCGTCGCCCCGGTGATCTCCGCCCGGTCGCCGCTGATGCGGACCCGCCCCTCGGCGATCAGGCGCACCGCCAGCGGATAGATCCGGTGCTCGGCTTCGAGCACCCGCCCGGCCAGCGTTGCGGCATCGTCGCCGGTGCAGACCGGCACCGCGGCCTGCACCAGGACCGGTCCTGAATCCATCTCCGGCCGCAGGATGTGCACGGTGCAGCCGGTAATGCGCACGCCGGCCTCCAGCACCCGTTCGTGCACGTGCAGCCCCTTGAAGGCGGGCAGCAGCGAGGGGTGGATGTTGATCACCCGGTTGCGCCAGAGGTTGCAGAAATCGGCGCCGAGCAGGCGCATGAACCCGGCCAGGCAGATCAGGTCGACCCGGTGTTCCGACAGGGCCTCGTTCAGCGCCGCGTCGAAGGCCGCGCGGTCCTCGTGCGCGCGGTGATCGATCACCCGAGTCTCGATGCCGGCCTCGCGCGCGCGGTCCAGGCCGGCGGCCCCGGGATTGTTCGAGATCACCAGGCCGATGCGGGCGGGATAGTCCTCCGCGGCGCAGGCCTCGATCAGCGCCTGCAGGTTGGAGCCGCGACCGGAGATCAGCACCCCCAGGGTCTGGCGATTCATGGCAGGGCCAGTCCCTCGATCCGGACCGTTTGGGTCTCGTCGGCGACGACTTCGCCGATGTCCATCGCCTCCTCGCCGGCCTCGGCCAGCAGTTCGAGCGCCCTTGGCGCATCCTCGGCGCTACAGATCGCGACCATGCCGATCCCGCAGTTGAAGGTACGGGCCATCTCCTCGCGGGCGACGCCGCCGGTGCGGGCCAGCCAGTCGAACACGGCGGGCGGCTGCCAGCGGGCGCCGTCGAGACGCGCGCCGCAGCCTGCGGGCAGGACCCGGGGCAGGTTTTCGCTCAGGCCGCCGCCGGTGATGTGCGCGAAGGCCCTGGCCTGCCCGGCACGGGCCAGCGCCAGGCAGGCCGGCACGTAGATCCGGGTCGGCGCCAGCAGGGCTTCGCCGAGGCTGCCGGCCGCCGCGCCGTCGGGACCGGGGAAGGGTGCGGGGGCGTCGTAGGCGAGCCCGGAGAGCTCGACGATCCGACGGACCAGCGAGAAGCCGTTGGAATGCACGCCGCTGGAAGCCATGCCGAGGATCCGGTCGCCCGGCGCGATAGCGCTGCCGTCGAGCAGGCCGCCGCGCTCGGCGGCGCCGACCGCGAAGCCCGCAAGATCGTAGTCGCCTTCCGCATACATGCCCGGCA
>JBGTSP010000444.1:0-2386 GCA_041940205.1 Alphaproteobacteria bacterium
ATCACCGACGGCTGCATCGACTGGGATACCTCGGTGCGCGTGCTGGAGGAACTGGCCGACGCGGTCGAGCGGCGCCGTTCGCTGGCCCGCGCGGCGGCCCGGCTGACGGCCGCGGCCGAAGCGTGAACCGCTAGAGCGTTTCCTGGTTAGGTGGAACCATCTGCGTTGCGCCCTGGTAGTCCGAACGGGAGGCGCGGCGCGCCGCGCGTACCGGGAGTACGGGCAAGCGACGCAACGATGCGGGCCTCAGCGAACCAGCGGTTCGCCAAGCCTGCGGCTTTTCCTTTGGAAAAGCCCAGAGCGGGCTGCCAGGGCGCAACCCCCGGGACCAAGCCGCAAGGCGGCTTGGTCCCAACGGTCGTGGGAAGCTCCCGGGCGGCGAACCGCTGCGCACTTCGCCTGGAGCTCTCAGAGCCAAGCCACAAAGTGGCTTGGCTCCGACGTGTATCGGGAACTCCCGGGCGGCGAACCGCTGCGCACTTCGCCTGGAGCTCTCAGAGCCAAGCCACAAAGTGGCTTGGCTCCAGCGTGTATCGGGATCTCCCGGGCGGCGAACCGCTTCGCACTTCGCCTGGAGCTCCCGGGGCCGGGGCCTCTTGAGCCATGGCGTCGTCGCGCGGCTCGCGAGTAGTCCCACTACGCGCTTCGCCACGCTCCTGGCCCTGGCTCAAAATGCCCGCGGCGCAGACGATTCCAACTAACCAGGAAACGCTCTAGTCGGTGTCCTCGCCGGCGGGTCGCTCGCGTCGCAGAAAGAGGAAGCGGGCCGGCCCGTAACGGCGGTCGTCGCCGACCGTCCAGTCCCGCGGCAGGTCGAAGGGCTCGTCGCGATGCTGCTCGATCACGCAGACCGCGTCCGGCGCCAGCCAGCCGGCCGCATCGAGCGCGGCCAGCGCCGGGGCGGCGAGGCCGGAGCGGTAGGGCGCATCGAAAAAGGCGAGCGCGGCCGGGGAACGCGCGAGGCCCGGCCGCCGGGCGTCGCGCTGCAGCACGCCTGCGTCCTTTTCCCGGCCGATCGCCTTCAGGTTCTGCCGGATCAGGGCGACGGCGGCCGGCGCGCTGTCGAGAAAGTCGACATGGCCGGCGCCGCGCGACAGCGCCTCGCAGCCGACCGCCCCGGTGCCGGCGAAGACGTCGAGCACCGCCGCGTCCCGCAGCGGCCAGTCGCCGTGCTGGAGGATGTTGAACAGCGCCTCGCGGGCCCGGTCGGCGGTCGGCCGGATGGCGCCGTCCTCGGGGGCGGCGAGCCGCTTACCGCGATGGAGGCCGCCGACGATCCGCATGGCGTTGCTCGGCCTGTTTCACGGTCAGGATGTCGAACTGCTCGGCCGCCTTGCCGAGCTGGGCGCGCAACTGCCGGTCGGGCACCGGGGCGACCTGGCCGCGCTCCAGGTCGTCCAGCCGGAAGGCGCCGTAGCCGACCCGGATCAGCCGCGTCACCTCCAGGCCGAGATGGGCGCAGAGCTTGCGGATCTCGCGGTTCTTGCCCTCGCGCAGCGACATGTTGAGCCAGGCATTCGAGCCCTGCACCCGTTCCAGCGCCGCTTCCACCGGGCCGTACCGCTCGCCGTCGACCACCGTGCCCCGGGCCAGCGCCGCCAGCGCCGCCTCGTCGACCGTGCCGTGCACCCGGACGCGGTAGCGCCGGCCCCAGCCGGTCGACGGCATCTCCAGATGCCGGGCCAGGCCGCCGTCGTTGGTCAGCAGCAGCAGGCCCTCGGAATTGAAGTCGAGGCGGCCGACCGAGACCACGCGGCCGAGATCCGCGGGCAGCTTCTCGAAGATCGTCGGCCGGCCTTCCGGATCGCGGTTCGTCGTCAGCAGGCCCGCGGGCTTGTGGTAGCGCCACAGCCGGGTCGGCTCTGCCGCCTTCAGCGGCTGGCCGTTGACCACGATGGCATCGCCCGGCTTCACGTTGACCGCCGGCGAGGCCAGCACCTGGCCGTTGACCTCGACCCGGCCCTCCGCGATCCAGCGCTCGGCCTCGCGGCGCGAACACAGGCCGGCCCGTGCCAGGCGCTTGGCGATGCGTTCGCCGGCGGCCGGATCACGCGGGGGCGCGTTTGCGGGACGACGGCCGCGCGCGGGCCCGCCGCTTTCGCGTCTTGACCGGCCGGGCCCGGGTTTCGATGGTGGGGTCATGGTGAACGGGGACACTTTCATGATGCAGGCGCTGGAGCAAGCGCGCCTGGCTGCGTTGCGCGGCGAGGTACCGGTTGGCGCGGTGATTGTCGAGGCCGGCGGCCGGGTGCTCGCGGCCTGCGGCAACCGCACCGAGGAGGACAGCGATCCCACAGCCCATGCCGATTCCGAAGCCGTAGTCGTGCGCTGCTCTATGGCGTCACGCGGAAGTTCCTCGCATTTCCGCGCGCTCACCGGCATAATG
>JBGTSP010000445.1:0-2375 GCA_041940205.1 Alphaproteobacteria bacterium
GCCGCGGGGCTCTCGTCGTCGCCGACGCAGCAGATGTTGCGATGGCCCTGGGCGAGCAGGCGCAGCAGCAGGTACTGGGCCACGTTGGTGTCCTGGTACTCGTCGACGAGGATGTAGCGGAACTGCTGCTGGACCTGGCGCAGCACGTCCTCGTGGCGCTGCAGGATCACCAGGCAATGCAGCAGCAGATCGCCGAAATCGCAGGCGTTCAGTTCGCCCAGACGGCGCTGGTAGTGGGCGTAGAGATCGACGGCGCGGCCATCCGCGAAGCTCTCGCGCCCGGCGTCGCGGGCCTGATCCGGCGTCAGGCCCTTGTCCTTCCAGCGGTCGATCACCGAGGCCAGCGCGCGCGGCGGCCAGCGCTTGCCGTCCACACCCTCGGCCTCCATCACCTGGCGGATCAGGCGCAGCTGGTCGTCGGGATCGAGGATCGTGAAGTTCGACTTCAGGCCGACCAGCTCCGCGTGCCGGCGCAGCAGGCGCACGCCGATGGCATGGAAGGTGCCCAGCCACAACCCCTCGACGGCGCGGCCGACCATGGCCTCGGTGCGTTCGCGCATTTCCCGCGCGGCCCGGTTGGTGAAGGTCACGGCGAGGATCTGGCTGGGGAAGGCCCGGCGCTGGAAGAGGATGTTGGCCAGTCGCGCGGTGAGCACCCGGGTCTTGCCGGTGCCCGCCCCGGCGAGCACGAGCACGGGGCCGTCGAGCGCGTCGACGGCCTCGCGCTGCTCGGGATTGAGGCCCGCCAGCCACGGCGGCAGGTCGGCAGGCAGGGCGGTGTCGGGACTGTCGGAGCCGGCGGTCATGATCGCGCGCAGACTACCGGCCCCCGCGGACACCGGAAAGGGTTCGCCGGCCTTCAGGCGGGCCCGGATGGCGCAAATCGCGGCGAACGCAGCATATGGTGCTCGTCGTAGTGGCGGCCCGCATGCCTGAGCGCGCCGGGAATGGTGGCGACGGTGCGGAAACCGAGGCGGCGATACAGCGCGATGGCCGAATCGTTGCCCGTCCAGACATCCAGCGCCAGGTCGTCGGCATGCCGCTCGGCCTCGCCGATCACGGCCTCGAGCAGCGCCCGGGCCAGGCCGCGGCCGCGATGCGCGGGCTGCAGGTAGACCCCGACGATGAAGGCGCGATGACGGCTGTTCAGCGGTTCCGGCAGCAACCAGGTGGCGATTCCCACCGGCCCCGCGGGCAGGAAGACGCCGAAGGTGCCGGCATCGCGGCGGGCGAGACGGCGGCGCCAGTCGGCCTCGGCAAGGTCGGCTTCCTGTGCCAGCGCGCTGGCGAAGGCATGCGGCTCGCGCTCCAGCGCCTCCAGTCGGAGCGCCCTGTAAGGGCGCCATTCGGCCTCGTCGAAACGTCTGACATGGGGCGACATATGTTCACACTCAACAGTTGATTGAGCAACGAAAACCGGGAGATTTTGCCGGTTATCCGCCATATCGGCACAGGCGCCCGCCTCGCGCGGGAAACAAAATGGCGCGATCCGCGGTGGCCGCGCATTTGCCTTACCCCGGCCATTCCGTATAGTGCCGCGCGAACCGGCGGTAAGATCGGTCACGTTACGCGTCTGAATCGAGAGGTGGGTCTTGTCGGGACCGATTGACGTTGGCATGGCCCCAGGCCACCGCCATTCGCTTTACCACAAACTTCATCGGGGCGCCCCGCATCAATGAGTGCGCTGCTTGACGTACGCGACGTCGTCATTCGCTTTGGCGGCATCGTCGCGCTCGACGGTGTGTCGTTCGACGTACCGGAGAACAAAATCTGTGGACTGATCGGCCCCAACGGCGCCGGCAAGACCACGCTCTTCAACTGCCTGAGCCGGTTGTACATCCCCAACGAAGGGGACATCACCTTCGACGGCGAGACCATCCTCAACGCGGCGCCGCATCGCATCGCGGAAATGGGGATCGGCAGGACGTTCCAGAACCTCGCGCTGTTCGGCACCATGACGGTGCTGCAGAACGTGATGGTCGGCGCGCACGCGCGGACCAAGTCGAGCTTCCTGGAGAACGCGTTCAAGCCGCTGCTCCCCTGGGTGCGCCAGGAGGAAGAGGAACTGCGCGAGGAGGCGATCGGCCTGATCGACTATCTCGACCTCAACGACGTGGCCCATACCGCGGTCACCGACCTGCCCTTCGGCACGCAGAAGCGGGTGGAACTGGCGCGCGCGCTGGCAAGCCATCCCCGGCTGCTGCTGATGGACGAGCCGGCTGGCGGTCTCAATCACGACGAGGTGCATGAACTGGGCGCGACGATCCAGCAGATCCGGGATGACCGCGGCATCACCGTGTTGCTGGTCGAGCATCACATGAGCCTGGTGATGTCGATCTCGGACAAGGTGGTCGCGCTCGATTTCGGCAAGAAGA
>JBGTSP010000446.1:0-2375 GCA_041940205.1 Alphaproteobacteria bacterium
CCGGAGAGCTGGCTGGGGTAGGCCTTGGCCACGTGCGTGAGGCCCATCAGGTGCAGCAGCGCGTCGGCGCGGCCGGCGGCGTCTTCGACGTCGCCGCTGGTGCGCTCGGCGGTGTGTGCCTTCAACTGGCGGCAGAAGCGGATGTTGTCCAGCACCGTGCGGTGCAGCAGCGACGTGTCCTGGGTGACGAAGCCGATGGCCGCCCGCAGGGACTCCTGGCGCACGGTGGCGACATCCTGGCCGTCGATCACGATACGCCCGCCATCCAGGTCGTGCAGGCGCAGCAACAACTGCACCAGCGTCGATTCGCCGACAAGGCCGACCTTCTCGCCCGGCGCGATGGTGAGCGACAGGTTCTCGATCACCCGGCCGCTCTCGCCGTAACCGAAGCTGACATCCTCGAACCGCACGCCGCCGCCGTCGACCGACAATTCCCCGGCGGCGGGCCGCTCGCGCACCGCGTAGGGCCGGGAGATGGTCTCCATGCCTTCGCGCACCACGCCCAGATTCTCGGCGATCTCGGCGGTCACGTGCATGATCCAGAAGGACATGTTGTTGATCCGCAGCGCGAATCCCAGCGCCGCCGTGACGACGCCGACCGTGATCGCGCCGTCGACCCACAGCAGGATCGACAGGCTGCCCAGCCACAGCATCATGCCGGCATTGAAGAAGGTCACCGACAGGTCGAGGAAGGTCAGCGGCCGCATCAGGTCCGCGGTGCGCGCGCGCAGGTCGCCCAGCGCCTCGCGGGCATATCCGTCCTCGCGCTCGGCATGGCCGAACAGCTTCACCGTCAGGATGTTGGTGTAGCTGTCCACCACCCGGCCCATCAGCCGCGAGCGCGCCGCCGAGGCGGCCGCCCCGCCGCGCTGCACCCGCGGCACGAACAGCACCAGCAGGCCGACATAGCCCACCGTCCAGACCGCGAGCGGAGTGACCAGGCGCAGGTCCTGCTCGGCCAGCATCACCACGGCCGAGACCAGGAAGACCAGCACGAACCACAGGGAATCGATCATGCTGAGCACCGCCCGGCGCATCGAGGCCGGCGTCTGCATCACCCGGTTGGCGATCCGGCCGGCGAAGTCGTCCTGGAAGAAACCGGTGCTCTGGCGCAGCACGTAGCGATGCACCTGCCAGGTCACCAGGGCGGTGAAGGCCGGCACCAGGGCCTGGTGGTGCAGGCCCAGGAAGACGATCGCGATCGCCGGCTCGATCAGCACGATCAGGGCGGCGATCAGCAGCA
Source organism: Alphaproteobacteria bacterium (assembly GCA_041940205.1). Taxonomy (GTDB): domain Bacteria; phylum Pseudomonadota; class Alphaproteobacteria; genus JBGTSP01. The sequence continues at coordinate 1,244 of JBGTSP010000446.1, forward strand.
GGAAACGCAGGTTCTCGGCGAAGAAACCGGCGGGATCGTCGGCGCTCGCGATCAGGTCGATCAGCTCGCCGACATAGAGATAGATCAGCGCATTGGTGATCGACAGACCGCCCGCGACGACGAGCAGCATCGCGAACCATGGCCAGTTCGGACCGACAAAGCGCCAGATGAAGGCGACCAGGCGGACCGGCGGCATGGCCGTCGAATGGGACTGAAAGGGATCTACAAGGCGTTCGAACCAGCGGACCATGGTGCCGCTCCATCACATCGGGAAAGAAGAAAGACTTCGATCCGGTCGCGTGAGGGCGGGTCCGCGGCGGCAGGGCAGCCACCGGCGACAGCGTCGGTCAGGCTCCGGATCTCAGAGGGTCGGTCGACCCGTAAGGAAGCTTGGACGCATTGACATGCTCCGTCGTTCGGGGAGGCCGCAGCCTCCCGGGCTTCGAGGTGGCGGACCATAGTCGCGGCGGCACGCTGGAGAAAGCATGAAACGCGCAAATGCACGGATCTCTGCCGGGCTGTTGCCAACCGGCCACAGCGGCCTCAACCGGCCGGCGCCTCGCCCTTGCGCGGCACCCAGGCGATGCGCAGCAGATTGGTGGCGCCCGGCGTGCCGAACGGCACGCCGGCGGTGATCACGATGCGCTGGCCGGCGCGTGCGAAGCCTTGCGAACGCGCGGTCTCGCAGGCGCCGGCGACCATCTCGGCGGTGTTGCGGGCATCGGGCGTCTCGACGCAATGCAGCCCCCAGGCCAGCGCCAGGCGACGCGCCGTCTCGGTACGCGGCGTGAGCACAAGGATCGGCACCGGCGGCCGTTCGCGGGCGGCCCGGAGCGCGGTCGAGCCGGACGTGGTGTAACAGGCGATCGCGGCGGCCGAGATGGTGCCGGCGACCTGGCGGGCGGCCGCAGTGATGGCGTCGGCCGACGTCGCCTCGGGGTCCGTCGGTTCGGCCAGCATGATGCTGCGCCAGGTCGGATCGGCCTCGACCTTCTCGGCCACGTCGTTCATCACCGAAACGGCGGCCGGGGCGTGGTCGCCGACCGCGGTCTCGGCCGACAGCATCACCGCGTCCGCGCCGTCATACACCGCCGTCGCCACGTCGGAGACCTCGGCCCGGGTCGGCACCGGC
>JBGTSP010000447.1:0-2374 GCA_041940205.1 Alphaproteobacteria bacterium
CGCCGAACGGGCACAGCCAGCCGCAGAACGCGCCCCGGCCCCAGAACAGCAGCGAGGCGGCGACCGCGAACCACAGCAGGAAGAGCAGCGGATCCATCAGGAAATAGGACCAGCTGAAGTCGCTCAGCAGGGCGTTCAGGAAGGTCAGGACGTTGACCACCGAGAGCTGGGCGTTGGCGTACCAGCCCAGGCCGACCAGGGTGAAGGTCAGGAAACCGGTGCGGAACCAGGCCGTCGCCCGGGGGTGGCGGGCCACCTGGTTCTGGAAGAAGAACACCGCGGTCAGCGCGAACAGGGCCACAGCGAGCACGGCGATCTCCAGCTCGCGCTCGCGCCACATCCGCTGCCACAGCGCCTGCTCGGGATTGTCCGCCGCCATGGCCGTGCGCCCGTCGCCTTCGGAAGCCGCCGGCTCGAGCGGCGCCAGGAATTCGGCCGGCAGCCGGTAGCCCAGGTCGAAGGTCAGGAAGGCCTTGCGGATGGCGCCGACCGCCCGGTGAACCAGCAGTTCGACGCGCCAGCCCCGGGCCCGCGCGAAACCGCTGTCGGGCGGCACCACGAGCAGGTCGATCTCGTCCATCTGCGGGGCGCCGTCGGCGGCCACCGCGCCCAGCCGCTTGTGCTGCCTGTCGCGGAAGCGGATCGAGATGTCGTCCTGCACCACCTGAAAGCGGTCGAACACGCCGCCGCGCACATAGCCCGAACCCTTGAAGGAATAACGGCCGGCCGCGGCGATCCACAGCGCCGCCTGGTCCGGTGCGAGACGCTTTTCGAGATTGGCGAACTCGGCCTCGCCCAGCAGCGAGCGGCCGATGCTCGGCACGCTGACGTCGGCGGCATAGAGGTCGATGAAACGTTCGTCCGGCGCGCCCGACTCCGGCCGCGCCGCCGCCTCGGGATCTCTCCCCGCCGCGAAGGCGACGTTGATCTCGCCGACGGTGAGCCGCAGCCGGCGGACCGAGCCGTCGCCCAGCAGGGTCTCCCAGTCGCGCCGCGAGGGCGTGTCGTCACTGACACGATGGCGCGGGCCGCCGGCCTGTGGCGCCGGCGACAGGCCGCCGAGGCCGAGCCGGCGGGCCACCTTGATCGAGGCGCGCAGGATGGCGTCGTCGATCACCATGATCGTCACCGTGGCGCCGGAAATGATGTCGACATCGTGCGGCGCGTCCGGCCCGGCGGCGAAGGCCGGGATGTCGAAGCCGACATAGCCCTGCACCACCGCGCGGATCCGGCTCTCGGGAATGCCGATCAGCACGATCGGCTCCTTGTGGTCGACCAGGCGCAGGCCGCTGACCCGTCCCGCGGTATCCAGCGCGATGACGATGTGGATCGGCTTGCCCGAATAGCCGACGGACCCGACGAAATCGGTGTTCAGGAAGACATGCCCGACCTCGCGGCCGGCCGCCAGCACCGGGACCACCGGCGGGCTGCCGCGCGGCGCGCCGAACTCGTCCGCGCCGGGAACCAGGCTGGCGGGCGAGAGCGTCCGAAGGAAGGCGGCCAGGTCCTTGCCCTGCGCCGCCGGCGCCGAGGCGCAGAGGGCGGCGATCAGCACGATCGCGCGGCACGCTGCGCGGGCGAAGCCCGGGCGGCGGAGCGGGCGCGGGGTGCGGGCAGACGACGTCATGGGTACGGCCTTGCCTGGTGACGGCCGGAGCATTCGGCAGGCAGGCGCCCCTCTGCCTTGATCGTGATCAATCGAGAATGTTGCGGTGCGCTTTGGTCGCACCCGGGCGGCCACGCGGCCGCAACGGCATCTGGTCAAGCCTTCTATTGCAGTGCACAATCAGGACCGAAGAAACGGACATGCGGCCGGCGACGCCCGGCCGATCGGGAACGGGAGAGAGTGATGGCCGAAGCCTATATTGTTGATGCGATGCGCACTGCCGGCGGCCGCCGGGGCGGCAAGCTGGCGAGCTGGCACCCCGCCGACATGGGCGGCGCGGTGCTCGACGCCCTGGTCGGGCGCGCCGGGGTCGACCCGGCGGCGATCGAGGACGTGATCGTCGGCTGCGTCGGCATGGCCGGCGAACAGTCCTTCCATATCGGCCGCAACTGCGTGCTGGCCTCGAGCCTGCCCGAGAGCGTGCCGGCACACTCTCTAGATATCCATACTGGAAATCAGCGTGAGCCACAACATTCTCATTGGTCTGCAGCAAATCCAGAAACGACGCTGTTTTTAGTGATGGGAACTGGGATTTGATCCGCGCAAAAAAATGAGGATATGTGTCAAACTGTTTGCCTTTGAACGAATTGTTCTGCACGCCATGCTTGTCCGCCCATACGCCCGTAAGGATACTCGACCAGCCAGGAGCAGTGACGGTGTCATTCTTGCGGTATCTCTCGCCCAGAATCTGACATTGAAACGATACTG
>JBGTSP010000448.1:0-2365 GCA_041940205.1 Alphaproteobacteria bacterium
TGTTCTACGATCCCATGGTCGCCAAGCTGATCACCTATGGCGACGATCGCGACAGCGCCATCGCCGGCATGCTCGACGCGCTGGACGCCTACGATGTCCGTGGCATCGCCCACAACATTCCCTTCCTTTCGGCCCTGGTGGATCATCCCCGCTTTCGCGAGGGGCGCCTGACCACCGGTTTCATCGCCGAGGAATATCCCGAGGGTTTCGCGGCGGTCGCGCCCGAGGGCGAGGTCGCCACGGTGCTGATCGCGGCGGCGGCCCTGATCCGCCAGCGGATTGCCCTGCGCGAGGCCACGATCAGCGGCCGGATGGCGGCCGAGGCGCCGGTGATCGACGGCGAATGGGTGGTCGGCCTGGGACGAAGCGCGCATGCGGTCTCGGTGCAGGCCGACGAGGCGGGCTGCAAGGTGGTCCGGGACGGGGCCGAAATTCGGGTCGAGAGCGACTGGCAGCCCGGCATGGCGCTGTTCGAGGGCCGCATCGACGGCCGGGCGGTCACGGTGCGCGTGGCCCGGCCGTCCGGGCGCCTGAACCTGGCCTGGCGCGGCATCGAGACGCCGGTATCGGTGCGCCGGCCGCGGCACGCGGCGCTGGCCGCCCTGATGCCCGAGAAGCTGCCGCCCGACATGTCGAACTACCTGGTCTGTCCGATGCCGGGTCTCGTGGTGGCGCTCAACGTCGCCGTCGGCGATACCGTCGAGGAGGGGCAGCCGCTTGCGGTTGTCGAGGCGATGAAGATGGAGAATATTCTTCGCGCCGAACGAAAGGGTGTAATCTCGGCCATCCGGGCCGAGGTCGGCGACAGTCTGGCTGTCGACGAGATCATCCTCGAGTTCGAGTAGGCCGTCGCGTCGCGCCGACCCGTTCGGGGGAAGGTCGGCAGCCGGCGACGGGACGGCAAGGGAGGCAGACACCGCGGACGTCCCCGCGGTTCGCGGCGCGTTCGCCGGTCCGATCTTCGGGGCCGGTGCCAAGTGTGCATGACGCATTCTCCGGCAGATCTGCAGGTCGCCCAGGCGGCCGTGCTGCGGGCGATCGAGCGGCGGGCCGATCTCGCGGAAACGATCGGCACGCTGCTGCGCACGGCCTGCGCGCCGGATCCGGACCTTGGCGGGCTCGTCCGCCTGCGCGACTCCCGACGCCAGCAGCACGCGATCGCCGCCCGGCACAACCTGCCGGAGGCCTGGCTCGATGCACTGGGGCGACGCCTCTCGCGCGATGCCGACCTGCTGGACAACCCGCCGGTGATCGCCAACCTGCAGCGCAGCCCCGCGCTGTCCGCCGACCTGCGCGACCTGGCCCGGCGCGAGGGCCTGAAGAGCCGCTGGATCCTGCCGGTCGTCGGCGCCGATCAGCAGACGATCGGTTCGGTCGCGCTGTATCACCGAAGCCGCCGGGAACCGACCGCGGCGCTGCGCGACCTGCACGCCTTCATTGCCCGCACCGCGGCGCTCGCGATCGGTCATGACCAGGCGACCGGCGACCTGCGGGACAGCGAACGCCGCTATCGCAGCATCGTGGAAGCGGCCTCCGACTGGGTCTGGGAAAGCGATTCCCGATTCCTGCTGACCTACATCTCGCCGGCGATGTTCGACCAGTTCGGCTATTCCAGCGCCGACATGCTGGGCCGCAACGCGGCGGAGTTCTTCGACTGGCAGAGCGGCGAGGACCGCGATGCCCAGGTCGCGCGCCTGCGCCGGCGACAGTCCTTCGAGCGGCTGAACGTGCGCCTGAAGCAGGCGGACGGCGGCGTGCAGCAGGCGCTGATCAGTGGCCAGCCGATCTTCGGCCCGGACGGCGAGTTCCGCGGCTATCGCGGCGTCGGCATCAACGTTTCCGAGGCGCACGAGGCGCGCCGGCGGGCGGTCGCGGCCGAACGGCGGTTCGAGGACATCACCGCAAACCTGCCGGGCATCGTGCTGCGGGTCCGCCTGGACGCCGACGAGCGGATCAGCTTTCCCTATGTCAGCGACGGCGTGCGCTATCTCCTCGGCATCGATCCCGAAAGCGCGCGCCGGGATCCCGCGGTGCTGCTGCGGCCGATCGATCCCCGCGACCGGCGCGACCTTGTCCGGCTGGTGCGCGAGGGCCGCAGCGCGAGGGAGGCCTGGAGCATCGAGTTCCGCGCCCGCCACCGCGACGGGGAGATCCGCTGGCTGCGCGGCAACGGCAGGCCGGCCGCGGAGGCGGACGGGGTGGTGGCCTGGGACTGCATCTTTCTCGACGTCAGCGAGCAGAAGCGCATGCTGCTCGCGTTGCAGAGCGCCCGCGAGGCGGCCGAACGGGCCAACCGCGCCAAGAGCCAGTTCCTCGCCAATGTCAGCCACGAACTGCGCACGCCGCTGAACGCCATCATCGGCTT
>JBGTSP010000449.1:0-2349 GCA_041940205.1 Alphaproteobacteria bacterium
GGTCGACATGGCCCATCACGGTCACCACCGGCGGCCGCGGGCTGCGAACCTCCTCGGGATCCTCGTCCTCGCGCAGACCGATCTCGACATCGGCCTCGCTCACCCGCTTGGCCTTGTGGCCGAGCTCCTCGACCACCAGTTCGGCGGTGTCGGCGTCGATCGTCTGGTTGATCGTCGCCATGATCTCCAGGCCCATCAGCGCCTTGATCACGTCGATCGCGCGTACGGCCATGCGGTTCGACAATTCCTGCACCGTGATGGTTTCGGGAATCGTCACCTCGCGCGCCTGCTTCTGGCCCTCGCCGCGGGCCAGCGCTTCCTGCTGGGCCTGCCGGCGCTCGCGCTCGGCCGCCCGGCGCATCGCCGCCACCGACCGGCCGCGCTGGCCGAAATCCTCGTTCAGCGCCTGCGAGACGGTGATGCGACCGCCGCGACGGCGGTCCTCGTTGCGGCCGCGCCGCGGACCCGGCTGCTTGGCCGGGACCTTGCGCGAAGGCCGGTCGGGACGCTCGGGCGTCGCCGCCGGGCGCCGCTCGGTCGTCGCCGGCCGGGCTGCCGCGGCGGCGGGCTGGGCTGCCGCTTCCTCGGGTTCGTCGAGCCGCTTGCGCGCCTCTTCCTCGGCCTTGCGGCGGGATTCATCCTCGGCCTTGCGCCGCGCTTCCTCTTCCGCCCGGCGCTTCTCGGCGGCTTCGCGTTCGACCGCGAGGCGCGCATCCTCTTCCGCCCGGCGCTTGGCCTCCTCCGCCTCGCGGCGGCGGTCCTCCTCGTCCTGGCGGCGGGCCTCGACCACCGCCTTGGCGCGGTTGGCGATCTCTTCCTTGCTCAGCGAGCGCAGCACGTGGCGCGGCTTGGCGCGCTCTCCGTCGCGGGGCGCCGGCGCGCGCTCGGCCCGGGGCCGGCTTGCCGCGGGGGCCTCGCGCGGGGCTTCGGCGGCGACAGGCGCGGCTTCCGCCGGCGGCGCGGCCTCGGCGGCAACGACCTCCTCGGGCGCCTCGACGGCCGCGTTCGCGGGCGCGTCACCGCCTTCGGCGCCGCCGCGGGTCCGCTTCTTGCGCACCTCGACCTGCACCGTCTTGGACCGGCCGCCCGAGAAGCTCTGCTTGACGCTGCCGCTGTCGGACGTGGGGCGTCGCAGTCCCAGCTTCTTGCCGGATCCCTTGGACAGACTCAGCGTTTTCTTTCCGGTGTCGCTCACCTGGTTCCTTTCCGTCGTCATCGCGTCAAACGGCCTCGACTTTGCTGCGCAGTCCCTGGAGACGCGCCGCTTCCACGCGGAAGCGCTCCGCCAGCCCGCCCGGTGCGAGCGCCGCATGTACCACATTTTCCCGGCCCAAGGCCAAACTCAATTCGGTATTCGTCATCACCTCGATCATCCCGTGTCCGCGGGCCATCTGCCGGGCCTTGTCGCGGGCGTTCTCGGCCGCGTCGTGGGCCAGCAGACAAAGCCATCCGCCGCCTTCGGCCAGCGCGGCGCGTGTCTTCTCGTAGCCGCAGACCGCCTCGCCGGCGCGGCGCGCCAGCCCCAGCAGCCCGGCGCAGGAGCGTGCCAGCGCCGCCTCGGTGCGGTCGGCAAGGCCGGCATCGGTCTCCACCGCGCAACGGAAGCTGCGGGCAAAGGCCTGCCGGCGGACCGCCTCGAGGATGCGCTCCCGCTCGGCGCCGACCCAGGCGCCGCGGCCGGGCAGCCGTCCGGCGATGTCCGGCACCACCCGGTTGTCGGGATCGAGAACGAAGCGGATCAGGCTCTCGCGCGGACGGACCTCGCGGGAGACGATGCAGCGCCGTTCGACCGGCCGGTCATTCCTGCGCTTGTGCGTCGGACTCGCCGCCGTCATCCCCGTCTTCCTCGAACCAGTGCGCGCGCGCCGCCATGATGATGGCGTTGGCCTGGTCCTCGCCGATGGCGAACGCGCGCAGAATGCCGTCCGTGCGGTCGGTCAGCTCGTCGTTCGCAAGCTCGCCCAGATCGTCCAGCGTGAGGACGCCGGCATCGCCGAGCGCCACCAGCATCGCCGGCGTCAGGCCGTCGATCTCCGCCACCGCGTCCTCGACCCCGAGTTCGCGCCTCGTGGCGTCGAACTGGGCGTCACGCTCGGCGAGATATTCGTTCGCGCGCTCCTGCAGCGCCTCGGCCAGCTCCTCGTCGAAGCCCTCCAGCTCGGCCAGCTCGTCGACCGGGGTCGTGGCGATTTCCTCGGCGCTGGAGAAGCCTTCGGTCGCCAGCAGCTGGGCCATCATCTCGTCGATGTCGAGCGAGTCCATGAACATCTCGCTGCGCACCCGCAGCTCTTCCTGGCGCCGCTCGGATTCCTCCGCCTCGGGCTTCCGGAGGAACGCCCGATCGAATCC
>JBGTSP010000450.1:0-2320 GCA_041940205.1 Alphaproteobacteria bacterium
GCGGTCGCGTTGGCGACAAATGCGGCGCCCGCCTCCCCGGCGAGCTGCGCGGCGACGACATTGGCCATGTCGTCCTCCTTCCCGTTGCGGCGTCCCCGCCAGCGGCGCGGATCGCCCGATCCTCATGCTCCCCCGCCGGTACCGGTCTGGGGAGAGCGGTTTGCCTCAGATTTCCAGCGCCTCGCCGTCGATCAGCACATGGCTGCAGCGAAGCCGCCTGGCTTCCGCCGCCGCGTCGCCCTTCAGCGGCGCCAGCCCCTGAACCGTGCGCCAGCCCTGCGCGCGCCAGGCCGGTCCTTCCTCGACCTGATCCAGCGGCAGGTACAGCCGGCGCGTCGGCGCCGCCGGGCCCAGCGCCCGCATCAGGGTATCCAGATAGAGCGTGAAGCCCGTCGCCGCCTCACCGCTGGCAAGCTGGTAGCGGCCGCCGCGGCCCAGTTCGCCGCGTACGCCCCGGGCGAACAGCGCGAAGGAGACCCCGGTCTGGTACTCGAACCCGTGGCTCTCGCCGGGATCGATGGTCAGCGTCAGGTCCGGCGCCCGCCGTTCCAGCAGCGCCACCAGGGCGGCCAGCCGGTCGCGCAGGCTCGCCGCCGCGGCCGGCAGCTCCAGGCGGTCGAGCGCGGCGAGCGCGGAAGCCGCGCTGCCCGCGGCATCGCTCAACGGCTGCAGCACCGCGGCGGCTGCGGCCGGCAGTGCGGACAGGGCCGCGCCGTCGCGCTTGTCGAGCGCCACCCGGGCCGCCTCGGCGGTTTCGGGATCGAGATCGAGGGATTCGCACACCAGGTGCGGCAGTGCCGGCGTCGTCAGGTCGACGCTGACGCCGGCGACGCCGGCGGCGGCCAGCGCCTCGCGCGCCAGCAACACCACTTCGGCGTCCGCGCCGACTTCCTCCGCCCCGATCAGCTCGACGCCGGCCTGGGCGAACTGGCGCTCGGGACGAAGCTGGTCGCCGCGCACGCGCAGCACCTGGCCCGAGTAGCAGAGCCGCAACGGCCGCGCGACATGGCCCAGCCGGGTCACCGCGATCCGGGCCACCTGGGTCGTCATGTCCGCCCTGAGGCCCATCATGCGCTGCGAGATCGGATCCATCAGCCGGAACATGTGGCGGCCGACCCGGCCACCCGGTCCGGTCAGCAGGCTTTCCTCGAACTCGATCAGCGGCGGCTTGACGCGCTCGTAGCCCTGCCCGCCGAAACGTTCGAGCAGCGCCTCGATGACCTCGGCCTCGTGCTCGGCATCGCCCGGCAGCACGTCGTGCAGCCCTTCCGGCAGCAGCGAGAGTTCGGCGAATTCGCTCATCCCGTCTCCTTCCCGCGCCGGCTTCGCCCGGCGCGCGGTCAGAATTTCAGGGCCTTGGCCTGCACCACGTGCGGCAGGGCGCTGACGGCCGCCAGCACGGCATCGCTCAGCGGCTCGTCGACCTCGACCAGGGCGATGGCGTCGCCCCCCTGTGCGGCACGGCCGAGATGGAAGTTGGCAATATTGACGCCGGCATCACCCAGCGTCGTGCCCAGCGCGCCGATATAGCCCGGCTCGTCCCGGTTGGTGGTGTAGAGCATGTAGCGGCCGAGTTCGAGTTCCAGCTTGATGCCCTTCACGTCGACGATGCGCGGATAGGTGTCGGCGAACAGGGTGCCGGCGACGCAGCGCTCCTGGCGTTCCGTGGTCACCGTCAGGCGCATCAGGGTCCGGTAGTCGCCGGTGCGCTCGTTGCTGGTCTCGCGCACGTCGATACCGCGCTCGCGCGCCAGCACCGGCGCGTTGATCATGTTCACCGTGTCCAGCAGCGGACGCAGCAGGCCTTCCAGCACGATCGCCGTCAGCGGCCTCGTGTTGAGCTCCGCGACCTGGCCCTCGTAGTCGATCTGCACCGACTTGAGGCCGCTCTCGGTCAGTTGCCCGGCGAACGAGCCGAGCTGGCTGGCGAGGCTCATGTAGGGCTTCAGCCGCGGCGCTTCCTCGGCCGTCACCGAGGGCATGTTGAGGGCGTTGGAAACCGCGCCGTCGAGCAGGAAGTCGGCGATCTGGTCGGCCACCTGCACCGCGACATTCTCCTGCGCCTCTTCGGTCGAGGCGCCCAGATGCGGCGTGGCGACCACGTTGGGCGCGTCGAACAGCACGTTCTCGCGCGCCGGTTCCTCGGCGAACACGTCGACCGCGGCGCCGCCGACCTTGCCGCTCTCCAGCGCCGCCTTCAGGTCGTTCTCGTCGACGAGGCCGCCGCGCGCGCAGTTCACGATGCGCACCCCGTCCTTCATCTTGGCGATGCTCTCCGCGCCGATGATGCCCCGCGTGGACTCGGTCAGCGGCGTGTGCA
>JBGTSP010000451.1:0-2297 GCA_041940205.1 Alphaproteobacteria bacterium
CTTCGGCCCGACCGACGAGATCGGCGTGTTCGAGATGACCGACGGCGGCCTGCAGGAGGTCGCCAACCCCTCGGCGCTGTTCCTGAACGACCGCGAGCGCAGCCTGCCCGGCGCGGCCGTGTTCGCCGGCCTGGAGGGCACGCGGCCGATGCTGGTGGAGATCGAGGCCCTGGTCGCGCCCTCGCACCTGGGCACGCCGCGGCGCACCGTGGTCGGCTGGGAGGCGAGCCGGCTGGCCATGCTGATCGCCGTGCTGGACGCGCGCTGCGGCCTCTCGCTGGGGGCGCACGACGTCTATCTCAACGTCACCGGCGGGCTGCGCATCGCCGAGCCCGCCGCCGACCTGGCGGTGGCCGCGGCGCTGGTTTCCTCGTTCCACGAGACCCCGCTACCGCCGCGCTGCGTCGCCTTCGGCGAGATCGGCCTGTCCGGCGAGATCCGCGGCGTCAACCGGCCCGACCGGCGGCTGCGGGAAGCCGAGAAACTGGGTTTCGAGCGGGCCTTCGTGCCGCGGCGCCGGCGCGGCGAGGAGCTGCCGGCGATGGCCGAGGAACTGGGCCACCTGCGCGATCTCGTCGCCCTGTTCGCCACCGAAACCACCCCGATCGCCAGCATGAGGCCGCGATGAACGACCTGCCCGTCCAGTGGGGCGACATACTGGTGATCGGCGTGCTGGCGCTCTCCGGGGTGCTGGCCTTCGCCCGCGGCTTCACCAAGGAGGTGCTGTCGATCGGCGGCTGGCTGGCGGCCGGCCTGGTGACGCTCTACGTGCTGCCGCTGGCCCGGCCGTTCACCCGGCAATACATCACCGAACACCTGATGGCGGACTTCGTCACCGGCCTGGTGGTCTTCGTGATCTCGCTGTTCGTGTTCTCGCTGCTGGCGGGCGCGATCTCGCAGCGGGTGCAGGATTCGGCGGTCGGCGCGCTCGACCGCTCGCTCGGCTTCCTGTTCGGCGTGGCCCGCGGCATCGTCGTGCTGGCGCTCGCCTACCTGGTGATGCTGCAGTTCGTCGCCCCCGACCGCCATCCCGACTGGATCAACCAGGCCCGCGCCCTGCCCTCGCTGCAATGGTCGGCCAACCTGCTGCACGACCTCGCCCCGACCGAGATCGCCGAGGGCCTGCGCCGGGTGGAGGATGTCTCGCAGGCCGCGAGCGAGGCGCTGGAGGGCCAGCAGGCGATCCAGGACCTGACCAAGACCCTGCAGCGCCAACAGCAGGCGCCGGACGACAGCGGCGGGGAAACCGGCTATAAGAAGGACCAGCGCCAGGAACTGAATCGGGTGCTGCCCAACGTGCAGGCGAACTGATGGCAACCACCCCGTCCTCACCGGCCACGCTTACCACCCATCCCCTCGATGACGACAAGCTGCATGAAGAGTGCGGCGTGTTCGGCATCTTCAATTCCACCGACGCGGCGGCGAACGCGGCGCTGGGCCTGCATGCCCTGCAGCATCGCGGCCAGGAGGCCGCCGGCATCGTCTCCTTCGACGGCCAGCAGTTCCACGCCCACCGCGCGCTCGGCCATGTCGGCGAGAACTTCAACTCCGAGGACGTGATCAGCCGGCTGCCCGGCGGCACCGCGATCGGCCACAACCGCTACGCCACCACGGGCGACACCATCCTGCGCAACGTGCAGCCGCTGTTCGCCGAGCTGGCCGGCGGCGGCTTCGCCGTGGCCCACAACGGCAACCTGACCAACGCCAAGGCGCTGCGCCGGCGGCTGGTACGCGAGGGCTGCATCTTCCAGTCGACCATGGACACCGAGGTGCTGATCCACCTGGTGGCGACCAGCCGCTATACAAGACTGGTCGAACGGCTGATCGACGCGCTCTTCCAGATTCACGGCGCCTACAGCCTGGTGGCGATCACCGGCAAGAAGCTGATCGGGGTGCGCGATCCCCTGGGCGTGCGGCCGCTGGTGCTGGGCGAACTCGAGGGCGCGCCGATCCTGACGTCCGAGACCTGCGCGCTGGACATCATCGGCGCCACCTTCGTGCGCGACATCGAGCCCGGCGAGATCGTGATCTGCACCGAGGGCAAGGTGGAAAGCCTGAAGCCCTTCCCCAAGGCCTCGAAACGCTTCTGCATCTTCGAATAGGTCTATTTCGCCCGGCCCGACAGCGCGGTCGAGGGTCTGAGCACCTACGAGGTGCGCAAGCGCATCGGCGCGGAACTGGCGCGCGAGAGCCATGTCGACGCCGACGTGGTGATCCCGGTGCCGGATTCCGGCACGCCGGCCGCGCTGGGCTACGCCACCGCCTCGGACGTCTCGTTCGAGCTCGGCATCATCCGC
>JBGTSP010000452.1:0-2252 GCA_041940205.1 Alphaproteobacteria bacterium
CATCGGCAGCGTCCACAGGTAGCGCACATGCTTGGCCATGCCGCTGTCGAGCGCGTTGGAGAGGGCGTTCAGGTAGGCGCCGCGGTGGTGGTAGACCACGCCCTTGGGATTGCCGGTTGTGCCCGAGGTGTAGTTCAGCGAGATCGCCTGCCATTCCTCGGCCGGGTACTCCCAGGTGTAGTCGGGGTCGCCTTCGGCAAGGAAGCTCTCGTAGTCGGTCTCGCCCAGGCATTCGCCGCCTGTCGCTTCGGGATCGTCGATGTCGATCACCAGCGGCTGCGCCTCGCACAGCGTCAGCGCCTCCTTGATGGTGGGCGAGAACTCGCGGTCGGTGATCAGCACCCGGGCCTCGCCATGGTCGAGGATGAAGGCCAGCGCCGCCGCGTCGAGGCGGACGTTGAGCGTGTTCAGGACCGCGCCGGTCATCGGCACGCCGAAATGGGCCTCGAAGATCGCCGTCACGTTCGGCGCCATCACCGCCACCGTGTCGCCTTTTGCGATGCCGCGCTTGCTCAGCGCCGAGGCCAGGCGGCGGCAGCGCTCGTGGGTCTGGGCCCAGGTGAAGCGGCGCGCGCCGTCGATCACGGAAATGCGGTCGGGATAGACCGCGGCGGTCTTGGGCAGAAAACTCAGGGGCGAAAGCACCTGGTAGTTGGCCGCGTTCCTGTCGAGGTTGCTCTCGTACGGATGTCCGCTCATCGCCGGCATCTCCCTCATTCCGCAATCGGACGGTTTCCGGCGATTTCTACGCGTCCCCGCGGGGAGCGACAAGGCGCGGCCGCCGGGACATTGCGTCTCAAGTCGCTCTCGGGTATAGGGCCGCGTCCCGCGACATCCTGCGGAACGGCGTTCCGGCAGACCCCCCTGGAGGCACAGGACGCGCGGACGGATTTTTGCTGCTTGAGGAGAGACGACGATGAGCGAAGACAACGTGCTCGTCGCCGAGATCCGCGAGGGGACGGGGAAGGGGCCCGCCCGCGCGGCGCGCCGGGAAGGTTTTGTCCCGGCCGTGATCTACGGTGACAACAAGGACCCCCAGACCATCCGCATCGAGCGGCGGGTGCTGGAACGAGAGATCAATGCCGGCGGCTTCTTCTCGAAGCTGCTGGACATGAAGGTGGGCGACGAGACCGTCCGGGTGCTGGCGCGCGACGTGCAGTTCCACGTGGTGACGGACGTTCCCCTGCACGCGGATTTCCTGCGGCTGTCGCCGCGGACGCGGATCACCATCGCGGTGCCCGTGACCTTCGTGAACGAGAGCGACTGCCCGGGCCTGCGCCAGGGCGGCGTGCTCTCCGTGGTGCGCTACGAGGCGGAAGTGAACTGCCGCGCGGACTCCATCCCCGAGGGCTTCGAGGTCGACCTGACCGGTCTCGAGATTGGCGATCCGATCCGCATGTCGGCGATCGCGCTGCCCGAAGGCGTGACCCCGGCGGTGGCCGACCGTGACGTCATGATCGCTTCGATCGCCGCTCCGTCCATCGTCCCGAGCGACGAGGAAGACGAAGAGGGCGAGGAGGGCGTCGAGGAGACGGTCGAGGCCGGCGCGGACGAGGACGGCGAGGCCGGCGACACCGAGGAATAGGAGGCTGCCGTGCAGCTCCTGGTGGGGCTCGGCAATCCGGGGCCGAAATATGCCGGACACCGGCACAATGTCGGCTTCATGGCGGTGGACGAGATCGTCCGCCGCCATGGCTTTTCGGCCGAACGCAAGCGCTTCCAGTCGCTCGTCAGCGAGGGCCTGATCGCGGGCGAGAAGCTGCTGGCGATCAAGCCGCAGACCTTCATGAACGAAAGCGGCCGGGCGGTCGGCGAGGCGTTGCGTTTCTTCAAGCTGACGCCCGGCGATGTCGTCGTGCTGCATGACGAGATCGATCTCGCGGCGGGCAAGCTGCGGGTGAAGCGCGGCGGCGGCATTGCCGGGCACAACGGCCTGCGTTCGATCCGCGCGCAGATCGGCGACGATTTTCGCCGGGTGCGCATCGGGGTCGGCCATCCCGGGCACAAGGATCGGGTGATGCCGCACGTGCTGAGCGATTTCGCCAAGGCCGACCGGGCCTGGCTGGAGCCGCTGATCGACGCCGTCGCCGCCGAGGCCGGCCTGCTGGCCCGCCGCGACGATGCCGGCTTCGCCAGCCGGGTCGCGCTCGCCCTCAACCCGCCGCGCAACGCCGGACGCACCGACGCCGCCTGAGCGCCGGGCCTCGCGGCGGCAGACAAGGGAAAGACCAGATGGGTTTCAAGTGCGGTAT
>JBGTSP010000453.1:0-2231 GCA_041940205.1 Alphaproteobacteria bacterium
GGGCCAGCCGACCGCGCCGAAGAAGATCGCGTCATGGCCGCCGATCTGCTCCTTCCAGTCGTCGGGCATCATCTGGCCGTGCCGGGCATAGTGGTCGCAGTCGGCGAAGGCGAAGGTGTCGAGCACGAGATCGAGACCGTAGAGCGAGGACGCGCGTTCCAGCGCCCGCACGCCCTCCGGCATCACTTCCTTGCCGATTCCGTCGCCCGCGATCACGGCGATCCGGTGCTGGTTCATGCCTGTTTCTCCTCTGCCGGCACGACCGGTTCGCCCGGCCCGCGGCCCATGGTCTATGATTCGGCCGGCCGGGGCCAGCGGGGCGCCGGCGTCGGGGGAAGGGGTGAGCGATGTCCGAGGATACAAGGCTGCGCGAGGAGATGTGCCTGCTCGCCCGCTCGATGTTCGAGCGCGGCCTGACGCCCGGCAGCACCGGCAATCTCTCGGCCCGGCTGCCCGACGGCGGCTTCCTGGTGACCCCGACCAATGCCAGCTTCGGATTTCTCGATCCCGCGACGCTCTCGCGCCTCGATGACGGGGGCGACTGGCGCGACGGGGACAAGCCGACCAAGGAGGTCTTCCTGCACCTGGCGATGTATCGCGGCCGGCCGGGGCTGGCGGCGGTCAGCCACCTGCACAGCACCTGGTGCGTCTGCCTGTCCTGCCTGCGCGATGTCGATCCCGACGACATGATCCCGCCGATGACGCCCTACCTGCAGATGCGGGTCGGCCCGGTGGCGCGCGCGCCCTACCGCACGCCGGGCGATCCCTCGCTGGGCCCGGAGATCGAGCGCATCGCCCGCCGCCATGCCGGCCTGATCATCGCCAATCACGGTCCGGTCGTGGGCGGCAAGAGCCTGCGCGACTCGGTGTTCGCCATGGAGGAGCTGGAGGAAAGCGCCAAGCTGACGATGCTGACCCGCGGCCTCGACCTCAACCTGCTGACCGCGGCCGACATCACGGCCCTGGAGGCGCTGTCGCTGAAGTCCTGACCGCGACGACGCCGGGGCGCGGTCCGCCGGCCCTTGCCCTTCGCGAAACGCTCGCCTATGCGACGGTCCCGACGACAACCGACCAGGGAGGCATGCCCCGATGAGCGACGAGCCGGTTCTCTCGCCGCAGGCGATGCTGGAGACGCACGAGTTTGCCGCCAAGGCGCTCGAGGAAGTGACCAAGCGGGCGATCGCCGACGGTCGCGATCCCGGCATCCTGCACACCGCCTACATGGTCACGGCGGCCGGCTGGCTGGCGAACGCCTTCGGCCCCGAGCGCGCCAGCGTCTTCCTGCGCCAGCTCGCCGACCAGATCGCGGCGGAAGGAGACCGGGCGGCGCATTGAGGCGGTTGCAGCGCTGTAATCCGCCCCCGCAAGCGTTGACAGACCCCGCCCCGCTCTGTAGATGACGCCGGCTTGCTGACAGAAAGACCGGATCCGATGAAAGTTCGCAACAGCCTGCGGGCCCTGAAGAAGCGCCATCGCGACTGCCGCCTCGTGCGCCGGAAGGGCCGCGTCTACGTCATCAACAAGACGAACCGCCGCTTCAAGGCGCGCCAGGGCTGATCTCCACGCCTGCAGCGTTCGCGCCGCGCGCCCACCGCGCGGCGTTTCTCGTTGTGCCCGCCCGCCCGTCGCCGGGCGCCGTTCTCGCGCGGCAGTGATGCGCGGGGGCGATGACGCCTTGCCTTCCGCTTTGCTAAGTTCACGCACCGAACCGGCCGGCGCCCCGCCGCCCGGGGGTGAGCGGAGGCGTCCATGGTAGCCATGCCGGAACCGGAACGGGCGGCGTTCGAGCAGCGCACGGCGCTGCTCGACGAGCTGCGCGCCGTGGTGCCGGGCGAGGGCGTGATCGCGGACGAGACCGAGCTTCGGGCCTACGAGAGCGACGGCCTCACCGCCTATCGCCAGCAACCGCTGCTGGTGGTGCTGCCGGAGACCACGGAACAGGTGTCGAGGGTGCTGGCGATCTGTCATCGCCGCGGCATCAAGGTGGTGCCCCGCGGCGCCGGCACCTCGCTCTCGGGCGGCGCCCTGCCGCTGGCCGACGGCATCATCCTCGGCCTCGGCAAGTTCAACCGGGTGCTCGAGGTGGACTACGAGAACCGCTGCGCCGTGGTCCAGCCCGGCGTCACCAACCTCGGCATCACCAACGCCGTCTCGGCCGACGGCTTCTATTACGCGCCCGACCCCTCCAGCCAGATCGCCTGCACCATCGGGGGCAACGTCGCGGAGAATTC
>JBGTSP010000454.1:0-2212 GCA_041940205.1 Alphaproteobacteria bacterium
CCCGGTTCGCCGCGTCGGCGGCGTCGCGCGCCTGGGTCAGCTTGTCGGCCAGCCGGGTGAGGTCGCGGGTCCGGTCGGAGACCTGCTGCTCGAGGTCGAGCTGGACCTCGCGCTGCGCCGATTCGCTGCGCACCTCCTGGGTCGCGTCGCTGCCCGAGCCGCGATAGCCGCGGAACAGGCCGGCCTCGTCGAAATGCGGCACGCCCTTGAGCGACAGGTAGACGGCCTCGCCCTCGCGCGAACCGCCCGGGCAGCGGAAGTTCCGGAAGGCCCGGTGCGCCTGCATCGTGCCGTTCTGCACCCGCCAGGCCGGCGGATCGACATAGCCGAGCGCGGTCTCCTCGAGGCGGCGGCCGATCAGGGCGCCGGGGCCGATACCCGCGACCGTCTCGAAACGGTCGGAGAGGAAACTGAAGCGCAGGTCCGCGTCCATCTCCCAGAAGAAATCCGAGGCGGAATGGGCGAAGTCGCGGATCCGGCTTTCGGAGACCTCCAGCTCGGCCTGGGCCTGCTTGCGCTGTTCCACTTCCGCCCGCAGCTTCGCGGTGGCCTGGCGGATGGTGCGACGGCGCGAGAGCAGCTCGCGCGACAGCAGGACGATGAGCACGAGCCCGCAGAACAGGGCGCCCATCATCGAGGCCGCCACCAGCCGCCCGGAAAACAGCAGGTTGTCGGGATTCTCGATGTCGAGCACGCGTTGCATGGTCTGCTGCAGCAGGGCGTCCAGCGGTGCGCGCTGGGCCTCGAGCGCCGCGACCAGCGTCGCCAGTGCGGTCTCGTCCGGCGGGTCGGCCGGATCGAGCGCGGCCCGCAGCGGCACAAGCGCGGCGACGATCCCGGTACAGACCTCGGCGAACAGGGGCAGGTCGCGGATGTCGTCGGCCGCCGGGCTGTTCTCGATCATCGAGAATCTCTGCCACAGCGCGTCGACGTCCCGGCGGGCGGGCGCGAAGGTGGTCGCATCGGGGCGCAGGATCGCCAGTTGCAGATGTCCCAGCGTGCGGGCAAGCGCGGTGTTGGCTTCGGCGACCAGCAGGGCGCTGCTGCGCTGGGTCAGCGCCAGGCGGTCCAGCGCCGTGAGCTGGAAGGCCAGCGAGATCACGCCGACGACAAGGAAACCGATGCTCGCCAGGCCGGCGAGCCGGCGCGGCGAGGACAGGTCGCGCACCGCGCGAACCAGGGCGCTGAGACCGTGCGGGATGGCCCGTCCCGCCGGCATGCCGGTCGTCTTGGCGGACATGCTCCCCTCCCTCGGGGTCGATGGGCGACCCCATCGTCGGCGCAAGGTGGTTAACCAATCGTTATCATCCGCCAATTCGCCGGTCGGGTTTCGGGCGACAACTGCATTTTCCGCCGTTCGACCGGGGTCTGTTCGAGACTAGACTTGGAGACGACAGCTAGAAGCGGGGTCAGGACGATGACGAGCGCGCAGAAACCGGTCCGCTACCGGATGTTCATCGACGGCGAATGGGTCGAGGCCGCGAGCGGCGAGAGCTTCGAAAGCTTCGATCCCTATACCGCCAGGCCGTGGGCGCTGATCCCGCGCGGCGGCGCCGAGGACATGGACCGGGCCGTCGAGGCGGCCCACCGGGCCTTCACCAGCGGCGACTGGCCGGCGCTCACCGCGACGGCGCGCGGCCACATGCTGCGCCGCTTCGCCGACCTGATCGGCGATCATGCCGACGCGCTGGCGGAGATCGAGGTGCGGGACAACGGCAAGCTGATCGCCGAGATGAGTGCCCAGTGCCACTATCTGGCGCAGTGGTACCATTACTATGGCGGGCTGGCGGACAAGATCGAGGGCGCGGTGATCCCGATCGACAAGCCCGGTCATTTCAACTTCACGACCTGGGAGCCGCTCGGCGTCTGCGGCTGCATCACGCCCTGGAACTCGCCGCTGCTGCTGCTGTCCTGGAAGCTGGCGCCGCTGCTCGCGGCCGGCAACACCGCCGTGATCAAGCCCAGCGAATTCACCTCGGCCTCGACGCTGGAATTCATGAAGCTGGCCGAGCAGGTGTTTCCGCCCGGCGTGATCAACGTGGTCACCGGCTTCGGCGCCGAGGCCGGCGCCGCCCTGGTGGAGCATCCGAAGGTCGCCAAGCTGGCCTTCACCGGTTCCGGCGCGACGGGTTCGAAAATCTACGCCCGCGCCGCGGAGGACATGAAGAAGGTGACGATGGAACTGGGCGGCAAGTCGCCCAACATCGTCTTT
>JBGTSP010000455.1:0-2209 GCA_041940205.1 Alphaproteobacteria bacterium
GCCACGAGAACCTGCGGCTGCGCGATCCCGCCTGGCTGGGCGAGGCGGAGGACTGGTTCCAGCGGCAGGCCGGCGCCCCGGACAGCGATCCGCCCCGTGCGCCGATGTTCGCGCCGTTCCGGCTGCGCGGTCTCACGCTTGCCAACCGCGTCGTGGTCTCGCCCATGGCGCAGTACCGCGCCGTCGACGGCTGCCCGACCGACTGGCACCTGGTGCATTACGGCGAACGGGCGAAGGGCGGGGCGGGCCTGATCTGCACGGAGATGACCTGCGTCAGCGCGGAAGGGCGGATCACGCCGGGCTGCACCGGCTTCTACGCGCCCGAACACGAGGCCGCCTGGCGGCGGATCGTCGACTTCGTGCATGCCGAGAGCCACGCCGCGATCTGCGCCCAGATCGGCCATTCCGGGCGCAAGGGATCGACCCGGCTGGGCTGGGAGGGCATGGACGAGCCGCTGGCCGAGGGCAACTGGCCGCTGATTTCGGCCTCGGCGCTGCCCTGGAGCGCGGCAAGCCAGGTGCCCCGGGCGATGGACGCGGAGGACATGGCGACGGTGCGCGCGCAGTTCGTCGCCGCGGCGGAGATGGCCGCCCGCGCCGGCTTCGACATGCTGGAACTGCACATGGCGCACGGCTACCTGCTGGCGAGCTTCCTCTCGCCCCTGACCAACCGGCGGGAGGACGAATATGGCGGCAGCCTCGAGAACCGCCTGCGCTTTCCCCTCGAGGTGCTTGCCGACGTGCGCGAGGCCTGGCCGGGAGAGCGGCCGCTCTCGGTGCGGATCTCGGCCAACGACTGGATGGGCGAGGAGGGCGTCACGCCGGAGGAGGCCGTCGCCATCGCCCGCCAGCTGGGCGCGGCCGGCGCGGACATCATCGACGTGTCGGCCGGCCAGACGGTGCCCGAGGCCGAACCCGTCTACGGGCGGATGTTCCAGACCCCGTTCGCCGACCGGATCCGTCGCGATACCGGCATGGCGACGATGGCGGTCGGCAATATCTACGAGCCCGACCACGTCAATTCGATCCTGATGGCGGGCCGGGCCGACCTGGTCTGCCTCGCCCGGCCGCATCTCGCCAATCCGTACTGGACGCTGCATGCGGCCGGCGCGCTTGGCGACAGGCAGGCCGAGTGGCCGAAGCCCTACAGGGCCGGCGGCGAACAGATGCAACGACTGGCCGAACGCGGCGAAGGGATGGGGATACGCGTATGAACGACCTGGTTGGCAAGCGGGCCCTGGTGACCGGCGGGGGCACCGGCGTCGGCGCGGAGATCGCGGGAATGCTGGCGGCCGCGGGCGCGGATGTCACGATCGCCGGGCGGCGGGCCGCGGCGCTGCGCGAACGGGCGGCCGACGTTCCCGGCATGGCGGTGCGCGCGTGCGACGTGACCGACGAGGCGCAGGTCGTCTCCCTGTTCGCGGAGACCGGGCCGTTCGACATCGTCGTCGCCAATGCCGGCACCGCGGAGAGCGCGCCGCTGACCCGCACCAGTCTCGAGCTGTGGGAAGCGATGCTGGCGGTCAACCTGACCGGGGTCTTCCTGACCTTCCGCGAGGGTCTGAAGGCGATGACGGGCTGGGGCCGGCTGATCGCGGTCGCCTCGACCGCCGGCCTCAAGGGCTACGGCTATGTCGCGCCCTATTGCGCCGCCAAGCACGGCGTCGTCGGCCTGACCCGGGAGCTGGCGCTGGAAACCGCCCGCCGGCCGGTGACGGTGAACGCGATCTGTCCGGGCTTCACCGAGACGCCGCTGCTGGAAAAGAGCGTCGCCAACATCATGGAAAAGACCGGCAAGAGCGAAGAGGAGGCGCGCGCCGCGCTGGCCGCCACCAATCCGCAGGGCCGGCTGATCCGCCCCGACGAGGTCGCCCGGGCGGTGCTCTGGCTGTGCGGCCCGGGCTCGGACGGGGTCACCGGGCAGGCCCTGTCGATCTCCGGCGGCGAGACATGAACGTGCCCCCGCTCGATCGGGCCGGCCGCGCGTTCCGGCGCACCGAGGCAAGCCGGCAGCGGCTGCGCCTGTGGCTGCGGCTGCTGCGCGCGACCCGGCACATCGAGGGCGAACTGCGCGATCGCCTGCGCACCGATTACGACACCACGCTGCCGCGGTTCGACGTGCTGGCGGCGCTGGACCGTTACCGCGACGGCCTGCGGATGAGCGATCTCAGCCGTGTGCTGATGGTCTCGAACGGCAATGTCACGGGCA
>JBGTSP010000456.1:0-2201 GCA_041940205.1 Alphaproteobacteria bacterium
GACGTGACCATCGTCCACGGCGTTTCGCTGACGCTGGAGCGCGGCAAGGTGCTGGGGCTGATCGGCGAATCCGGCGCCGGCAAGTCGACCATCGGCCTCGCCGCCATGGGTTTCGCCCGCGACGGCTGCCGGATCTCCGGCGGCTCGGTCGAGTTCGACGGCATGGAATTGACAACCACGCCGGAATCCGACCGCCGGGTGTTGCGCGGTTCGCGCATCGCCTATGTCGCGCAGTCGGCGGCGGCCTCGTTCAACCCGGCCCACCGGCTGATCGACCAGCATACCGAGGCCCCGGTGCACTACCGCATGCGCAAGCGGCTGGAGAGCCAGGAAGACGCCATGGAGCTCTACGAGCGCCTGCGTCTGCCGAACCCAAAGGAAATCGGTTTCCGCTATCCCCACCAGGTTTCCGGCGGCCAGTTGCAGCGGGCGATGACGGCGATGGCGATGGCCTGCCGGCCGGACCTGATCATCTTCGATGAACCGACGACGGCGCTCGACGTGACCACGCAGATCGAGGTGCTGGCGGCGATCCGGGACATCGTCGACCAGTTCAACACCGCGGCGATCTACATCACCCACGACCTGGCGGTGGTGGCGCAGATGGCAGACACCATCAAGGTGCTGCTGAAGGGCGACGAGGTCGAGGAGGCCGACACCAAGTCCATGCTGGCGAACCCGAAGGAGGACTACACCAAGACCCTCTGGGCGGTCCGCAGCTTCAAGCGGCCGGAGAAGAAGCGGCCGGGCGGCGACGCCGTGCCCGTGGTCTCGGTGCAGAACGTCAACGCGTCCTACGGCGACACGCCGGTGCTGCACGACGTCTCCTTCGACGTCTATGCCGGCATGACGGTCGCGGTGGTCGGCGAATCCGGATCGGGCAAGTCGACCACGGCGCGCTGCATCACCGGCCTGCTGCCGCCCACCAGCGGCGTGATCAAGTTCAACGGCGAGGAATTGCCCGCGAACTACCGGGCGCGCTCGAAGGACCAGTTGCGCAAGGCCCAGATGATCTACCAGATGGCCGACACGGCGCTGAACCCGAAGGTGCGGATCAGCGACATCATCGGCCGGCCGGCGCAGTTCTACGGCGGTCTCAGCGGCGCGGCGCTGAAGAACCGGGTGGACGAGCTGCTGGACATGATCGAGCTCGATCCCGCGAAGTTCTACAGCCGCTATCCGCCCGAACTCTCGGGCGGGCAGAAGCAGCGTGTCGGCATCGCCCGGGCTCTGGCGGCCGATCCCATCTTCATCATCTGCGACGAGGTGACGAGCGCGCTCGACCAGCTCGTGGCGGAGGGGATCCTGAAGCTGCTCGACCGCCTGCAGCAGGAACTCAATCTCGCCTACATGTTCATCACCCACGATCTCGCGACCGTGCGCTCGATCGCCGACGAGGTCGTGGTGATGAAGCAGGGCGAGGTGGTCGAACAGGGACCGAAGACGGAGATGTTCACCCCGCCGCATCATCCCTACACCGACCTGCTGCTGTCCTCGGTGCCGGAGATGGATCCCGACTGGCTGACCACGCTGCTGGAGGAACGCGGCGTCGACAATATCGGCGAAGCCGCCGACGTCTGAGGCCGTCGACACCGGTTGCGGGACGGCGCCTCGCCGTCCCGGCCGGTCATTCCGTGTAGATCACGATCTCGTCGTCGCGGGACAGGCCGAGGACGATCCGGGCGCGCTCGTCCAGCATGTCGCGGTCGATGCGATCGGGCCGCAACAGGTCGACCCGGGCTTCCAGGAAGGCCTTCTCCCGGCGCACCACCTCGAGGTCCAGTTCGGCCCGTCGGATGTCGGCGTGCACGCGGGCGAGCGCCATCAGCCCGTGATCACCCTCCACCGCGTGGAAGGCGAAATACAGGATGCCCAGCAGGCAGAGTGCCGGGGCGAGCGCCTTGCGCAGGCGTTTCCTGAACTGGCCGAACCCGTCCATGGCGGGAGCGAATCATTCCCGAATCATGGCGTCAACGGTCAACTGTCTGTCGGCATTGATTTTTTCGCCGCGATTCCGGTTTGGACCCGGTTCGTTCCCGTTTCGATTCCGTTCTCGCGCCGCAGGCGGCGGTCAGCCCCGCAGGACGCTGCGGCCGGCATAGACCGCATCCGGTCCCAGCTCTTCCTCGATTCGCAGCAGCTGGTTGTATTTCGCCAGCCGGTCCGAGCGCGAGAGCGAGCCGGTCTTGATCTGCCCGCAA
>JBGTSP010000457.1:0-2195 GCA_041940205.1 Alphaproteobacteria bacterium
GGCGGCGGCGAGATCAGGGTGACGCCCGGGGTCGACAGCCGCAGCGCGGCGATTTCCGCCGTCACCTTGAAGCCGGGAAGCTGGCCGCCCTCGCCGGGCTTCGCGCCCTGGGCGATCTTGATCTCGATCTCGCTACACTTGTTCAGATACTCGGTGGTTACGCCGAACCGGCCCGAGGCGATCTGCTTGATCGCCGAGGACGGATTGTCGCCGTTGGGCCGGGGATGGAAGCGCTCGGCGGCCTCCCCGCCCTCGCCGGAATCCGACTTCGCGCCGATCCGGTTCATGGCGATCGCCAGGGTCTCGTGGGCCTCCCGCGAGAGCGCCCCGTGCGACATCGCCCCGGTGACGAAACGCTTGCGGATCGCGGTGATGGATTCGACCTCGTCGATCGCCACCGGTTCGCCCATCGGCTTGAAGTCCAGCAGGTCGCGCAGGTTGACCGGCGGCAGTTCCGCGATGGTGCGCGAGAAGCGCTGGTACAGGCGGTAGGAATCCGCTCCGACCGCGCGCTGCAGGGTATGGATCAGGCCGCCGTCGAAGGCGTGCTGTTCGCCGTTGCGCCGGTAGCGGTAAAGGCCGCCGATCGGCAGCGCGTGCACGGTCTGGTCGAAGGCCTCGCGATGCAGTTCCAGCACCCGACGCTTGATCCCGGTCAGGCCGATGCCGGAGATCCGCGACTGCATGCCCGGGAAGAAGGCCGCGACCAGCGAGCGCGACAGTCCCACGGCCTCGAAATTGTAGCCGCCGCGGTAGGACGACAGCACGGCGATGCCCATCTTGGACATGACCTTCAGCAGGCCCTGGTCGACCGCCTGGCGGTAGCGCTGCACGCAGTCTTCCAGGCTGAGTTCGCCGAACAGGCCGGCGGCCTGGCGGTCGCGCAGGGTCTCCTGCGCCAGGTAGGCGTTGACCGTGGTCGCGCCGACCCCGATCAGCACGGCGAAATAGTGCACGTCGAGGCATTCGGCCGCCCGGCAGTTAATCGAGGTGTAGGTGCGCAGGCCCTGGGCGACGAGATGGCTGTGCACGCTGCCGACCGCCAGGATCATCGGCAGGGCGGCCCGGCCGGCGGAGACGTGCTCGTCGGTCAGGATCACGTGCACCGCGCCCGAACGCACCGCGTCCTCGGCCTCGCGCGCGACCCGCGCCAGCGCCTCGGTCATCGCCCGCGAGGCGCCGGTGGCATCGAAGGTGCAGTCGATCTCGCGGGCATAGTCGCCCATGAAGGCCCGCATCTCCTGGAACTCGCGGTTGGAGAGCACGGGACTGTCGAGTTCCAGCACCTTCAGCCGCGTGTTGTCGTCCGCCAGCACGTTGCCGAGATTGCCGAACCGGGTCTTGAGCGTCATGACGCCGTACTCGCGCAGCGAGTCGATCGGCGGGTTGGTGACCTGCGAGAACTGCTGGCGGAAGAAGTGATGCAAGCCGCGATAGCGGTTGGAAAGCACGGCCAGGGGCGTGTCGTCGCCCATCGAGCCCGTGGCCTCCTTGCCGTCCTCGACCATCGGCCGCAACAGCAGTTCGATCTCCTCGTGCGTGTAGCCCGCGGCGTACTGCCGGCGTCGCAGTTCGGCGCCCTCGAACAGCGCCGGCTCGCCCGCGTCCTGGCGGACGATGTCGGAAATCGGCTGCAGGTTGGAGGCCCAGTCGCCGAAGGGCCTGGAACCCGCCAGCAGGTTCTTCAGCTCGGTGTCCTCGTAGAGCCGGCCCTCCTGCAGGTCGATGGCGAGCATCTGGCCGGGGCCGACCCGGCCCTTGCGCACCACCGTCTCCTCGGCCAGCGGCACCATGCCGGTCTCCGAGCCACAGAACACCAGTCCGTCCCGGGTCACCGAGAAGCGGAGCGGCCGCAGGCCGTTGCGGTCCATGCCGGCGATCACCCAGCGGCCGTCGGTGGCGGCGATCGCCGCCGGGCCGTCCCAGGGTTCCATCACGGCGTTCGAATAGGCGTACATCGCCTGCCAGTCCTCGGGCAGGTCCTCGCGCTTCGACCAGGCCTCGGGGATCAGCAGGGTCTTGGCCATGGGCGCGCTGCGTCCGGCCTGCACCAGCACCTCGAAGACCGCGTCGAGCGCGGCGGAGTCCGAGCTGCCGGGCTGCACGATCGGCTTGATCTCGTCGGCGTTGTCGCCCAGCGCCTCCGAGGCCATGCGGATCTCGTGGCTGCGCATCCAGTTGACGTTGCCCTTCAC
>JBGTSP010000458.1:0-2179 GCA_041940205.1 Alphaproteobacteria bacterium
GTGGGCGCACCGTTCGCTGGGCGCTCCTGGCGCGCCGCTCGGCGCAGATTCGCAACCAGGGCGCGCGAGGCGTCGACATCCACGTCAAGCGCCTGCGCCGCAAGCTCGGCGTCGACGGCGACACGATTCGCAGCCAGTACGGCGTGGGCTACCGCATGCCGATCCAGCATACCCGGGCGCTGCTGACCGCGGCGCTGCAGGGCCAGCTGGAGAGCAACAGCCTGCACCGCGACGCCAGTTTCGGGCTGATGGTGCCCGACGCCTGCCCCGGCGTGCCCGGCGACATGCTGACCCCGCGCAACACCTGGAACGACAAGACCGCCTACGACGCCGTGGCCCAGGATCTCGTGGGCCGCTTCCAGAAGAACTTCACCCAGTACGATTCCTATGTCGACGAGCAGGTGAAGGCGGCGGCGCCGCAGGCCGCCTGACCGCCCCGGCGAGCGCCCGCCAGGGCGCGAGCCGCCAGTAGCGCACGGCCTGGCCCGAGGGCGAAGGCAGCACCCACAGGCCGGTCGTTCCCCAGGCCTCGGCCTGCGGCCCGGTCTCGACCGGCCGGCGAAGCGCGATCCGCGCCGGCCGCTTGCCGACGAAGGCCAGGATCTCCGGCCGCACCCGGTCCACCAGCGCCCGCAGCCGGGCGACGTCGTCGTCGGCTGCGCTCAGTCCCGCGTCCGGGCCGGCATAGGCCTTCGCCAGATCGGTGAGCCCGAGGCCGAATTCCGGCAGGCGGGCGAAGTCCGCCGGTGCCAGCCGGTGGGGCGTCAGGCCGGCTTCATGCAGGGCGCGCCAGAACCGGTTGCCCGGATGGGCGTAATAGGCGCCCGCCCGGGCCGAAGCCGTCCCGGCCGCGCTGCCGCAGAACAGCACCGCGAGGCCCGGTGGCGCGACATCGGGCAGAACCGGATCGGCCGGCACGACGCCGTCGCCGAAGCCGTCGCCGGGACCGGGCGGAGGCCGTCAGCGCACCCCGGCGGCCGCGGCGGCGGCGCCCCAGGCGCTTTCCCAGTCGTTGCCGAGGAAATCCACCACCTCGCCGCCGGGTTCGAAGAACCTGTTCGGCATCTGGAAGACCGCGAACATCACGCCGCCTTCCGGGGTCCAGGCCGCGTGCCGGCTGCCGGCGGGACGGGCGACATACTCCCCGGCGGCAACCGAGAGCCCGGTTTCCGGCCCTTCCTTGTCCTCCAGCCGGCCTTCCAGCACATAGGTCTGCTCGACCTTCACATGCTCGTGGTCGGGCAGGACGGCGCCCGGCGCCATGCGCATCAGCACCGTCAGCAGGCCGCTCTCGCGGTCGATGTAGAGCGGTTTCATCTCGACGCCGTCGAAGGCGGTCTCGCGCCAGTCCATGTCCTGCGGACGGACGTGTATCGAACGCAGTTCCTCCGCCAGGCCGTTCGCCAGGCTTGCCGTTTGCGTCATGGCCATCTCCTCCCGTTCGGATCGGCGCCCGGGCTTCAGTGCGCCTGGTCCCAGTTGTCGCCGATGCCGGTATCGACGGTCAGCGGCACCGCCAGCCGGGCCGCGTTTTCCATCACCGAGCGCACCAGCGCGCAGGTCTCCTCGACCTCCGCCTCGGGCACGTCGAAGATCAGTTCGTCGTGCACCTGCAGCAGCATCGTCGCCTTCAGGCCCGCCGCGTCCAGCGCGCCGGGCAGGCGGATCATCGCCCGGCGGATGATGTCGGCGGCCGAGCCCTGGATCGGCGCGTTGATCGCGGCGCGTTCCTGGAAGTTGCGCCGGGCCGGGTTCTTGTCGTTGATCGCCGGCATGTGCGCGCGGCGGCCGAACAGGGTCTCGACATAGCCCTGCTCGCGGCACTGTTTCACCGTCCGGTCCATGTAGTCGCGGATGCCCGGATAGCGTTCGAAATAGGCGTCGATATAGGCCTGCGCCTCGCCCTTGGCGATGCCCAGATTGTTGGCCAGGCCGAAGGCGGAAATGCCGTAGATGATGCCGAAATTGATCGCCTTCGCCGAGCGCCGGGTGGCCGCGTCCATGTCGGCCAGCGGCACGCCGAAGACCTGGCTCGCGGTCATGGCGTGGATGTCGATGCCCTCGTGAAAGGCCTGCTTGAGGGCATCGATGTCGGCGATGTGGGCGAGGATGCGCAGCTCGATCTGGGAATAGTCGGCGCTGATCAGCCGGCAGCCCTCGGAGGCGATGAAGGCCTGGC
>JBGTSP010000459.1:0-2154 GCA_041940205.1 Alphaproteobacteria bacterium
GACGATCGACTTGATCGACTTGAAGCCGTACTTCCACGGCAGCGCCAGGCGCAGCGGCGCGCCGAACTGCTTCGCCAGCGGCTTGCCGTAGACGCTGCGCTGCAGCACCGGGAAGTCCGCCCGGACGCGGGCGACGTCGTAGGCCTGGACGGCGTTGTGGCCGCTTGCGGCCTCGCTGCGGGGCAGGGCGGTCATGCGCGCTCCTTCAGCCAGGCGGCGATGCGTTCCAGGAACAGCGCGCGCACGGCCTCGTTTTCGATCTCTTCCACCAGGCCGGTCACGAAGGCCTCGATCAGCAGGGCGCGGGCTTCCGCCTCGTCGAGGCCGCGCGCCCGCAGATAGAAGAGCTGGTCGTCATCCAGTTCGCCGGCCGTCGCGCCGTGCGAGCACTGCACGTCGTCGGCGAAGATTTCCAGTTCCGGCTTGGTGTCGACGGCGGCGGTATCGGACAGCAACAGCGCTTTGCTGAGCTGGTGGCCCTCGGTGTGCTGGGCATCCCGGGCAATCGCGATACGGCCCTGGAACACCCCGTGCGCGCGCTCGTCGACCACGCCCCTGTAGGTCTCCGTGGAGCGGGTGTGCGGCGAGACATGATCCAGCACGGTGGTGGTGTCGCCATGCTGCCGGCCGGCGAGCAGGTAGGCGCCGTCGAGCTGCGCCTCGGCGTTCTCCGCCGCCAGCGCGACATGGATCTCGTTGCGCGAGCGCGCCGCCCCGGTGGTCAGCACGAAGGAGCGGTAGCGCGCGTCCCGTCCCGCCGTCACGTGCAGGAAGCTGAAATGCTGGGCTTCCACGCTGTCGTCCTGCAGGCGGAAGTGACGCAGACGGGCATTGTCGTCCAGCGTGACGTCGGTGGCGATACTGGTGACGTAGCGGCCATCGCCGCCGTGACGCTCGAGGAGGTCCAGCGTGGCGCCGGCGCCGAGCGTGAGCCGGTGGCGCAGATGCGCGGCCGGGCCGTTCTCGCCACCCCGGTTGAGAAACAGCAGTTCCAGCGGCGTCGCGACCATGGCCCCGGCGGCGACCTCGATCGCCACGGCCTCTCCGGCGAGCGCGGCGTTCAGCGCCAGCATCGGGTTGTCGGCCCGGGGAGGCGACAGCAGGGCCGCCGCCGCCGGGGCGTCGTCGGCCAGAAGATCCTCCAGCCGCCGCAGCCGGACGCCGTCGGGCAGGTCGCCGAGGTCGGACAGGCCGGCATCCAGCAGGCCGTTGACGAAGACCAGGCGGCAGCCGCCCGGCAGCGCCGGCGGCAGGTCCGTCGCGGTGAGCGCGGCCGGTTCCGGCAGGCTGAGCGGTGCGTTCTTCAGGTCGTTCAGCGGGGTGAACTTCCAGGCCTCGACCTTGCGCCCGGGCAGGCCGGCGGCGGCGAACTGCGCCAGCGCGCGCGCCCGGATGTCATCCAGCTCGGGCCGGCCGTGACCGGGCAGCCGGTCCCGCGCGGCCTCGAACAGGGCCGGAAAGGGCCCCGTCTCGACGCCCGGAACGTCGGCCGCGATGTCGCGTGTCGCCGTCATCAGGCCGCCTCGTCGGCGCCGAATTCGCCGTAGCCCTTGCTTTCCAGCTCGGCCGCCAGCTCCCGGCCGCCGGACCGCACGATCCGGCCGCCGGCCAGCACGTGCACCCGGTCGGGCACGATATAGGTCAGCAGGCGCTGGTAGTGGGTGATTACCAGCATCGCCCGGTCGGGTCCGCGCAGGGCGTTGACGCCGTCCGCGACCACCTTGAGGGCATCGATGTCGAGGCCTGAATCGGTCTCGTCCAGCACGGCGAAGCGCGGCTCCAGCAGGGCCATCTGCAGGATCTCGTTGCGCTTCTTCTCGCCGCCGGAAAAGCCGACATTGACCGCCCGCTTGAGCATCTCCTCGCGGATGCCGAGATCGGCCATGCGCGCGCGCACCAGCTTCATGAAGGAGACCGCGTCCAGGTCCTTCTCGCCGCGATAGCGGCGCACGCCGTTGATCGCCGAACGCAGGAAGGTGGTCGAGGAGACCCCGGGCAGTTCGACGGGGTACTGGAAGCCCAGGAACAGGCCTTCGCCGGCGCGCTCCTCGGGCTCGAGCTCCAGCAGGTCCTTGCCCTCGAAGCGGACCGTGCCGTCGGTGACCTCGTAGCCCGGCCGTCCGGCGAGCGCGTAGGACAGCGTGCTCTTGCCCG
>JBGTSP010000460.1:0-2151 GCA_041940205.1 Alphaproteobacteria bacterium
TCGAAATCGACCAGCTTCTCGGCCAGTTCGTACAGGCCCCAATGCTCTTCCGGCTTTTCGTAAATCTGCCGCCACACCGCGACCACCGCCGCGTCCTCGCCATGCGGCAGACCGAGATCCCGCTCCAGGACCGACGCGGGCACTTCAAGCCCGCGGCGGGCCAGCAGGCGCAGCGTCTCGTCGTACAGGCTGGGCTCCAGGAGTGCGGCCTCGAGCCGGCGGGCGAGATCCTCGCGATGGGCATGCGGGCGCAGCAGCGCCCGATTGCGGTTGCCGACCAGGAACTCGATCTCCCGGTACTGCCAGGACTGGAAGCCGGAGGACTGGCCCAGGGCATCGCGGAAGGCGCTGTAGTCGCTCGGGGTCATCGTCCGCAGCACGTCCCACGCGCCGTTCAGTTGCTCGAAGATGCGCGCCACCCGGGTCAGCAGTTTGAAGGCCGGCTGCAGGCGGTCGTCGGCGATCGCGGCACGCGCCGCCCGCAACTCGTGCAGGGCGAGATGCATCCACAATTCCGAGGTCTGGTGCTGGATGATGAACAGCATCTCGTCATGCGCGCCCGACAGGGGCTTCTGCGCCGACAGCAGGGTATCGAGCTGCAGATAGTCGCCGTAGGCCATGCGGCCGTCGAAGGCCATCGTCGCGCCCTCCTCTTCGGGATCGCTCGGCGTGCTCATGTCACGGCCGCCCGGGCGCGGTAGGCGGGATCGTCCCAGCGTCCGGTCTCCAGGATGGCGGCAAGACGGGTCACGGCCTCGTCGATGTCGTGCTCGTCGAGATAGAGCGGGGCGATGCCGAACCGCATGAGGTCGGGCGCCCGGAAATCGCCGACCACGCCTTCGGCGATCAGCGCCTGCATCACCGCGTAGCCCTCGGGGTGGCGGAACGAGACCTGGCTGCCACGGGCCTGCGGATCACGCGGCGAAGCGAGAACGAGACCGGGACAGTGCCGCTCGATCCCGGCCACGAACCGCTCGGCCAGCGCGAGCGAACGATCCCGCAGCGCCTGCATGTCCACCCCGTCCCAGACGTCCAGGGCCGCGTCCAGCACGGCCATCGCCAGCACCGGCGGCGTGCCCACCCGCATGCGACCGACGCCGCGGGCCGGTCGGTAGTCGAGATCGAAGTCGAACGAGGCCTCGTGGCCGAGCCAGCCCGACAGGGCCGGACGGACGGCCTCGGCATGCCGCGGGGCGACGAAGACGAAGGCGGGCGCGCCGGGCCCGCCATTGAGATACTTGTAGGTGCAGCCGGCCGCGAAATCGGCCCCGGCGGCCGTCAGATCGACCGGCAGCGCGCCGGCGGAATGCGCCAGGTCCCAGAGCGTGAGGGCGCCCGCCGCGTGGGCTTTCTCGGTCAGTCCCGCCATGTCGTGGCGGCGGCCGCTGCGGTAGTCGACTTCGGTCAGCATCAGCACCGCGACGCTCTCGTCGATCGCGTCGGCGACCCCGTCCGGCTCGACGAGGCGCAGGCTGTAGTCCGACCCCAGCGTCTGCAGCAGCCCCCGGGCCATGTAGAGATCGGTCGGGAAGTTGCCGGTATCCGAGAGCACCACCCGCCGCCCCGGCCGGAGATCCAGCGCCGCCGCGAGGGCCTGGTAGATCTTGATCGACAGCGTGTCGCCAAGCATCACCGAGCCCGCCGGCGCCCCGATCAGGCCGGCGATGCGATCGCCGAGCCGGGCCGGCAGGTCCATCCAGCCGGCCCGGTTCCAGCCGCCGATCAGCATTTCGCCCCATTCGTCTTCCAGCACCTGCGCCAGCCGCGCCTTTGCCGCGACGGGCAGCGGTCCCAGCGAATTGCCGTCCAGGTAGATCACCCCGTCGGGCAGATGGAACAGGGCGCGGGTGCGCGCAAAATCGCTCATGCCGGCGCTTGTCCGTCGCGCAGGCGAAAACGCTGGATCTTGCCGGTCTGGGTCTTGGGCAGGGCGGACGTGAAGTGAACCGCGCGCGGATACTTGTAGGGCGCGATGCGTGCCTTCACATGCGCCTGCAGGCGCTCGATACAGGCCGCGTCCCCGGTCACGCCGGCCGCGAGCACGACATGCGCCGCCACGATCTGGCCGCGCTCGGGATCGGGCTCGCCGATCACCGCGCACTCGGCGACATCGGGATGGGCGAGCAGCGCGGCCTCCACCTCCGGGCCGGC
>JBGTSP010000461.1:0-2149 GCA_041940205.1 Alphaproteobacteria bacterium
ACAAGGCCGGCCGGGACATCGGCTATTGCCACCTGGAGAAGCTGCACAATCTCGAGGCCCTGCCGGCCACCGGTTTCACGGTGAGCTGCTTTCCGGTGAAGATTCGCGCGGCCTCGGCGGGCTGGACCCGCGCGGTGGCCATCCTCGAGGACTGAGCGCCGGCGGCACGCCGCGAACCGTGCCGGGAACGAAAAACGCCCGGAGGCGGATCGGCCTCCGGGCGTTTTCCTGTTCGAAACGGCGTCGCGCAGCCGGCCGCCGGTTCAGGCCGGCGCCTGCTCGCTCTCGCCGGAGGGCTGCTCGTCGCCCGCGGCCTCGGCCTCGGCGGCGCGCGGCCGGCGGGTACGCGGCCGGCGCGGCTTGGCCGGCGCCTCGTCCTCGTTCAGCCGCTGGCTTTCCTGCACCAGTTCGGCCGGCGACATGATCTTGCGCGAGCGCTGGCCCTCGCCTTCCTCGCCGCCGTCGCCGCCCAACGGGGCAGCCTGCGGCTCGCCGGAGGATTCGGCATTGTCGCTGCGCGCACGCCGCTGCCGCGGCGCTTCGGCCTCGGCCTCCTCGGCCCCGCCGTTGCGCCGGCGCGGTGCGGGCTGCTCGCCGGACTGGTCGCCCTCGGCGTCCTCGCCATCGCCGTTGAAGCGGGGCGCGCGGCGCGCCTCCATCTCGGCGCGGCGCTGTTCCTCCTGCTGCTGCTGGGCCATCAGCAGGCGGTAATAGTGCTCGGCATGCTGGTAGTAGGCCTCGGCCGCAATCCGGTCGCCCGCGGACGACGCGTCGCGCGCCAGGGTCTGGTACTTCTCGTAGACGTGCGAAGCGGTGCCGCGGACCTTCACGTCGGGTCCGTTGCTGTCATACACGCGGTTGGCGTTGTTCTGGTTTCCCCGCCGCCCGTTGGAACGACCGCGGCCACGCCGCGAAGAAGAGTTTTGTCTCATACTTCCCGATACCGAACTTGTTGCGAAAATACTCTCCGTGAACACGCACCGAACCGTCGGTCGGTGCTTCGTCCACTGTGCAATGCCATCTGTTTTCGGTCCGAAAACCGTGCGGCCGGATCCTGGCTGAGGCACGCCGGCCTGCGCGACGTTGCGCGCTGGAATGGAACGCGCCCCCCCGGCACGTCCATCCGTTGGCCCGGAACCTACCCCGGAATGCCTAGATTTCCAACTCTTTTCTCTCCGGACGCCGCAGGACCGCCGCGCGGACCCGCCCACCCAGATCGTGGCACTGGCGGGTCAGGTGTAACGAACAATCGTGAAAGATCCGTTGCACCGCCTGCGCCTGGTCGTGGCCGTGCTCCAGCACGGCGTATCCGCCGGGCGCCAGCAGGCCGGGCAAACACCGGGCCAGCAGGCGATAGGGCGCTAGGCCGTCCGGCCCGCCGTCGAGCGCCGCGCGCGGGTCGTGCGCGCGCACCTCGGGCGCCAGTCCGGCGATCTCGGCGCTGGGGATGTAGGGCGGGTTGCAGAGCACGAGATCGAAGGGCCCGCCCGACCAGTCGGCGAAGTCGCCCTCCTCGAAGCGGGTGCGCGCGGCGACGCCAAGGCGCCGGGCATTCTCCCGCGCGACCGCCAGCGCCGGCCCGGAGGAATCGAGCCCACGGCCCGTGGCGGCCGGCCGCTCGTGCAGCAGCGCGATCAGCAGGCAGCCGCTGCCGGTGCCCAGATCGCATATCCGCCAGGGGGCGTCCCGGGCCGGCAGGCAGGCCAGCGCGGCCTCGATCAGGACCTCGCTGTCCGGCCGGGGGTCGAGCACCGCCGGGGTGATCAGGAAATCGAGGCTCCAGAACTCGCGGCGGCCGAGCACCCGGCTCGTCGGTTCGCCGGCCAACCGGCGCGCGGCCAGTTCCTCCAGCCTGGCGACGGTGTCGGCCGCGAGCGGTGTCTCGGGAATGCGGCGCTGGTCCGCCCGGTCGAGACCGGTCACCGCCTCGGCCAGAAGCGCGGCATCGAGCGCGGGCGCATCCAGTCCGGCCTCGGCGAAGCGGCCCCGCGCCAGGCGCAGCCACGCGCCAAGCGTCGGCGTGCTCACCCCGCGCCCTGCTCCAGCGCGGCCAGCCGGCGGGCCTGGTCGTCGGCGATCAGCGGATCGACGACCTCGTCCAGGGCTTCCCCGGCGATCACCTTGTCGAGCTTGTAGAGCGTCAGGTTGA
>JBGTSP010000462.1:0-2107 GCA_041940205.1 Alphaproteobacteria bacterium
GGCGATCTCTACATCTTCCTCTCGGTCGCCGGACACCACCTGTTCCGCCGCGACGGGGCGCACATCTACTGCCGGGTGCCGATTTCGCTCGTCTCGGCCGCGCTGGGCGGCAACATCGAGGTGCCGACGCTGGACGGCGGCCGCGTCAACGTCGCCATTCCCGAAGGCACCCAGACCGGCAAGCAGTTCCGGCTGCGCGGCAAGGGCATGCCGATCCTGCGCCGCCAGGGCGCCGGCGACATGTACATCCAGGCGGTGGTCGAGACGCCGGTGAACCTGAACCGCAAGCAGAAGGAACTGCTCCGGGCCTTCGGCGAGGCCGGCGATGCCGACCGGACCAGCCCCGATTCCGCCGGCTTCTTCGCCCGGGTGAAGGAATTCTGGGAAGACCTCACCGATTGACAGTTTCGCCGCCGCCGGCCCATAGGAGAAAGGGTCGGCATGCCGCCGGCCGATGGCGGGGAGGGCGAAAATGACGGATATCAAGCTGGGCGTGGTCGGCTGTTCCGGACGCATGGGCCGGACCCTGATGCGGCTGATCGCGGAAGCGGACGGCCTGGCGCTCGCCGGCGGGACCGAACGGCCGGGCCATGCCGCGCTCGGGGAGGATCTCGGCACGCTTGCCGGTGCTGCGGCGCTCGGCCTTGCGGTCACCGACGACGCCGCGGCGCTGTTCGCGACGGCCGACGTCGTGCTCGACTTCACCGTGCCCGCGGCCAGCCTGGCGCATGCCGCGCTCGCGGCCGACACGGGCACCGCCCTGGTGCTCGGCACCACCGGCTTCGCGCCCGAGGAGCAGGCGGCGGTCGCCGCCGCCGCGGAACGCGCCGCCATCATGCAGGCCGGGAACATGAGCCTGGGGGTCAACCTGCTGGTCGAGCTGACCCGCCAGGTCGCCGCCGCGCTGGACGAAAGCTTCGACATCGAGGTGCTGGAGGTGCACCACCGCCACAAGGTCGACGCCCCCTCGGGCACCGCCCTGATGCTGGGCCGGGCCGCCGCGGAGGGCCGAGGCGTGGCGCACGAGGGCAATACCGAGAGCGGTCGGGACGGCATCACCGGCGCCCGCAAGTCCGGCGCCATCGGCTATGCCGCCCTGCGCGGCGGGGCGGTGGTGGGCGAACACACCGTGCTGTTCGCCGGTCCCGAGGAACGGATCGAACTGGTGCACCGGGCGTCCGACCGCGCGCTGTTCGCCCGCGGCGCGCTTACCGCCGCGCGCTGGCTGGTCGGCCGGCCGGCCGGGCTCTACAGCATGAAGGACGTGCTGGGCCTCTGAGCCTCCCGCACCGCCCGTGCCTCGTCCCCGGCGGTCAGTCGGCGGCGGCGGTCGGCGGCAGGCGCAGCCGGGCCAGGGCGGCGCGCAGCGTCGATTCCAGGCTGCCGCGTTCCTCGGAGGTCAGGAAACTGCCGAACAGGATGGTGCGGCCGTGCGAGCGCAGCACGAGGTGGCCGCGCCCGGCGGCGTCCTCGTGCCGGCCGAGCTGCACCCAGTAGGGCTGGAATTCCCAGTGCCGCCGGCGTCCCGAGGCGTCGATGCTGGCGATCCGCAGGCAGTCGTCGGAGAGCTGCACGATCTCCCGCCGGCGCGCGCGACGGAAACTGATCCGGAACGCGCAATAGATCGCCAGCACGTCGAGACCGAAGAATCCCAGCACCGGCCAGGCGCCATGGACGGCGAAGATCATCCCGGCGACGAAGCTGACGCCGGCGATTGCGGCCATCAGCACCAGGAACTGGCTCGCACCGAGCGAGCGGTGCGGATACAAGACCGCATCGACATGCAGGTCGTCTTCGGATTTCGGGACGGGCGGGTCGGCGCGATCCATGCCGCAGCCTAGACCATCGCGGGCCTGCCTGAACATGCCGCGCCCGCCCTTGCGGCGGATCCGGCACAGGATCGGCGGAGGGACCTTGATGGCCATGCGACGCGACAGGGTCGCCCAGTTCTACCAGCGGCTTTCGGAGCGTTGGCCGGAGCCGCAGGGCGAGCTCAACTATGTCAACCACTACACCCTGCTCGTCGCCGTGGTGCTGTCCGCCCAGGCAACCGATGTCGGCGTCAACAAGGCGACGGCGCGGCTGTTCGAGATCGCCGACACGCCGG
>JBGTSP010000463.1:0-2006 GCA_041940205.1 Alphaproteobacteria bacterium
CAGCAGCGGCGTGACCAGCATGCTCAGCGCCACGACGGCGATCGCGTCGGTGACCAGCCGCGGCGACAGAAGCGCGCCTTGCTGCGCCACGCCGAGCACGACGAAAGCGAATTCGCCGGCCTGCGCCAGCAGCAGCGCCACCTCGATGGAAACCGGACGGGACACGCCGAAAGCGCGGGCGATGCCGTAGAGGATCACGGCCTTGACGCCGAGAAGCCCGATAAGCGCCAGCAGAATCCAGCCGGCGTCGCCCGCCGTCGCCACCGGATCGAGCCTGGTGCCGACGGTGATGAAGAAGATGCCGAGCAGCAGCCCCTTGAACGGCTCGAGATCGACTTCGATGTGATGCCGCGCTTCGGAGTCGGAGAGCAGCATGCCGGCGAGGAACGCGCCGAGCGCCACCGACAGACCCGACAATCCGGTCGCCACAGCGAACGAGACCAGGATCAAAAGCGCGATCGCCATGATGAGGTCGCGGCTGCCGGTCGCCACCGCGGAGGCCAACAGCGGCCGCACCAGAAAACGTCCGACCAGCAGCAGCCCGACCACTGCGCCGAGCGCCAGCACGAAAGGCTCGATGAGGTCGGCGATGCCGGCGGGCGGCGTGCCCTGCTTGGCGCTGGCGAGAACGCCGACCACGAACAGGATCGGCACCACCATCAGGTCCTGGAACAGCAGCACCGACAGCGCGACGCGGCCCGTCGGATGCGCGACGCGGTGCTGCTCGGCGAGAAGCTGCATCACGATGGCGGTGGACGACAATGCCAGGCACAGGCCGAGCACGATGCCGGCCGGCGGCACATCGATCAGCAACCGAACGACGGTGCCGATCGCCAGCGTCGACAGCAGCGGCGCGATCAGGTCGTTGAACGCCATCAGGTCATGGCGCAGCGAGCCCCGCCAGTTCTGGCTGGCGCTTTCCAGTCCGTCGGCGAGCTCGACCATGGTGGCCCTGGTGTTGGGCTCGGTGTGCGCGCCGCGGTGCAGGGTGAGCAGCGCGTTGGGTTCCTCCGAGCCGGCCGCGACGATGCCGCGGGGGCGGTGATACTTGAAGGAACGGCCGACCAGCCGCACGCCGTTTGCCAGCAGGGCGGAGGCCAGCGTGTCGCCGGGATGGCCCGCGAGGTCCCGCCCGTCGAAACGGAAGCCGAGCCCGGTGTCGCGGTCGATCAGGCCGCCGGCGGCAAGACGGAATTCCTGGGTCATGGCAGCGGGCTCACGGAACCGGGTTCACGACGCCGGGCCCGCGTCGCCGGCGCGGCGCGCCAGGGCGACGTCGCGGGCCAGTTCGACGGCGAGGATCTCGTGGCTGATCGTGTCGCGGGTGACCACCAGCCACGAGCGGTCGCCCTGTTCGTGGAACCAGAGCTCGCGGTGCACGCCCGCCGGGTTGTCGCGCAGGTAGAGATAGTCGTGGAAGGCGGACGGCGCATTCGCCGCGGCGGCATCCGGCCGGTCGATCAGCGAGGCGTCGCCCAGGCAGAAGAACTCGGCGGCGTCCCGCGGTCCCAGCAGGGGGTGGTCGATGAGCATCTCCGCGTTCTCCCCTTGTCCCCTCAGTGCAGGTTGGGCTGGGCGCCCGCACCCTTCTCGTCGATCATCCGGCCGCTGCGGAAACGGTCGAGCCGGTAGGCGGCCGCCACCGGATGCGGTTCGTCCCGGGCGAGCAGGTGGGCGTAGCACCAGCCGCTGGCCGGCGTGGCCTTGAAGCCGCCGTAGCACCAGCCGCCGTTGAAATAGAGCCCATCCACCGGCGTGCGGTCGATGAAGGGCGAGCCGTCCATCGACATGTCCATCACCCCGCCCCACATGCGCAGCACGCGGGCCCGGCCGATCATCGGCATGATCGCCATGCCGCCCTCGCAGACGTCTTCGACCACGGGCAGGTTCCCGCGCTGGGCGTAGCTGTTGTAGCCGTCGATGTCGCCGCCGAAGACCAGGCCGCCTTTATCCGACTGGGAGATGTAAAGGTGGCCGGCGCCGAACGTCACTACGGTGTCGATCAG
>JBGTSP010000464.1:0-2005 GCA_041940205.1 Alphaproteobacteria bacterium
CGTCGGCGAAATAGAACACCCAGGCGCCGCCCGTGGCCATGGCGATCAGCAGCCAGAGCGCATGCTTGACCAGCCGCCGGCCGAACTTGGCGAAGCTCATCGGCGCCTTGTCGAGGCGAATCCGGGCGCCGCGGTCGCCCTCGACCAGCCGCTCGACGGCAACGAACAGGTCGGTCCAGACCGTCTGCGGGCAGGCATAGCCGCACCACACCCGCCCCAGCGCCGCGGTCACCAGGAACAGAAGCAGCGCCGCGAGAATCAGGATACCCGTCAGGTAGTAGATCTCCTGCGGCCAGATCTCGACGAAGAACCAGTAGAACTTGCGTCCGTCCAGATCCATCAGGATGGCCTGGTCCGGCGCATCGCCCGGCCGCTCCCAGCGCAGCCAGGGCGCGACGTAGTAGAAGCCGAGGGCGAGCGCCAAGAACAGCCATTTCAGGT
Organism: Alphaproteobacteria bacterium; assembly: GCA_041940205.1. GTDB lineage: Bacteria > Pseudomonadota > Alphaproteobacteria > JBGTSP01. The sequence goes on from JBGTSP010000464.1 coordinate 442, forward strand.
TTCTGAAACGGCCACGGACCCGCTTGGGAAAGATCTTGATCCGGTCGGCATAGAGCGGACGGCGGGCCGCGGCGTTGACCGCCTCGACCTCGACCCGCTCGATGCCGTGGTCGTCGGCCGCGCCCGCCGGATTGTCCATGACGTTGCCGCGGCCCGGACGCCTACTGTCCGCCGCCGAGACGGTGGACGTAGATCGCAAGCTGCCGGATCGTGGCCTCGTCGAGCTTTCCGGCGAAGGCCGGCATCACGCCGTTGCGCGAATAGGCGATGCTGTCGCGGATCGCCGCCTCGTCCCCGCCGTAGAGCCAGATCGCGTCGCCCAGGTTGGGCGCGCCCAGTTCGCGATTGCCCTGCCCCCGCCCACCGTGACAGGCCGCGCATTGCTCGGCGTAGATTGCCGCGCCCCGCGAGGCGGCGCCGGCATCGGCGTCGCGGCCGGCGAGCGTCAGCACGTGCGCGCTCACGTCGGCGATTTCCGCGACACCGAGGATTCCATCCTTCAGGAAAGCGGGCATCGCGTTGTCCCGGGTGTCTTCATGCGCCGCGCGGATGCCGAAGCGGATGGTCGTCTCGATGTCCTCCAGCGTGCCGCCCCACAACCAGTCGTCATCGTTCAGGTTGGGATAGCCCACCGCGCCCTGGGCGCCCGAGCCGTGGCACTGCGAGCAGTTCACGGCGAACAGCGACTTGCCGCCGGCCATGGCGAAGGCGAGCAGATCGGGATCGGCGGCGATGGCCTCCAGGTCCTGCGCCGCCAGTTTCGCCAGCAGCGGCGCCCGCGCGGTCCGCGCCCGCTCCAGGTCCTCCGCCACCGCGGCCCGCTGGGAATGACCCAGCAGTCCCTTGGTATAGGAGGAAACCAGCGGCACCGCCGGCATTGCGATCATGTAGGCGACCGCCCAGGCGATCGTGACGTAGAAGCACCAGACCCACCACTTGGGCAGCGGATTGTCCAGTTCCTCGATGCCGTCCCACTCGTGGCCGACCTTCTCGACCCCGGTGGGCTGATCGATCTCGCGCCGCTCAGCCATTCTCCCTGTCCTCCTGGAAGGGAATGTTGGCCGCGTGGCGGAATTTCTCCCGGTTGCCCGGCCAGAGCGCATAGACCAGCACGCCGGCAAACAGCAGCACCAGGTAGACAAGGCCCCAGCTCTGAGCGAAGGCGGATACGGATTGATAGCTCATCGTCTTTTCTCCTCCTCGCCTAGCGCAGGTTCTCGTCGGCCCTGTACAGGTCGAAATCGACCAGGGTGCCGAGCATCTGCATGTAGGCGATCAGGGCGTCGAGTTCGCTGACGCGGTCGGGATTGCCGTCGAAGTCGCGCGCCTGGGCGCCGGGATAGCGCGCCAGCAGCGCGTCGGTATCGGCCTCGGGATCGGCCTGGGCCAGCAGATCCGCCGCCGCACTGGCGATCATCGCGTCGCTGTAGGGCACGCCGATCAGCCGGTTGGACTTCAGGTGCTCGGCGATGTCCGAAACCCGGACCTCCCGTTCCGCCAGGAAGGGGTAGCCCGGCATCACCGATTCCGGCACCACCGCGCGCGGATCGATCATGTGCTGGAC